>CAZPZN010000001.1:0-10867 GCA_964590735.1 uncultured Tissierella sp.
GAAGAGGGTTTAAACCACCTAATGGATATAATGGAGCTGGCAGGTGAGTTGGATACTAGAGCTGATTATGAGAAAATCGTAACTAGAAAATTTGCTGAAGAAGCAATGAAGAATATTAAATAAGCAGAACCGTCTGGCTTTGGTCAGACGGTTTTCCATTTGATTGGCAGTGTAAATAATATATCCGTTTAGCTATCTATATTATTTTTGGTATTCAGTAGAATTCCCGCCTTGAATTTTAAACTTACCAATGATCTTTTTGCCTTCTTTGTCGTATAAAGGTATTTCTTTTTCACCACTTTCTTTGTCTTGCATCTCCAATGCTTCTTGTGGTGTTCTAGGCTGAGCACCATATAAATCTTCAGAGCGTATATATCCAATATTCCCATCTTCTCCATATGCTTTAATTAGATCTGGTTCTGTTTCCAGTGAAGTAGCATCTAATGCGGAACCATAGGTCTCACCATTTTCATTTTTTGGATAATGAGGTGTTGGGGCAAAGCTTTGGTTGATATAATTATCAGCTGATACATAAATGACAGTTCCTACTGTTAATCCAATTAAAAAAAGAATAAAAACCATAAATGTTTTTTTTGCTTTTAACAATAACTTCATTTAACTTACCTCCTTATATTCTATGCTTAATTACCCTCTATTATATAAACGATTAAGAAGGAGGTTTTGCTACAAGATTTTAGAATTATTTCAAATTATTTTTGATTTTGTGCATTTTTCATCAATTCTGAGAATATTCAAACCAAATATCAATACCTTTCAAATCTACATATTCCTAATACAGACCTAGAAATACTTAAGACATTGATTGATAGATACAAGGCTCAGGCCTCCTGGAAGAGCTGATTATGAGAAAATCGTAACAACTAAATTTGCTGAGTGAGTAATGAAAAATATTGAATAAGCAGAGCTTAATTATTTAAAGTTAGTTAACCGTCCAGAGCCTGGACGGTTAATTATTTTATATATCTTAAATTGTTTATAGGAATTATTTATATTGTTTTAATTCAATAATTTGTTTTACTCCGTCAATAGTAATCACAACTTCTATAATTTCATACTCATCTACAATAAAACCTGATTCTATTGATGATAACACGTAATTTTTCTTATTAGGAGAACTTTTAAATCTAATTTTCATCGATTCTTCATTATTCATGGCTTTGTAAGATATCTCCAGTTCTTTAATCTCAGCCAAATTTGATAAGTCTCCCTTATATGTTACCTCCAATATCCTGTTGCCTTCTCCTTCATATGCCAATGTTCCATCATCTAATTGAACAATATAACTTTCACCAACCAATCTATATTCTCCAATCCATAGTTCATTTTCACCAGTATATTTATAGTCATACTTTGTGATATTTTGTCTTTTAGTACATCCAGCTAAAATAAATAATATAAATGTGAAAACAATTATTTTTTTCATATTTAAAACACCTCTTTCTTGTATAATATCTTTAGAAAAACTTTATTTAGCCTTCTAAACATAATTTGTTTTAAATAAATTAAATGTCTAAATATACTAAAAAGACTTAGCTCCTAATTAGGATAGATATTTGAATCGTCTGTATACGTAGCAGACTATAAGATTTTTTTAAAGTAAATTTCAATAAAACTAAACATTTTATTTCTAAATAATCTATCCAGAAGTACGAAACTGAATAAAATTAATTTAATAGGATATCTATACCTAGATTCCCATCTACTCATAACGAGATGGAAATCTAGAATAGAAGTATATGACAGCCTAGCCTCAGTGACATATACCATCATAGCTACAATAAATTGTTATGTTTTTAACGTTCACCTCATAATAATTTTCCTATTTTAACCTATCAGAACATTAAATTTATATAACATTAAATTTCAAAATAGACCTTGGTTATACTCTATAGTTAGTTTCAATAGTCAATTTCAATAGTTTGCACTAACCTTAATAGTAATTATTGAACCTCCTGTACTGATTCTTTCTAGGGTTACAGTTGCGGTTGTGCCTATTTCTGAGTAACTATCATCAAGAAAATATTTAGTTGTAGCTATAGATTCTGTATAAGATTGTCCTGGTATAGGATAACTTCTTGAGAAATCTTTGTATTCTGGTGTTACGGGTACAATATTTCCATTTTTATCACGTGCTCCAGGTCCTGCTTGTCCTACAGTGCCAGTGGTTGATTTGGGTCTGAAAGAAGAGTCATGCATAAATACACTATGTCTACCTTCTACTACCCTAACATATTCATTGTTATCATAATCCATTATATCAAAAACAGATGTAACATATAAAGTAGCAGTTTTTGATGGGTCACTCTTTGAAGACCTACGCTCTCCCCATGTATGAACTATGGTTCTTTGCGTTGTTGCACCATTTGAATACTTAATCCGCATAAGTGGTTGCTTGATAGTTGTTATTTCTATAATACCATTAATGTCTTCTTCAATAATCTCTTTTCTTACATCCAATCCATTGTATGCATTATTTAAAATCATCTCTGATACTTCTTCACTTGTTAATTCTATGTCTAAGACTTTTATATCTGTTATAACTCCAATACTAGACTCCGCAAAGGTAAATATTGGTGAAATAACTAAAATTAAAAAGATTAGTATAAGTATTTTATTTTTCATTAATAATCCTCCTCGTATAATGATGTATATATCTACCCAACTTTTACTTCTTACTTTTCTTATACGATAATATCTCCATTTGGTCCTGAAACATGTCTTCCAGATGCATTTTCAATAGAAACTGAATTATTTGGAATAAAAATACTACCGCTAGCAGAAATATTATAAGTTGCTTTGGATGTAATAGCATCTACATTATAATTCATACTATCTGAAAAAGGTTTGGTATCATTAGCTGATGGCCCTATATAATCAATCAATGATAAGTCTCCCTCTATTATTTCCTCAGGAGGATATAAGTTTTTGTCTGAATTCATAATAGAAATTATATCTTCAATTGAATTTACTTCAACACCTTCATAACTCCAACTCACATCTGTGACAACCACATCAAGCTTAAACAGATTAATCACTTGATTTTCTTTTATAGTACCAGAGCTTCTTAAGTGATTTTCAGTAAGCTTTAGTAATTCTCCCATTGTAAATTTACTTTCTTTATTGTTGAGGACATTTATTGCTTCTTCTTTTGTCTTCTGTGAATTCAGAAAATTCGTTATCTCATTTGTAATTTTCTCTATCTCATTCTGGCTTGTTGTCCCAAAAATCTCTTCTGCTTCATCGGTTCTGTATCCGACGCTTATTTCTTGGGAGGGCAATTTTTCACTACCATAAAAATTAACTAGTTTCTCAATTATTTGTAAATCCTCGGCTGCAAATGTTGCCATAGGTACTAAAAGCATAATCATGCAAACTAGTAATGACACGGACCTTATTATCATTTTTTTCATTTTGTTCCCTACCTTTCATCAAACATTAACCATACTCAGTCACAATAAGAATTACCTCAGTGCCCATATTGGAATCACCTCCTAATCAAAGATTTAGAAAGAGGTTTTACTACAAGATTTTAGAATTATTTTTAAATTATTTTTGAATTTTTATATTTTGTGCAATTTTTATCAATTCTGAAGTATCTAGCATTGATGCCAGTTTAAATGTATAGCCTTCTTGTACCCATACCAAATAACTTCTTCTATCTTTTTGATTACTTTCAAATAGATGTGCCTCTGAACCTTTTAATTCAATTTTGCTATAAGTCGAATGTTCATTATCTAAACTAATGCTATAGCTTTCTGATGTAACTGAATATTCAAACAAAATATCAATACCATTCAAATCTTCATATTCATAAATCACTCTTTCAAATACAGGAAATTCTGATTTCTTACTTTCTACAAAGCCATCGGGTAGATAAGCAAGAGTATAGTTCCTAGGTTCTACTAAACCCGAATCAGATTGAAAGTCAAATCTGGTATATTCCTCAAACCATTGAGTAATTATATTTTGAATAGCTGCTCTTACAGGCTGATTGAGCATTAGGACAGCGAATCCTAGCCCTGCTACTATCAATAATATTGCAACAAATTTCTTCATAAAAATAAGCGTATTTTTCAGTATTGATTTCCTCTTATAACTTGTAATGAGTTCTTGTATTTTCTTTTTAAACTCAGCCGAGTAGTCCAGTTCTCTTGATAATTCTTCTTCAGAAGGGAGAGAGCTCAGGTATATTTGGTTTTTTTGCTTTAGTGCTTGAGTTAATATGGAATCGAATAGTAGATTATCTGCTTCAGTATTTATCATGTTGATCATCTCCTTCAATCTTTTTGATTAACATTTTTCTTGCCCTAAAAACCCTCATATTTGCATTTTCTTCTGTTATATCAAGTATATTAGCTATTTCTCTTCCACTATATCCATGGATATATTTTAGTTCTATAACTGTACTATACTTTTCATTCAGCTCATCTATTAGGTCTAGCAACCTATTATAGCCTTCTGCGTTTATTATCCTTTCTAAGGGTATAGGCTGGTCATCTGGCAAAGGAAATTCAACCTCATCTATGAGAATATTTCTATCGGGTTTTATCTTTCTTAAATAATCTATAGCTTTGTGCTTGACTATTGTAAGGATTAATCCCTTGGATTTACTGCTATTAACATCCTCTATATCGTCAATTATCTCAATGAGCTTTAAGAAAGTGTCATGGACTACATCCTCAGCTGATGAATGTTCCTTAACTATGCCTTTTGCCACATATAGCATAGTGAATCTGTAATTATCGTATATTTGTTCAAATTTACTTCTTCTTTCTTCTGTATCTATGGCACTGAGATATATAATCACCGTTTTCCCCCCAGTATTACCTTTTTCTTTTACTTACCCTGAAATAGTCATGTCATATTCATAATCTAATTCCCCTTCTAATATATAAACGATTTAGAAGGAGGTTTTACTACAAGAATTACAAAAGATTTTATAATTTATTTTAAAAAATAAAAGATAAGCACCTAAAAACTTCAAATTTAGATGCTTATCCTTTTATCTGATTTTATATACTTTTTTAAGGGTTATCACGGGGTCTATATATAGTTAATACGAATTCTTCTCCTATTTCCTTTAATTCTGGCTCTTTAGCTCCTAGATTCTGCATGTTCTTTATAATCATTGGTATTCCTCTTCCCAATTGATCAATATATCTTAGGTTTTCCATGTATTTTACCAAAAATGGATTCCTAGAATAAGATACTCCTATTTTCATTTTATCTATAGTTACTGTATTTGGAAGTTTACCAGGACTATGAAATTCAATTCTATTCTCAAACATTAATACTCTTATCTTAGAGCCAATTATACTATAATTTCTGTGTACTAGAGCATTTACTAAGGCTTCCCTAAGCACTACAGTTGGATAACTTTCTTTTTCTTCTCTAATTGCACCTACAATGGTTGAAGGTGTTTTAATATTATTTTTAAGTATTACCAATGCTTGCTCTACTAAATCTGGCAAATTGCCGACTATTTGTTTTTTATCTATCAATTCCTCAGTAATATCATTTCCTCTAAAATGAGCGAAACTTATTCCATTTTGGGGCAACTTATCTTCCACCCTTTTCCCAAATATGAGCAACCCGCCAACCGTGCATTCTATAGTATTTGCTGCTTCGCTTAATATATCTGCATTTATAAGAATCCTATCTACTGTTCCTTCATCTTCTTCATATATGTCAAAAGTGTTATATTTCAAGAAATAATCCCTTATTAAATCCATGTTAAGGTCTTTTTTTGTAGTACCTTTGACAGGGGATATATCATAATGTACTATTCCGCTAGCTTGAAAGAGTCGCATCAATTCCTCTCTTGAAGCAATTCTTTTTGTTGTACCAACTCTAATATAATATTTATTATCAACAGTGTAATATGGCTTATTAACCCCTTTTAATATTGTAAGAATAACTACTTTAACATCATCTATAGATATTTCTTGATAAATAGGAATTATATTTGGAATACAGTTGTTTCTACAAACATTCATAACCTTTTCTTCTATATCCTCAATAGTAACACCTTTTATAGTGCCATCATCCGATACACCGATGATTATAGTGCCACCTTCCATATTTGCGAATGAAACAATTTCTCCAGCTAGGTCATTAGGTTTTATATTCTCTTCTTTAAATTCTATATAAGGACTTTCTCCTTTACTTATCATTTCCATTAGTTCCTGTTGGGTTAACATTTCATCGCCCCTTCCATTAATTTAAGTATATTATAACATATTGAATGGATTTCAAGCTAAAATTAAAGATAAACGCCTAAATGAATTTTTTAATAGACGCTTATCTTATTTATCTTGCTATAAAATTTAGTTTATACTAATTGTCTAAGTGCAGTTTTTAAATCTTTCTCCGGATATCCTCAGCAATTTTGTAAACAGTTTCATCATCACGAATAGAAATAATTATTATAACCATAATATTTCCTTGTCTCTCAATTCCATAAACTACACGTAGTCCCAGCTTTGAAAGCTTAATTTTCATGTATCCTGTTAAATTGCTTGACATATGGCTACCTAAGGGTTTTCCATATCCACCTTCAGTATTTGGCAAAGGATTGTTTGATACTTTCTTAATAGCCTTTAATACCTGTACCCTCTGGGAACCATCTAGAGATTCTAAATCTTGTTGGGCTTCTTTAGTAAATTTCACTATCCAACTCATTAGTCAATTTCCACCTCTATATCGTCCAAATCAGATTCTTCAATCCCTAGATTAGCCATTACTTGGCCAATACTTATATATTCTTCGTCTTCTGCATTTTTAATTCTTTTTTCTGCTTCAAAATACAAAGCATAATCTTCTAATGCTTCTACCATTTCTTCATACAATTTAGGTGTTACTAAAACACAAGCAGGAGTATTATTTTTAAGAACTACTTTAAATCCATTTTCTTCGACCTCATCGAATATTTTACTAGCTTCCCCACGATTAAATCGAGTTATAGGAACTATTGAATTCATAATATTGTTCACAGATATAATATTTTTTGCCATGATTTACACCTCTCTTGTTTATTTTACTATTATACCAAGTTCTTAATAACATTATACTAATACATCGATATATTTGTCAACTTATAAGTCTATGCAAGTTGATGTTTTCTATTTTTAATTACATTCTGATCCTAAATGGTATTTAAATTCAAGATGTTAAAATTTAAATGAAAAAGCCCTAGTGAAAGCAGCTATAAAAGAAAAAGCCTTAAATCCTTGTATTAAGATTTAAGACTTTTTAATATGTTATCTAGGTATAAATCCTACTTTTTTATATACCTTCCTAAGGGTCTTCATAGCCGTATACTCGGCTCTTTCTGCCCCTTCTTTATATACCTTTTCCAAATAGTCCTTATTGTTTATAAGGTCTTTATATTTCTCTTGTATCGGGCTTAAGCCTTCTACTACTACCTCGGCTAAGTCTTCCTTAAACTTACCGTAACCTAGACCATCATATCTTTTTAGGATAGTATCTACATCATCATTGGAAAATACTGAATAGATATTAATTAGATTCTTCAAGCCAGGTTGTTCATCATTATATGCTACAACACCTAAGGAATCCGTAACTGCTCTTTTTATCTTTCTTCTAATAGTATCCTTATCATCTAAAATTAGGATAAATGCATTTGTGTCTTCATCGGATTTAGACATCTTAGATTCTGGATTTTGAAGGCTCATTATTCTAGCACCAAAGTCCTTTATCAATGGCTCAGGCACAGTGAAGGTATCACTATATCGATAATTAAATCTTTCTGCTAAGTCTCTTGCCAACTCAAGATGTTGTTTCTGGTCTTCTCCCACAGGTACAAAGTCAGCTTGATATAATAGAATATCAGATGCCATAAGCACTGGATAGGTAAACAAGCCTGCATTAAGGTTTTCATCTGACCTTCTGGACTTCTCCTTATACTGGGTCATTCTATTAAGCTGTCCCATATAGGTAATGGTATTTAAAACCCAAGTTAGCTCAGTATGTGCCGGAACATGGGACTGAATAAATAATGTAGATTTTTCAGGGTCTATGCCACATGCCATATATAATGATAATACATCCAGCGTTCTCTTCCTTAAATCCTTAGGTATCTGAGGTACTGTAATTGCATGCAAATCTACAATACAGTAAAAACAATTGAATTCATCTTGAAGTTCTCCAAAGTTCTTTATAGCTCCTATATAGTTTCCTATAGTCAATTCACCAGATGGTTGCACACCACTGAATACTATTTTCTTATCCATAAAAGCACATCCTTTTCTTAATAATTAAAAAAATCCCCCATCTCTATAAAGAGACGGAAGATTATCCGCGGTACCACTCTAATTGCATAAGCCAACTCATATCCTATAAGGGGGATAGCCTTGCCTTACTTTTTCAGGCAACACTCCTAGGTCCATTCATTATCTAGGTATCACCGGGCTTTCACCTTCCCCGACTCGCTTAAGACCTTCTAGAAAACTACTATTCCTAATCTTCGTACATATTATTATTATATCCTTGATGATAAGAAATGTAAACACTGATAAAAAATTTAAAGACCATCAATCTATATAGACTAATGGCCTTATTTACTAATAATATTTTTTATTTATTATCATCCATTGTAAGCTCATGATTGCCAGATGCGTAGAAATTCAGGAGGCCTCCAACCATTGAAATAGCAGCACTTCTTATGAATATAGGCATTATATCATTTTTGGCCACTAAAGCCAATGAGTTTCCTGTTTCTCCACCGATTATTATTGCTATTACAAAGAGAGCAAATACAATCCCTCCACCAGCTATTGCAATTATTATAAAAATACTAAAAATTGATTTTCCTATATTATTTAATAAATCCCTCATATTATCCCCCCTAAATAAATAATACCGGTAGTATACCACCCATTATGAGTATGGAAGTAATTAGATGAATGATTACCCATAAGAGTGCTGATCGAGATGTTTCTTTCATACCAGATTGTGCTATTCCCATGGCCGTATACATAGCTAAAGCCAATGGAGGAGTCATACCTTCAATCGCTCCTGTTATAGCAGGTAGCATGGCCGCTGCTAGCATAGGATTAACTCCACCAGCGACAAGTCCACCTACTATAGCGACCCCAAATATAGCAATCTGAGATGAACCTGGTATGAACATGCCTAGGAAACAAGTAAATAACGGAAAGAATATGGCTAATTGCCATCTAGTCATATGGAAAGATGCTAAATAATCTCCCAAAGTAGAGCCCATATTTACATCATTAAAAACTTCAGATAAACAATATGCAAAATAGACTGTAGCCGCCACTGGTATTATCTGGGAAACCCCTTTTTTAAACATTCTATATAAATTGGACGGATTTAAACCACCTTCAATTTCATCTTTACAAATAATTAAGGTATAAATTGCTGCAACACCTGGTGTAAAGAGTATGGTGCAGGCGGATAATGCTTTAGCTCCTTCTGCTCCTAACCTAGCTGTAAAGAATGTATCACTTAAGAGAAAATCCAACAACATAGGTAAAAGAATTATTAATGGCACTAATAATGCTTTCCAACCCTTTCTCATAGTTTCCTTAATATCAGGAATATCTTCCTTAGGTATAGGTTGTACATTATATGCTCTAATAAATCCGTATAATGTTAAAGTTCTTTGCAATATAAACCATAATCCAACGCCCCATACAGCCATCCAAAAGGCTGATAGTTGATATTGTCCAGGAAATAAAGCATCTAGAACTCCAAAAGCTAAGAGTATTGTTCCTGATGGTGGAATCATTGGCCCAAGTGAACTAGCTGCCATTTCCGTAGTTGCTGCTAAGGCTCTTGGAAATCCAGTCCTTATCATTGAGGGTATGGTAAATACTCCATCTGCCGCTACATTTCCAGGTCCTGAACCAGACATGGCGGCCATAAAAGAACTTGAAATCAATGATACCCAACCAGCACCACCCCTAAATCTTCCAACTATGGCTACAATAAAATCAAGTATATGGTCTATTGCTGGTGTATTTCCAAATATAAATGCCAAGGATAGAAAAGCAACAATGGCGTAGAATAGGGTGTTTGTTGATGGTTTTAATAAATATTCCAGAAATTGATCCTGTTTACCTAAGATCAATACCATAAGTACAAAACCTAAAAACATAGCTTCGTATATTGGTCGTTTATAAAATATAAAGATTATAACTATTGTTGCCAATAATGCAAATAAGTACAATAATTCTACTGGTGCACCGCCCATTTATTGACCCCCTTCAAGTTAATTATTTCTTCAACTTCAACTTTGCTCCAGCAATTGCTTGCTGTATAAGCTTTTCAATTAATTCATTGTAGTCATAACCTGCAACCTTTGCTGCCTTAGGAAAATCACTATATCTTGGTTGCATTCCAGGTAAAGTATTAATTTCTATGCAATAAGGATTCTCATCTTTATCCATTCGAAAGTCTATACGTGCTAATTCATTGCAGCCTAATGCCTCATATACCCTTAAAGCATAATTTTTTAATTCATCGGACTTCTCTTTAGATAAATCTGCCGGACACTTTTGAGCTAGTTGGTCTTGGGCCTTTATGTCCACGGTTTGAAATCCATTATCATCTTCATATAATATTTCAATTATAGGTAGGACTTCAGGTTCAACTGTACCCAAAACTCCAATTGTAAATTCTCTACCTGAGACGAACTCTTCAACAAGGGCTGGTTGGTGGAATTCTTCAATGCTATAACTTATCCTCTCAAATAATGATTTCTCATCATAGACAACGCTATCTGAGGTAATCCCAAGACTTGAGCCTTCACGCTCTGGCTTTACTATCAATGGAAATTTTAAGGATTTATCCAATTCTTCTT
>CAZPZN010000001.1:10877-57632 GCA_964590735.1 uncultured Tissierella sp.
CTTGGAAACTTAAGGTTGGTACTTCTGCCGTTCTAAATAATCGTTTTGCAATAGACTTATGCAAGCCTAGAATCTGCGGTGATAGTGTTGACCCTACAAATGGTATATCTAACAATTCCAACATAGCTACAATATTAGCTTGCTCTCTCTTCTTTTTAATACCTACACAGGCATTAAAGATCAGATCTATATCCCCAATGTCTACTATATCCTGTAGCATATGGATAGATGCAGGTATTAATGTTACCGTATGCCCATTATGTTTTAGAGAAGCTTCAATAGCTTGTACAGTCTTATTTATTTGTGATGAGCCATGTGGATCTCTCTTTTTTTCCTCTAGAGTGAGCTCTCTGGTCTTTGTATACACTAATCCAACGTGATACATGTAATCCCTCCATATTCAAATTTTTATTTATTGGTAATTAAGATCTAATAAGTAGAATAGAAAAGTAAAAACATCTGTAAATACAATTATAGCAAATACTTGCTATAATTTGCAACTTAACATTTGTTAATAAGTTGTTGGTTTTTGTCTAAGCAGATACAAACACCAAGAAAAAATACATAGATGCAGGAAATTTCTAGCTTGGATAATAATTACACAAATTATATTTGTTTTAATACACATACTAAGTACATAGTAAAATTGACAGAAAGGAAAGATGAAATGGAAATATTAAATCTAAACTCACCTAATTATGACGATAATCGAAAAAACCAAGCCCTTATACAAACTTTCGATTCATTAGCCATGGGAGATAAATTTATCGTTAAAAGCGATAGTAATCTAAACTTACAATATAACCAATTGGATGAACAACGTATGAATGTTTTTGAATGGGAGAATCTTAAGGAAGGTCCTGATGAGTGGGCAGCAGTAGTGTCAAAAAGATATTACAACTATATATAGCTAGATAGAAAAAGATAGGCACAATTATTTGCCTATCTTTCTTTACTTTTCTAGCTTTAATAATTTCTCCTTTATATCCAGACCTCCACCATAACCAACAAGTTTTCCATTGGAGCCTATGACTCTGTGACATGGAATGAAAATAGATATTGGATTTTTATTATTAGCCAAACCTACTGCTCTACATGCCTTTTCATTTCCAATTCTAATTGCAATATCTTTATATGTTCTCGTCTCTCCGTAGGGGATTTCCCGTAATGCATTCCAAACCTTCATTTGAAAATCTGTACCATGAGCTTCCAAGGGTAAGTTGAATTCAGTTCTTGAGCCATATAAATACTCAATTAATTGCTCAGATGCCTTCCTTAATAGATCAGTTTCTTGAATAGTAACATATTTTATATCAAAGTCTCCAAAGCTAAGGTAAATAATAGCTTCTCCATTTTCCACAATACCAATCTTCCCAATTTTTGTATCATAATAATAACCATAGTTCATTTATATATCCCTCCATATGAGTTCAAAACGCTAAGTATTTCTATTTCAATATACCATAAAAATATTAGTTTTAATATGTGTCAACAATAATCTTCTAATGAAACAAAAATAACCTTCCCACTGTTTCAAAAAAGAAAACTACTTAAATTTATTAAGTAGTTTTGTGTCTTAATTTGTTATTTTATTAGATTATTAGTAATTTCGTATTGTTCTAGCATTTCAGTGAACCAAGTATTGTAAGCATCACCCATTTTATCTTGGAATATACTTTTTCTTATATCTTCCTTCACTTCATCAAGAGTTGCTTCCTTAGCTTCTTTATGATCTTCAACTTTTATAATATGATATCCAAATTGTGTTTGAATAGGGTCACTTATTTCATCAACTTTCATAGAAAAAGCTTTTTCATCAAATTCTGCTACCATTTGGCCTTTGCCAAAATATCCAAGAGATCCACCAGATTGACTGTTACTTGTATCTGTAGAATATTCCTTGGCTAAATCTGCAAAATCCGCTCCTCCATTAAGCTTTTCCTTCACTTCATCAGCAGTTTCCTTAGTTTCAACTAGGATGTGGCTTGCTTTTACTTCTTCAGCTTGATCTAAGTATTCTTTATTAGTAGTAAAATATTCTTGGATCTCCTCATCTGTAATCTCTACATATGGCTCTAAAACTTTTTGAAGCTGTAGGTTTGTTGTAATATTTTCTTTCATATCATCCAATGTTAGATTATATTGGGTAAGAGCATTGTTCATCTCTTCCTCACCACCATAGTAGTCTGTCATCTCATTGATGTTCTCTTGGATTTCCTCATCTGTAACAGTTATTTCCTTAGCCTCTACTTCAGCTACCATGATTTTTTCAGCAATTAGTGCATTTAATGCCGCTTCCCCATTTTGTGCAACTAATTGGTTATACAATTCATCTTTAGTTATTTCTACATCATTTACTTTAGCGACTACCTCTTTTTGTGTTTGTGTACATCCAGTAAATCCTATTGCAGAAACAGCTATTAATCCTATTAATAATACCTTTGAAACTTTAAAATTCACTATTCTAGTCCCCTCTCTTTTTTCCTTCTTATTTTATCTTCTATCTAAATAAAATACTCTAACCTTATTATTATACAACACTATGAAGCATAAATGAAATAAAAATGAAATTCTTGTGAAAATGTCACAAGATAAATGAGCTATCTAAGATAGCTCATTTATTTATTTAACTATTAATACAGAATTTCTTACATGGTTTAAAACCTTGTTGGATATACTTCCAAGGAAGGTCCTAGAGAAAGTTCCAAGTCCCCTTCTACCCATTACTATAAGGTCAATGTCCTTTTCCTCTACTACTTGGATTATCTTTTCAGCTACATCCCCTACCCTATAATCTGCAACAACCTTCCCAGGGTAGTCTTTAAAAATTTCCTTAGCTTCCGCTAAAATTTCTTCTCCACGCTGAATGTTTGTCTTTGTAGTTTCATTCTGGTAATCCTGACTAACTGTATATGGGTTGCCCTTTAGATTTTCAACTACAGTTAATATATATACATCGCTTAACTTTAATGATGCAATCTCCTTGGCCTTTAATAAGGCCTTCTTTGAATTTTCAGAACCATCAACAGCTATCAAAATTTTTTTCATAATATCCCCCCTAATGAAATTAGTCCTCTTCTAAGAACATTTTAACAGCATTATATACCTTCTCTTCTCCTATTACCAAAAGAACATCCCCTAATTCAAAAGTTGCATAAGGCCCAGGAGAAAGTATAGTCTCATTATCGCGCTTTAAGCCAATTATAGTTCCGCCAGTATGCTGCCAGAAGCTTACACCACCTATTGATTTTCCTATAAAAGAACACTTTTCCGTAACCTCTATCTCTAATGGAGTAATTGAAGTCGTATTGCTAAATCGGCTAGTATAATCTATGATTTTATCAATAGTTGCAAGAATGTTGTTTTCAAGATCCATCTTCTCTTGGATCTGATTAGCTAGAGTCACCTTGTGGGATGCCACACTTTCAATATTCTTAAACTTATTAATATACTTAAAAGCCTTATCCCTTGAAAGCACATTTATTCCACTACCTTTATGGGATTTAACCACATCTACATCCTCAAGAAGTTTAATAGCTCTCCTTATGGTTTCAGGGGAAACATTGTATTTACCAGCTAGGGTAGAACGTCCATGGAGCTTATCCCCTTCTTTATAGTCTTCCTTATATATTGAATTGGCAATATCCAGGGCTATTTCTTGATACCTTGATGTCACACTATTGTCAAACATTCTTACACTCCCATCGATTTATCATTCAAAAGCTTTAACTCTTTAATTATATATTAGCATTAATCAGGAAAAATGACAATCGAGCTTTTCAATGATTTCAGCTGCAGAAAGGAGCATCCTCGTCTAAGTATCTATTTAATTTCTATACCCTTTATAAAGCTAAAAGAAACTCAAAATTAATTAGATTTTTCCATTTTATGCCCCTTACTTATTATGTGGTTGTTTTTCTAGTGAAAGATTTTTTCTTCTGAAAAAATAAACTATACAAGTTATCAAAGGTATTCCTATAGCAAAGATAAAAAATATTATATTGTAAATATAATTGAAGCTGGTGCGATTTACATTAACTGATGTCCTATTCAATATATAAAGAGAGATAAAGCTTACAGCAAGACCAACTATAATAACTAGATACTTCTCCTTTAAGTCTTTTCCCAGAAGTTCTCTGAAAGTTCGTACTGATAGATATATAAATCCATTTATTCTTGCTATACTCGTTAGGAGCCACCCCATAACAAAAATGGCGTCTATCCTTTCAAAAATTGTAGCTATATCTATATTTCTCGTATAGAGAAAGAAGGGAAAATTAGAGTGCCGTATTTGTTCTAATCCCAGTACTCCTTGGGTAACTACAACTACAAGTGCTAAAATCAGCGTGGATGATAATAATGATAGGAGGAAAATTTTGTTTATGTCCTTTTTGTTTTCTAAATCAGGAACTATCATAACAAGAAGAAATATATCAACATAAAAGAATGACAATTGCAAGGCACCTTTATTTAAGTCAATCAGAGATGAATCTGATAGAATAGGCAATAAAATATTAAAATCTACATTTTTTAAGCCTAGTAGAACTAGTAATAGTATTATAATAATTGAAATTGGGCCCAACAGTTCAACTCCCCTTGCTCTAACAATTAGTCCCCGTGATACTGTATAGATAGTTGTAATAGCTAGTAAAAAGATAATCCAGATGTTTGGAAATCGAGATAGTATTGTAGATCCAACTAGTTCCATCTGGTTGGTAATACCATTTACAGCATTTAACATAAAGTACAATCCATAGAAAAGCCCTATAAATCCACCAAATATATTCCCATATAATTTCTTTAAATATCCCATAAGATTAAATTCTTTCAGCTTATTTGCAAGAAATAATAGGGGTAGCATTATTACAACTCCATAGAAAAAGGACAAAATTACCACTATCCATATGTCTTGATTATAAGGAGGAACATTTATCGTTGGCATGGTAGATATAGAAATGGACAATCTGGAGATTATAAGAAGCAATATTATTTGTCTTGCGCTTACTTTTTCATCATACATCATTTCACACCCCTCTTAATATTTGTAGGTATATCTACAAGGCCTGTTCTTATAATAGACGTCTTTGCATTAACGCTATATTCCAGATTGGGAAAAATCTCATGCCAATCAGGCGATATATCCCTCCAAATCTCAGGATGTTGTCTATGAAATGCTAAATCTATACTAAAGGTATCCATTTTAAATTCATTTTGTGCCTTTTCCATAGCCATCTTAATATATTCTTCTATTTGAGCAGAGCAAGCTTTTTCAATCCCTTCCTTTACCCCAATATCAGCTACATAAAGGCCTCTGGTCTCCTCAGCCAAAGAACCCCTCATATCTACCTCGATATTTAAATGAATCTTTTCATCTATTACATCAAATTTCAGACTTGTCTTACTTTTGATTATTTCAACGGAAGTGTATTTGCCTCCCCTGGTATGGAAATTAGACTGTTCATCTAGGTATTCAGGGGTCTCAAATACAATAAGTGCATCCTTGATTTCATCTACAATAAAATTAAATCCTATCATCTCATCCCCGGAATAATAACCCACCAGCTTATCTTTAAAAAATGCTGCTCCACCAATAAGATTTAAGGAACTTTTAGTAGGGGACTTTTCTTTGTCTTTTTCATCTATAGCCAACTTCTCTATCTTTTCCACTACTCCTAAAACAGGAGTACTCCGATCGAAATAGTACTTAAAATATTCTGTTAGAGTAAGGCTTCTAGTCTTTGCTGTATAACCTGCATTCCTAATAATTTTTTGGATATAATCTTCCGTAACCTCTGGTATACCAAATACTTCATAGGCCTTTGACCCCTTAGCTACCAGCATAAATGCAGTCTCACGGGTTCCTATATCATAAGCAAGGAAGTTTATTATATCGCCTATTCCTCTTTTTGCCATCTCCTCACTTATAATTAGCAGACTATTATGTGATAAAAATAGCTCTGATTCATATATAAGAGATGCATTTCGGGATGCATCCAATATAGTCTTTCCACTGCTTTGTAGGAATTTAGATTTATTGCTTTGTTGCCCACTTTGCTCTTTATTCATATCAACATTTGGATCTACAATCTGGGCTGTGATTAATATATCTTCTCCCTCCATATCAATGGCTAATGCGGTGACAATTGCATATGAGTCAATTTGACTTGTAGTAGCACAGGAGGAAAACAACAATGCCAAAATTAAAACAAAATAGACAAGACTAATTTTTTTTATCACTGTCACCACTCCTTATTCTTGATTTTTCATCGGATATATACTTAGGTCTATAGTTAAACTTTTTTATGGACACCCTAAAGAAGAAATCCTTAAACACAGCAGGGTCATAAGGAGCTATAGGATACATAAAAGGCACACCAAATGACTTGAGGCTAACCATGTGAAAAGCCATAATAACTAGCCCACAAGCTACTCCATATAATCCAAACAATGCACCCAAAATTAGGAATATAAACCTATAGAGAACTACCAACTCCCTAAGCTGTAGATTTATGAATTCTGTTATTCCTGAAGCAGCGACTACTATTACCATAATTGCACTGACTAGACCTGCTTGCACAGCCGCTTGGCCTATAACAAGGCCACCTACCAAGGATACCGTTATACCGATAGCCTTGGGAAGCCTTAGGCCAGCCTCCTTTAAGAACTCAAAGAATAAAAGCATAAATAAACCCTCAAGAAAAGCAGGAAGGGGTACAGTATTCCTCTGACTTGCAATAGATATCAATAGCTTAGTAGGTATCATCTCTTGATGAAATGTGCTAATGGATATATATATTCCAATTAAAAGCATACTAATAAAATAGGCTGTTATCCTTATAATTCTTAAAAACGTTGCAAACTGTGGTCTAAGATAATAGTCCTCAGCTGTCATGAAATCTTCCACAAATATCCTTGGCAAAGTTAGGGCCATTGGAGAACCATCACATAGGATTCCAATTCTCCCCTCCAATATTTTACCAGCAACAACATCAGGTTTTTCAGTAGCAAATATTGTTGATACTAGGCTATTTGGAGCATCTTCAATATACTCTACTATATAATGGGAGTCTAATAAGGCATCCGTATCGATTGTATCTAGCCTTGCCTTCAATTCCGCTAGTATTTCTTCATTCACTATTCCTTTAATATAAAAAATAGAAACCTTCGTATTGGTCTGACGGCCTAGTACACGATCCTCAAAAATTAGGTCACTATTTCTAATGGCTCTTCTCAGTAGGGTCCTATTTACGTATAGGTCCTCAATAAAGGATTCCTTAGGGCCTCTTATAACCTGCTCACTACTTGATTCCTGTATACTTCTTGTCTCGTAGCTGCAGATATTAATTATTAGCGCATAATCGAATCCCTCAAAAAATAGCATTACATGCCCTTCAATTATAGAAGTAACTGTATCCTTTAAGTTTTTTGCCTCTTTTGTTTCAGTTATATAAATAGTTGATTTAACGTCATGAGGAGAAACTAGATCCTCAAGCAAGGGCCTAATAATACTTTCATTTAAAGCTTTTTTGTCCACAAGCCCGTTAATATATACAACCATAGCTGTAGTCTCTGAAAGTGTCTCAAACTGGTGGAAAACTAGATCTGATGTATTGCTAAAGGTCTCTGTTATGCGACTTTTGTTATCTTGAATATTTTTAGAAATCATAAGGCACCCCTCTTGGTATAGCTACAATTAAGTCTTTCCATAAAAATGAAAATTATTACATATGATAGGATGTTTTTTAAAGGGGTATATTATTATAGGTGAGGAAAATGAATAAAAATATTCTTATTGTTGAAGATGAAAAAAATATATTGGACGTAATAAAGGCATATTTAATAAAGGAAAGCTACAAGGTCTTTGAAGCCATGGATGGACAATTGGCATTGGATATATTTAATAATGAAGAAATTCATCTTATTATATTGGATTTAATGCTTCCTAAGATTTCAGGCCAAGAGGTCTGTAGAAGGATTCGAACTATCTCTAATGTGCCTATAATTATGCTTACTGCAAAGTCTGAAGAAGATGATAAAATTGAGGGCCTAGATCATGGTGCAGATGATTATGTAACTAAACCATTTAGTCCAAGGGAACTTATGAGTCGGGTAAAAGCCATTTTAAGAAGAAGCTATAATGATGGAAGTGTTCCTTCTTCAAGTAATAAGATCTCTACTGCTGATGGAAGAATAGTTGTAGAAGTAGATAAAATGCGAATTTCTAAGGATGGGATATTAGTAGACCTTACCCCTAATGAATTTAAAGTACTTTCAACATTTTTTCATAATCCCGAAATCGTACTAAGCCGAGAACAGCTCATTGAATCTGCATTTGGCTATGAATATGAAGGATATGATAGAACTATTGATAGCCATATAAAAAACATAAGACAGAAGCTTGAGGATAACCCCAAAACTCCTGTCTATATAGTTACTATTTATGGTGTAGGATATGTGTTAAGGCTTAATTAGTTATACCAGCCATACCCTCTCATCATGCCACCGCCAAAACCTCTCATCATACCATTGCCAAATCCCCTTGTGCCATTAGCTCCTCTGCCATGGCAGCCTCCAGGACCAAATCCGCCTGGACCAAACCCATTTTCCTCGTGGAATTCCTCCATGTAATCGAAATGCTCAGACCAGCTATTATACTCTTCTTGAGTTATTGCTTTCTCGTCAAAGGCTTCGCTTAGCGCTTCTCTCCTATAACCCATTCTCTCCCTGAACCAGCCTAATGCTTCATTATCAATAGCTGAATCTGCAAATACATACATGCTACCTGCACTTAAAACTAAAATTAGGGTTAGTGCGATAATAATCTTTTTCATCATAACCTCTCCTTTCTTCTCTAATTTAATTATAGGCAAAGATTGTGGAGGAATTATGGAGTTAATAATAAATAGTAAATTTATTTATTACTGCTATAATTAAGTATAGAGGTGGTTTACCATGAATCTTTCAAAAAAACTAATAATAAGCTTTGTTTTTTCAATACTAGTTTCCATAATTATTATTTCAATAATCTCTGGATACATGATTAATAGCAGGTTTGAACAATACTTGGAATCCGAACAGGTTAATAGATTTGATATGATTTATGAAGAGATTAATGATATATACTCTAGAAATCCTCTAGTCTTAGATGAAATGTCTCTAATGCGCTATGCTTCAAGGGAAGCTATAGATATTATTATTATAGATATGGATGAAAACATACTTTATAATTCATCAGAATCCAATATGGGCATGGGAAATATGCACAAGCGTAGGATGAATATGATGAGCCAAATACCTAGGGGCAATTATCAGAAAAAAACTTATAACTTATTAAATGATAATCTAGTAATTGGTAAATTAATAATTGGATACTTAGATAATTCATATATTACTGATAGCTCTATAATCTTTATGGATACACTAAATCGTTCTCTAGTTGCATCAGGTATTTTTTCCGTAATTATAGGTATATTAGTAAGTATCTTAATCTCCAGACAACTTACTAAGCCAATAGTAAACATTACTGAGACTGCAAATAAATTGAGAAATGGAGATTTATCAGCAAGGTCTAAGGTGATTAACAAGACTACTGAAATAGCACAACTTAGAGAGTCAATTAATTACTTGGGAGATACCCTATCAAAACAGGATAGTATAAGGAAAAGATATGCATCCGATATATCCCATGAGCTAAGAACTCCATTAACCACATTAAAAACCCACCTAGAAGCTATTTCAGATGGTATTTGGGAACCTAATAAGGAACATTTAGATATATTAAATGATGAAGTCCTTAGGTTAACTAAGTTGGTTGATGATTTAAAGAGTTCTTTTACTCAAGAGGAGTACGACCCTATACTAAATAAGACTAGTTTCGATATTTCTCAAGAACTAGAGAATATTATTATTAGCTTTGAACCATTATTTAGTAAGAAAAACTATGAACTCCAAAGCAATATAGAAAAAGATATCAATGTAAATATGGATAAAGAAAAGTTTGATCAGATCATATATAATATATTATCTAATTCCCTTCGATATTTTAATGATGATGGTAAGCTTTTAGTAAGTTTAAATAAAACAAACAAAGATGTACTTATTCGGATAAGTGATAATGGGATTGGCATAAAAGAAGAGGATTTAAGAAATATATTCAATAGATTTTATCGAGTTGATATCTCCCGGAATAAAGCTACGGGTGGTACAGGCCTAGGATTATCCATTGTTAAATCATTAGTAAAAGCACATAATGGATCAATCGATGTAAAAAGTGAATTGGGTAAAGGTACAGAATTCATTATAACACTACCAATTGATAATTAATTTTGAACCCGAGATTCTTCGGACCTCAGAATGACGGCACTTATGTCGTCCTGAGACGGACAGTATAATCACTGCCAGAAAGGATCTCGGGTCTAAACCCTCTTTTAAATATCAGAGGTAATTGCCTAGCAATTACTTCACACTATTGCAACGAGGTGAGTGATTATGACACACCACCTGTTGAAGAATAAGGAACCCGGCCGCTTAAAGAAGTGGGGGATATCATCACATCGTTATAACTTCATAAGATTAAATAGCGTAAATATATGCTTTTGACTTTTTATATACTATTCTTGCAGGCACTCCTACAGCAGTGGTATAAGCAGGTACATCTTCAAGAACTACTGCATTTGCACCAATTTTTGCACCTCTGCCTATAGTAATATTTCCGAGTATTTTAGCTCCAGATCCTATAATAACGTCGTCTTCAACCGTTGGATGTCTTTTTGCTCCCTTTTCTCCACCAATTCCCCCAAGTGTAACACCATGGAATATAGTAACATTATTTCCTATTTCAGCAGTCTCTCCTATAACTATTCCCATACCATGGTCTATTAATAAACCTTCACCAATAGTTGCACCTGGATGAATTTCAATTCCTGTTACTTTTCTGGCTCTCTGGGATATAAGTCTTGCAAGAAATAGCCTATTCTTTTTATATAATTTATGTGTTATTCGGTGATAAGCCATAGCCTTTAGACCAGGAGAAGTAAATATTGCTTCCATCAAATTTTTGGCAGCTGGGTCCTTCTCTAATATTACTTTCCCCTGTTGAATAATATATTTAAACATAATATCACTCCTATTCCTGTGCAAATAATACCGTCGATAAATATCTTTCACCTGTATCAGGTAATATTGTTACAACCTTCTTACCTTTTCCAAGTCTTTTGGCAATTTCCTTTGCTACTGCATAGTTTCCCCCTGAGGACATTCCAGCTAAGATTCCTTCATTCTTTCCTAATTCCCTTGCTGCAGCATATACTGTATCCTCATCCATATCGATAATTTCATCCACAACTTCATTGACGTAGATATCTGGTACGAAGTTTGCACCTATCCCTTGAATTCCATGACCTGATGGTGATCCACCAGTAAGAACTGGTGATTTCTCTGGTTGAACTGCAACTATTAATACATCATTGTTTTTTTCCTTTAAAACCTTACCGACACCACTTACGGTTCCCCCTGTTCCAACTCCTGCAACAAAGGCATCCACCTTTCCTTCCATATCCTCAATTATCTCAAGAGCAGTAGTTTCTATGTGAGACTTAAGATTAGCTTCATTAGAGAATTGCTTAGTAAGAAAATATCCATTTTCCTTAGCAAGATTTTCAGCCATTTCTACAGAACCTTTCATTCCTAACTTACCATCAGTAAGGACTAAATCAGCACCATAGGCAGTCATAATTCTTCTTCTCTCAATACTCATGGTATCTGGCATAACGATTTTAACCTTATAACCTCTTGCTACTCCAATCATAGCCAATGCAATACCCATATTTCCTGATGTAGCTTCTATTATAGTATCCCCAGCTTTTAATAATCCTTTTTCTTCTGCATCCATAATCATATATAGGGCTGGTCTATCCTTTACACTTCCCCCTGGGTTAAAGCTTTCAAGCTTAACATATATATCCGCCATATCCTCTTCTATATGGTTGATCTTTACAAGTGGTGTACGTCCTATAGTTTCTGTAATATTGTTATAAATCATTTCATACCTCCTGAATTTTTTTATTTTAATTTAATATGGTTTATGTTTAGGATAACCAAAGGTACCGGTTCCCATTGGTTATTTATCGCAGTTTCGCAACACAATCTTATTTGTTCACTATCGCTCACATAAAATTGGTGCTCATTGCGTTTGACCTACCATCAATTTACGGCAAACCACCGTAAATTGATGGTAGGTTATAAAAAAAAACCTTCTGCTTCCGTATATAAAAATATACAGAGGCAAAAGGTAGGTTTCGCGGTTCCACTCTGTTTAGGATTTTCATCCCAACTCATATCAAGTACTTTCATACTCTAGTCCTATAACGGTGACTTCCGTTTTAATCTACTTAAATTTCGATTAAATGCTCCTTGGTGCACTTCCATTATTTCAGTATAGATTCCTTCCACCATTAGAATCCTCTCTTAAATACCTCACATAATGTACTTTACCAATTCACTGCAAAATGTATTTATTCTTAATGTATACAATTATACTAGGATATGTTCCTAAATGTCAAGAAATTTTATCTAAATTAAAAAATTCATCATCCTTAGAACATCTTTATAGTCCTTTGTATGGTAAATAATCCTATTTGAATCCAGAATTTCTACACCTGGATAATTAGATGCCTTGTAAGCATCCTTATGATTTCTATATCTTATCTCTACATTAAATTGATCTGGAAGATCGATGATACACTTTGAAATATCTTGTTCTACAGCATTTCTAGCTGCCTTCTTTATTAAATCCAATGCAAGGCTAGGGTGGATATTAAGAGTAGAATTACCTCTTCCCTCCTTAACCGCTACAGTATGAATATTATTATTTAAATCTAAAGCATCTTCACACAAGCCCTTATCTCCAGTCAGTAAAACAACTGGCACTCCTAAAGAAGCTGCTATATAGGAGTGGATAGTAAATTCACTGGCAATTTCCCCATTTATCTTTACATAATCCAAAATTGTATTCATTGTATGGGATAAAGGATTGGTATTTCTACTAGCACCTGAGTGATAGCCAATAAACATAAGGCAATCATAAGATTCATCCAATTCTTGAACCATTGAATAAAGTCCTCCATCCCATCCTCTAATAAGCTTTGTATTTTTCGGCAAGAGATTATGATCTATATTTCTACCGCTATCGTGGGCATCCTTTACAGTGATTTCAGCATCACTAACTTCGTTTATTCCATCACAAGCAGCTTTTACCTCTAGAGTCATCTGGTTTGCGAAGCAATCATAAAGATCCTTTCCCTTTTCAGTCTCATCCCAATCTGTACACCCAGTAACTCCCTCTATATCTGCACTAATAAATACTTTCATCATACAACCCCTTTCTTCTAATATCTCATCTATTTAAATATACCATTTTAACCACTAATATGAAATATTGATAATGAATATTCCTGTAAAATACACGCTTTTAGAAAGTTATATTAAGTTGATAATTATTATCAATTAATTGTTTACAAATCCCTAGTAATTTGGTATACTATCCTTGGCTTATAAATCACCGCGGCAAATATTATACGGAGATGATATATAATGGCTAAAATGATGGGACCTAGATTTAAACTAGCTAGGCGATTAGGACTAAATGTAATTGGTCACCCAAAGGCAATGGATAGAGCAGGAAAAGGAACTTCAAGGGCTGACAGAAAACTTTCAGATTATGGTCAGCAATTATTGGAAAAACAAAGATTAAGATCATACTATGGCGTAATGGAAAAGCAATTCGTTGGTTATGTAAGAATGGCTAAGAAATCCCAAGACCAAACTGGTCATGCACTTGTAAAGATACTGGAATCAAGACTAGATAATCTTGTATATAGAATGGGCTTTGCTTCATCCATAAGACAAGCAAGACAAATGGTAGTACACGGGCACTTCTTAGTAAATGGAAAGAAAGTTGATATTCCATCCTACTTATGTAGTGTTGGAGACACAATCACTTTAAAAGAAAAATCACAAAATATAGAACTATTTAAAGAAAACTTTGAAAATGCATTACTAAATAGCCCTCCATATATTCAAAAGGACGAAAATTCCTTCTCAGCAACCTTTATTAAGGTACCGGAAAGAGAAGAAGTTCCAATTGAAATCGAAGACCAATTAGTGGTTGAGTATTACTCAAAGACTATATAGTTGATAAGCTGTATCCTTAGCATATATTTGCTAAGGATACAGCTTTTTTGTAAGCTTTTATTACTCTAGGTCCTTCAACCTCTTCTCTATTAATATTTTTAACAACTTAAAGAATATTATAGAAGAAATAATTAATAGACCTATTAGGGTTAAATATATTAAGGACATATCTAGCCTATTTATCAAAAACTTTATTAGAAAGAACAAGACTCCTCCATAAATAGTAGCTAGGCCCATACCAATAAGGACATTGAAGTTTTGCTTCATGGCTTGCTGGGGATTAGTCCAGTTAAGCATAGGTCTCATTATGTCTATAATCATACCTAATAGGGTCATTGGAGTACTGGCTAGTAAGCCTAGTAGAAATATCAATGCAATGCCTATGATATCAAGCTTTATCACAAAGAAGATACTTATTATCAATACTAGGGCCCCAATTACTTGAATAAATAATGATGCCAATAACCTACCCAGGATTTGGTCCACAGCTTTTATAGGCAATGTTCTCATTATCCAAAAATTACTGCCCTCTCTAGAGAAAGTGGTCACCCCAACACAATTCAACATACCCAAAACTCCAATCATACCAATTCCTATTAAGACTAATAAGTCCATATTTCCATCTAGTAGTGGCGAAATAGACATTATCGACTCCTCACCCGTTAAGAAAGGCATCACCATAATAATGGGTACTATTATTACTCCTCCAACTGAATTCATCAGATAGATAGGAGTCTTAAAGAGCATCTTAATTTCTTTTCTTGCTATGGCTAAATATGGTTTGCTTGCTACTATGGTTTTATCTAGATTCTTATTTTTATTTAATCCTTTAGATGCAGAAACCTCTATATTTCCAATTAATCCATCAAAGAATAACTTCTCTGATGCAATTATCATTAATAAGAAAGATATAATGCTTACAAGAGAATACAATAAAATATTACTCAGTCCTAAAAAACTATCAAAATTGGCTAGGGACAAGGCTCCCCACATACTTGGGGGAAAGGCTAGACCTAAACTTTTAACTAATAGATTTGCATCTCTAGCTAGATTAAACATAAAATTCTCACCTTCAAGAATTGCACTTTGTGATATCTGCTGAATCTTAAACTGAGACCATATAACAAAGACCATAAATCCACCAGCAGCAATTACTCTAAGTTGATCCCTTTTACCCTTGATATTTGTATATTTCATCAATATCATTATAGTTAAAGAAGATATAACCAATGGAATTACTGGTAAAAATACCGCTCCAAGTATAGAATATAGCCAGTATACAAGACTTGCATTTGTCTTAAGCCCGTAGATTATTATAAATGGCAAAAATACAGGCAAGGACGTCAAGTATTCACTCACCATTATGGTGATAAATTTAGAGGTCAATATCTGAGATGGCTTTATAGGTAATGGGACAAGATGATTCAAATCGTTAGAAAAATAGTATTTACTCATGACATACATTAATCCAAAGAAAAAAACCATTAGCTGCGAACCTAAAAAACCCATTAATAAGAAATATGATTGCTGACCTATTTGGCTAAAAGGATCGTAGAATGACCATAATCCCCTTATCAAAAGTACATAAGAAGGTATTAATGATAAAATCGCAATTGGAATTATTATAAGTTGCCAAATTTTCTTCTTGTACTTGAAACCATGGATTATGGCTGACAATCCAAAGGTAATATTTAAATCGGTTCTAATCAAGGAAATTAGCTTATACATCTTCTGTCAACTCCAAGAAAATATTTTCTAGGCTACTTCTTTCCTTTGCATGCTGTCTTAATTCCCCCATAGTGCCATGAGCTATGATTTTGCCCTTATTTATAATAGCAATCCTATCACATAGTTTTTCAGCTACTTCCATTACATGGGTTGAAAAAAACACGGTCTTACCTTCATCACATAGCTTTCTCATTATCTCCTTAAGATTAAAGGATGATTTTGGATCTAACCCTACCATAGGCTCATCTAAAATAAATAGATCAGGATTATTCAGTAATGCAGATGTAAGTACCAGTTTTTGTTTCATACCATGAGAAAAGCTACTGATAATATCTCCAAGTGCATCTTCTATATTAAATAACTTAGAATAATAATCTATCTTAGATTTTCTTTCTTCTCCCGAAATTCCATACATATCTGCTATAAAGTTCAGATACTCCATGCCATTTAGTCTGTCATATATTTCAGGATTATCAGGTACATAGCTTATCATGGATTTAGCCTGTAAACTATCCTCCCATACATTTACTCCATCCAAGATAATACTACCTTCATCCGGTTTTAAGAGGCCTACTATCATCTTTATAGTAGTAGTCTTTCCGGCTCCATTGGGTCCTAAAAAGCCAAAGATCTCTCCTGAATTGACTACTAGATCTAAATTGTCTACAGCCTTTATAGCACCTTTATTGTATGATTTAGATATGCTCTTTAAAGTTAACATAGTTCACTTCCTCTATCTATTTATATATTAATTATATTCCCAAAATCTATTATTATCAATCATGGAAGAACAGCTTCTAAAGAAGCGTTAAAATATAGTTTTTCTTGTTACTCATCAACGTAAAGTCCATAAATTAAGTATATAAATAGTAGGACTTTCCTATTCGTAATAAAAAAGCTGAAACACAAGGTTCCAGCTTTTTTAAGTTTATTTTGTTGGATTAATGTATCCTTTAGTTTGTTGCCTTGCTTTTCTCCATAATATACTCATCTATGGCTTTGGCTGCTTCTTTTCCTGCACCCATTGCCAATATAACAGTAGCTGAACCAGTAACATTGTCTCCTCCAGCAAAGATGGCCTTTCTTGTTGTTTCTCCATTTTCCCCAACAACTTTAATTCTATTACGATTATCTGATTCTAGCCCTTCAGTAGTTCTTGGTATCAATGGATTTGGTGATGTACCTAAGGCCATAATCACACTTTGTACATCGAATTCAAATTCTGAACCTTCTATGGGCTCTGGTCTTCTTCTTCCTGATGTGTCAGGTTCACCTAGTTCCATCTTTATACATTTAATACCCTTAACCCATCCTTTTTCATCTGCTAGGACTTCTACTGGATTAGTTAAGAAGTCGAATATTATACCTTCTTCTATTGCATTTTCAACCTCTTCAATTCTTGCAGGAAGCTCATCTTTTGTTCTTCTGTATATTACATGTACTTCTGCACCTAGTCGTCTAGCAGTTCTTGCTGCATCCATAGCAACATTACCACCACCAACTACTGCTACTCTTTCTCCAACCTTAATAGGAGTATCCATATCATCTCTATATGCTTTCATTAGATTACTTCTGGTTAAGAATTCATTTGCTGAAAATACGCCATTTGTATTTTCTCCAGGTATATTCATAAATACTGGAAGCCCTGCTCCTGAACCTATAAATATTGCTTCATATCCTTCTTCAAATATTTTGTCAACTGTAACTGTTCTACCAACAATAACATTTGTTTCAATGTCAACTCCAAGTTGTTTAAGATTTTCAATCTCAACTTTTACAACATCATCCTTAGGAAGTCTGAATTCTGGTATACCATATACCAAAACTCCACCAGGTTCATGTAGGGCTTCAAACATTTTAACCTTATATCCTTCTTTAGCTAATTCCCCTGCACATGTTACACCTGCAGGACCTGAACCTATTACTGCAATCTTATGTCCATTTGGCTCTTTTGTTCTACCTAATTTAAGTCCATTTTCTATTGCATAATCAGCTGCGAATCTTTCTAGTTTACCAATTGCTATTGGCTCACCTTTTTTCCCAAGTATACAAGTTAATTCACATTGATCTTCCTGTGGGCATACTCTTCCACAAACTGCTGGTAAAGCTGAGTAGTCTGCTAATATTTGTGCCGCTTCTTTGAAGTTTTCATTAGCTATTTGATCTATAAATCCAGGTATATCTATAGAAACTGGACAGCCTGGTACACATGTTGGTTTCTTACATTGAATACATCTCTTCGCTTCCTTTATTGCTTCTTCTTTTGTATAGCCTAAACATACTTCATTGAAATTATGTATCCTTTCATTAGGATCTTGGTAGCTTATAGGGGTTCTAGTAAATTTAGCCATTGATCATACCTCCTACAAGTTCACAATATTCATGGTCTTTTTTGACTTCTTCTTCTTTGTATTGTGTTTGTCTTCTAAGGGCTTCATCAAAGTCTACTAAATGTCCATCAAATTCTGGTCCATCTACACATGCAAATTTAGTTTCTCCATCTACGGTAACACGGCAAGCTCCACACATTCCAGTTCCATCTACCATTATAGGGTTTAGTGAAACTATACTTGGCAAATTAAGTTTCTTAGTTGTTAAAGAAGTAAACTTCATCATTATCATAGGACCTATGATTACACATAAATCATACTTAATACCTCTGTTTACAACTAATTCCTCTATACCACTATTTACAAAACCATGGAAGCCATAGCTACCATCATCTGTTGCTATAAGTATGTTATCAGTTAAATCACGGAACTTGTCCTCAAGTATAACAAGGTCTTTAGTCTTTGAACCTGTCAATATATCAAAAGTTATTCCTTTTTCTTTTAACCATTTAGCTTGTGGCACTATAGGTGCAACCCCAACTCCACCACCAGCAAATAGGATTCTTTTCTTTTTTAATGTTTCTATGTCTTCATTTACATATTCTGAAGGCTTGCCTAATGGACCAACGAAATCTTTAATGTAGTCTCCAACTTCCTTAGCTACTAACTTTTTAGTTGACGAGCCCATGGCTTGTGTAACTATATTTACTGTTCCTTTTTCTTTATCAAAATCACAAATAGTTAAGGGAACTCTTTCACCTTTTTCATCGACGATAATAATTACAAATTGTCCTGGCAAAGCAGCTTCTGCAACTCTCGGCGCTAAAATATCCATAGAGTAGATATTTGGTGCCAATAATTTTTTCTCAACAACTTTGTACAAATCGATTCCTCCTTAAATTAATTTATTTTTATTACCTGCATAAAACGGAAAAATTGTATAATTAAATCGGGTCTTGGTCCTACTTTATCTACTTTAGGCTGATAAAAATCAGGAACCATTTTACCTATTGATGAATATTAATTCCCATAGAAATCTATGGTTTAATAGTCCATGAAGGATAACGTTACCATACGATATATAAAAGTAATCGAAAATCCCTAAGGAGATATTAAATATTACACACACAACTACATTGTATACTTAAAAGAAAAATTTATCAACATCATTTGTAATAAATTTATCAATGTGAAACTCCTTGTTGGAAATATCCACAAGGAGTTTCATTTTAAATATCAGATCTAATTATCTAGAAATTACTCACGCCATTCCAATTGTAATAAGACCTAAGTTACATAGGCGGCAATAATAACATTTACTAGCTATTATTTATGATAAAAATCCCGTAAAAACGGGATTTTTAACTAAAAGAATTCGCCTGTAAAGATTAGAACTAGCAATAAGAAGAAGAATAGTAGGGAATCATCTATTCCACCATTACTCCAATCGCAGTTAGCAAATATTAATACTAAGATTAAAAAGAAGAATAGAAGTGAATCATCTATACCGTTAAATCCTCCAAATATGCCATTTCTTCTATTATCATTGTTTAAAATCATATCGTCAGCCATAGTTATCCTCCTTAATATTTATTTCTCACTTTATATTATGTTGACAAATAATTATTGTGATTAATGAAAATCAAGAAGGTTGATAATATTTCTTACTTCTAGGGATAAGGTTAGCTCTTCTTTACTTGCAAAAAAAATGAAGAATCTAGGCTTTTAACCCAAATTCCTCTTTGAAGTAATAAGACTAATGCTCTATTCTTGTGTCAACAATCATAAAATTTATTCTAAGCCTCTATGATGATGGCCTTTATCTTTATCATCCTGTAAGAACAAGAATATGATAATAATCCAAATGATCATGTTATCATCAAATAGTCCGCCCTTACCTCCACCGAATATACCGCCTATTCCGTCACCAGATAATAAAAGGATAACAAGAATTATAAGAATAATATTATTGTCCTTACCAAAGATACCACTTAACATAAAAAAACCCCCTTCTATCGAATTAGTATATACTATTCGACAGAAGAAGGATGTGTTACTCAAGGTTTAGGATTCTTCTAAGCTCTAGAATGGATTTAGTTGAAATATTTTCTCTAGGCAAATCTAGTAGTTCTATAATCCCATCTAATTCTGATGCATCTTGAACTTCTATTTCTAAATAAGGGTCAGGATAGGTGTCCTTGTCCCAAGTATCTAAATCTATTCTTACACCCTTTAGCTCATATGATCTTCTTTCCTTATGACCAACACTAATTTTATCAAAGCCCAGGTCTTTTAGTATCTGTAACATAGTGTCCTTGCTTTCGATGTTGGTATTATACTCTACATTTTCTCTTAATACCACGTTTTGTATGTTTTTCTTCATGGTAAAAGTTGTAGTTTCTATATTAGTTAGAAGATCTTTGCTTTCCCTTATTCTTAAATATGCATCAAGATAGGATTTTATAGGCCTTTCACTGGAGTCTATAAGTGTATTGATTTGAAGTTCCTTTGAAATAAGTCTAGCATTAAGCCTCTTAAGTTTTTTCTCAACTTCATCAATATCTATGTTTATAACCTTTATTTCTAGTTCCTTAACCATGATTCCTACCGTATGCTTCTTCATCTACTATAAAAGTCACATCTGGATGTAGTAAGAGTATTGATCCTGGTACTTCCGTTGTAACCTTTCTATCTATAAGAATTTTTTTAATAGCATCTTCCTTGTTTTTTCCATTTGCAAGCAGGATTATTTTTTTTGCTTTCATTATAGATCCAATACCCATAGATATGGCTGTTCTTGGCACTTCATCTATGGAATGGAAAAATCTTTGATTATCATTTATTGTAGATTCTGTTAACTCAGCTATATGAGTTTCCAAAGGTAATTCTTTTTCAGGTTCGATAAATGCAATATGACCATTGGAACCTATACCTAAAATCTGAAGGTCAATTCCTCCTGCTTCCTCAATTTTTTTATCGTAGTCCTTACAAAATTGATTAATATTCTCAGCCTTCCCATCAGGAACATGGGCATTTTCCTTCTTTATATTAATGTGGTTAAAAAGTTCATTATCCATAAAATATCTATAAGAGCTTGGATGACTTCCATCTAGGCTAACATACTCATCAAGATTAAAGGATGTGATTTCTGAAAAATCAAGCTTTCCTTCCTTATACATCTTAATAAGTTCCTTATATGTACCTATGGGTGTACTTCCAGTAGCAAGACCTAGGACTGCTTTTGGATTATCCTTAACTATCTCTGCAACAATATTAGATGCAACTTTACTAATCTCTTCATAATTTTTCATAATCATTATTTGCATAATATCACTCCTCTTTAATCAATTTAGGTTTAAAATCTATAAAATCACAGGCAACACAGTGAAAATCTATACCAGATATATTTCCTTCAACGGCGTATTTATGTCCATCAGCATGTAGATGACCATAAAGACAAGTCTTAACTCCGTAATCCTTCATTATATCCACAAATTCATTTGGACTTAAATCAATATTAAAAGGAGGATAATGGATTATTGCAATAGTTTCCTTAGTCTTCTTTCCATACTCCAAAGACATCCTAAATCTTAATAACTCCCTTTGAAAAACCTTCTCATCATTTTCACTAAATCCATCACTATCCCTGGGTATCCATCCTCTAGTCCCAGCAATCTTATAATCCCCATGAATAAATGCATTATTCTGAAGGTAAAACATGGATTTAAGATTTAGACCATTTAGCTTTGATAAGCTAGTCCACCAATAGTCATGATTACCTTTAATCATAACTTTGATCCCAGGTAGCATATCTATCCTTTCAAGATCTCCAATAGCCTCATCAATTTTTAGTGCCCATGAAATATCACCTGGAACAATAACTAAATCATCAGATTTAACTATATCCTTCCACTTATTCATTATATTATTTTCATGATCAAGCCATTTTTCTCCAAATACATCCATGGGTTTTTGCCCTGTATGGTCCATATGTAGATCACCTATTGCATAAATCATATTGACACCTCATCTTAATGTAGAACATTAACTATTAGTAAGTTGTAAATCAAGCCCTTTGTTGATTAATGTATAACTTTAAGTTAATGTAAATTCTTAACTTAATGTAATTAGATTAAGATCTATATCCATATCCTTCAGAAAATTGATTTCCCGTTTCTGACAGGTGAATAGGATTATCTGTCTTTGCTGGCCAATATTTTTAAGCAACTTCAAAATATTCTTCAGTCTCTCATCATCATATTGAATAAAGGGATCATCTAGTATTAAAGGTAAATTCTTATCTGTAATAGAATTAATTATACCAAATCTTAAGGAAAAATAAAGCTGATCTATTGTTCCACCACTTAGTGAATTAATATTAATTATTTCCCCGGTAATAGGGTCAATCACACCCATATTAAGCTTATGGTCAATTTTTACTGTCTTGTATCTATCCCCTGTAATCTGGCCTAACACATTACCTACTCTTTCATTTATATGGGGAGCAAATTGAGTATGAATTTCCTTTGAAAGGTTCATAATGGTGGATTTAGCCAAGTCCAGAGATTGCCTTTTTTCATCCATTGTATCTATAAGTTTTAACTTCCTCATTATCTCTTCTTCTATATTTACTAGAGACGAGATTTCTGGTGTTAGCCCATGGATTTGAGTCTCCAGCTTTTTCACTTCAAGACTACACTCAGAAATAGATTGCTTTATTTCTTCTAAACTTATCTCTAAAGCTTCCTCAGATAATTCAGCTTCAATATCTAAATGAATGTTCTTATCCAATTCCTCTTTCAAGTCATCCAACTTATTAGTTCCCAATATCTTTGTTAAAATCTCCTGTCTGTTCCTATACTCTATGGATAAGTCCTCATAAATATTCTTATAGTTAAGCCCAAGCTTTAATTCTTCCAGGTTCTCGGTATGATTTTTGATTAGAATCCCTTTAAGTTCATCTTCCATAGCTTGTTTTTTTAGATTCAACTCTTGAATCCTGTTGTTTAGAGTGCTAATAGATGTTTTATTAGCTTCTATACTCTTCTGCTCTTCCTCAAATTTATATTTATCCTCTAAGGTTTTCTGATACTTATCCCTTAATTCGGACTTGTCCTTACAAGAATTTCTAATAAGAATCTCATTGGCTGATATTTCTATACTTTTTAACTCTTCTTGCCTTGTATCTTCCTCTTTTTCAATTTCCTTTATTCCTTGAAGAATACTAGATAAAGATTTTTTAATAGCTATAATTTTTCTAATATTTAGTGCCAATAAAATCCAGAAGGATTGTAGCAATATAATTACAGATTGATTGGACCATGTTAAATACATAGAAATTAAATATATTGAAAATAGCAGTATTATAAAAACAATCCGTCTATTGAATGAGGATTTTATATCTTTAATATCCCTCTCTAAGAAATCCAGAGCCTTGTCCTTATTAGCCCCCTCTAATCTTATGATTTCCTCATTTATATTATCATAATCAAAATAATCATCAAAGAGGTCTTTTGCCTTAATTTCATTAAAAATTGTCTTCTTTGCAAACAGATGATGCATAGCCTCTTTAATTTCAGTCAAGCGACTTTTGGTATCATCTATTCTGCTGTTTATTATCTTAATATCATGGGATATTTCCTGACCTACTGAATAATCCTCACTTGATAAATCCTTAAAGTCCTTATATTTATCTAGTTTCGATTTTAAAGATCTTATATTTTCAATCTCCTTAATGGCTTCTGTATATATGGATTTCTTCTTCAGATATTCTACAACTTTTTCTTGAGACATAACCCCTTCAAGAGTCTTATTTAGGACATTTAGCTTTGTATCTAGTCTTTCTTTCTCCTCAAGAAGTCCTTCATATTCTTCTTGCTTTATTAATATACTAGATCTCCTGTTTTTAAGATTAGTAATATCTATAGAAATTATGCCATAAGGACTGCTTGTAGCTTTATCATTACCAATGTCTTTAATTCTCTTATCCAAATCCTTAATAGCTCTTTCGACAGATATTTTCTCATCCAAAGATGATGTAATATTAACTAGCTTATCACGCACTTCATTTGCAAGTTTTTCCTCTGTAACTACTCCAAGCTGACTAATGGATACAGTATTTGAATATATTCCACTATTGAAACCAAAGAATTCATATCCTGGTTGGGGTATTCTAGCCCTAGATCCACTATTAATACTAGAGGTAATATCCACTCCCGTATCTTCTAAAAATACCTTAGTATCCTCCATACCCTTAGTAAAATTCCGTTCAATTCTGTATTTCTTCTGATTTACTTCAAGATTAAGAAGGCCCTTATAGGAACTGCCAGCCCAGGGTTCATATTTCTTATGGTCTGCTAGATAGATAATGGACTTAACATAGGGTTTAAGAAATCCATAAAACATACCATCAATGAATCTGTGGATAGTAGTTTTGCCTCCTTCGTTTTTAGCATAAATAATGTTTATACCGTCCTTTAATTCAATCTTTTTATTCTGAAATTTGCCAAAACCTATTAGGTTTAGTCTATCAATTCTCATCTAACTACCTATCCTTTAACAGGACTTCAAGTCCATAGTAGAGTGCATCCTTATTCTTTTTCTTTCCTAAATCTATCTCTTTCATGGCCTTTATAAATTGTCCTACAATATTTTCCTGGTTTTCCTTCTCTAATAAATCCAAATCATAATCCGGACTTGAGTCATTAATAATTTCAATATGATAAAAATCATTCTTTAGATCTCTATCTATATCATCTAGATGAACATCTTTATTAACATATCCTATAAGACGCACCCTATAAAAATCATCCGCTATAGACCCTATTTGAGTTTTCTTTATAAGATTTATAATGTCTAAATAGCCCATATTACCATCAATTATTAATTCTATCTCATAAAAGTTCCTCTTACTAAAGGGTACAAATTTTGTACTTACTATACCCTGATCTATAGTACCTTCTATAAAACCTCTTTCTCCTACTTCTCCAAAATCCAAGGGTTCAGGAGAGCCACAGTAAGCTATTTTCTCTGTAAAGAAATGTGGTTTATGTATATGACCAAGGGCTATATAGTCCATTTTAAGGTTTTTGAGCTTTTCTAAATCCATTGGTAGATAAGAGGACTTAAGACCTATGTCTCCATGACATACAAGCATATTTGTACTCTTATTATCTATTTCTAAATTATCTAATAAAATATTTTCCCGATATTCAGATTTCTCCCAAGAAAAACCGAATACCTTTACATTTTTATCTTGAAAATATTTCTCTTCAATCCTATTTGTTGAGAAAATAGTCACATTTTTACTCCAGTCTACCATTTTATATAAGGAGTTCTTGCCTAAATAGTCATGGTTTCCAGCAACAATTATAACATTTACATCCTTAGCCTGTGCTAAAAGATCCCTAACCTTCATCATATGGCCTATAGTAAAATAAGTGGATTCAAATAGGTCTCCTGCAATAAATAGAAAATCTGCAGCCATTTCAATAGAATATTCAACTATTCTCTGAAAGGTAGACCAGAGCTCAAATCTCCTATCCATGGCCTTGTCCTTATCAAAGGATGCTGACTGGAATTTAAGTCCTAAATGTATATCTCCTGTATGTATAAATCTTATCAAGTCATACCTCCTGATCTTACTGCCTAAAGATAATTTTGTGTAATGGATGCCTCTTAATACCTACTGCTTTCTTTGGGCATAGTTCGTGACAGCAAAAACATCTAATACAATCTTTAGTATTGATTATAGGTTTTCCCGTAGCCATGTCTATAACCTTTGCAGGGCAGTTTTTTGCACATATACCACAGGAAATACATAAATCATACTCTATTTTAGGATAGGGTCTAATGCTATCAAGTATAAAATCCTCTACAAATTTTGGAATCCTACCTTGAATAAAATTTACATGAGTTGATTTAGGAAGTTTAAAGGGATCTACCTTTATATTGGATATATTCTCTCCAAAATAAATCATATCTTCTTCTTTACTCAACAAGCCCCTCTTTCTAGACTCTATAATAGTTGGGACATTTTCTAAGCCTGTGATTTGAGTTGCTGCATAATCTAAATCATAAGGATTATCTCCAGCTAAAATGAGCCCAAGTTTTCTTATATCTCCACTGGAAGGTCCGTCTCCTTCCATAGCTTCTATTCCATCTAGTACTGAGAAAACTGGCTTTATATATTCACATATATCTATAAGCATATTAGCAAATTGGTCAAGATCGTTTAGATTTAGGTGATAATCAGCCTTAATAACCCCAGGGATAAAACCAAATAGATTTTTAACAGCCCCAGTATAGGTCATCATAGTATGGGTCTTTAATTTCCCACAGGATACAATATAATCAACCTCTGTAAAGGCCTTTACTAACTTCATATTCTTAAGATACATAGCTTCATCAAAATGAACATCTATTGAATCAGTATCATAGTTTAGGTCGCAACCAGTCCTTTTAGCAACATCTGCTATACCAGATGATTCATATATGACCTTTAGCATTGAACTAATAAATGGTCCACCTGGACTATCCCCAATTAATACGGTGTGGCCCCTATCCTGTAGAAACCTAACAACACCTTCTACTATAAAGGGGTGAGTAGTAACACCATCTTCTGGTTTATTCTTCTTTAATAAATTTGTCTTGACCAAAACCTTGCCTGGTTTCATTTTCTTTATGGAATCAAGACCATCAAGGGCTTGATAGACCTTATTAATAACCTCTTCAAGCTCATAGTTATTACATTTTATAATACTAATTCTACTCATATCTTCTCCTTAAGTGTAAAATAACTATGTCTAATAGTTGAATTTAGCCACTTCTATATTGGTCATAATCCTCTTTATATGGCTCATATCCAATTCTTGATCTAGTCTATAATAGTCAGCCATGCCACATGCCTGACCTAACATTAACATCATCTCAAAATCATATCCCCTTGATAGGGCAAAAGCATATCCACCTAACATGAATCCACGGATTAAGCTAGAGTCTTTTTCAACCTGGCTTACATCAACTCTATATACATTTTCAGGAGTTAATACTAGACTCCCTTTTTCCCCCAGGGAAATTACAGCCACTTTTACGCCTTTTTCAATAATATAGTGACCAGCCTTAATAATCTCATACTCATAATCTAGCTGTAGTTTTGTATATTCCTCTAAATCATCCTTTTCCAAAAGAACCAGATAAGGACTTGCCTCAAGTCTATTTTTGAATCCATAAGCTCTCAAGGATACCAGGGTATTTATACCCCTTATACTAGCATTAGCAATAATATCAAAATAAAGCTCCTCTAAAGCCTCAGAAGTATTGTCTCCAAGACAACAGACCAGTGAGGTATTCTTTAAGAGATTGTTGTATAGCTTAATGAAGCCACCCATATCATCTCTCGTTATCCTAGGTTCCTTTGAATTAATTGTTATATGCCTATCCTTAGTTGAAATTATAGTTCGATCAAAGCTTTCATCCTTTATAGGATAATATTCATGAGGAATACCTAGCTCTGTTAATTCCGCATGTATATGGCTTCCATTTACTCCACCTATGAAACCGCTTAAGAATACATCTTCATTTAAATCCTTTAAGAGATAAGCAAGTTCAATTCCCTCTCCACCAGAACTATAAATAGCATTATTGGCAAAATTTATATCCTCTAGTTTTTCCAAGGAATATTTTCTTATAAAAACTGGATTTAAATCAATAGACAGAATCACAATTATCACCACCCAAGTATATATATTATACACTTTTTAATAAGTGTAAGCAATTACTAAGCTTGGATGAAAAGCCATAAGAATTATTTCTAATTTTCTGAATATTGCATTGTGAAATAAGTAACTATTGAAAAAAACCCTATATTAGATATAATAAGAGTAAATAATATTAGGGGGAAGAGTATGAAAGATTATACAGTATTTGATATATTAGGTCCTGTAATGATAGGTCCGTCAAGTTCTCATACTGCCGGTGCTGCAAGACTAGGAAAAATAGCCAAAGATATAACCGCTGATGGATTTTACAGGGTAGAGTTTTACTTACATGGATCATTTGCAAAAACATATAAAGGACACGGTACTGATAAGGCATTGGTTGCAGGTATATTAGGATTTGACCCTGCAGATGATAAACTTAAACAATCCTTTGAAATTGCAGAAGAAAAAAATATTGAAATAGAATTTATAGAAACTGATTTAGGTCACCACCACCCGAATACAGTAAAGATAGTCTTTAAATACAAGGATGAGGATGATTTTTATGTATTAGGTTCCTCCATAGGCGGTGGAAATATAATTGTTTATGAAATCAATGGTGACTTAGTTGAATTTACAGGATTGCATCCAATAATGCTTGTAAAATACAAAGATAAAAAGGGCGTAATCTCTAAGATAAGCTCAGTCCTATCTGAAATGGATATAAATATTGCTACTATGCAAGTCACAAGGGATAGAAACATTGCTACTATGCTATGTGAAACCGATACATTTATATTTGAAGAAGTAGAAGAAAGAATTGCTAAACTAGATGGAATATCATACTTAAGGGTTATCAATACTATAAGGAGCTGAAATAATGTTTAATACAGGAAGTGAATTACTTAAACTATGCGAAGAAAAGAATGCTACAATATATGATATGGTAATTGAGAAGGAAATGGATGCTACTGGTCTTTCTAGAGAAGAAGTATTGGATAAGATGAAAGGCACCTTAGAAGTGATGACCTCCTCTGCCACTGCAGGACTTAATAATGAACTTATATCCAATTCAGGCCTTACAGGAGGAAATTCTAAAAGAGTTGAAGATTATCGAAAAAAAGGAAATACCTTAACTGGAGAATTCGTTACTTCTGCAATAGCAATGGCACTTTCAACATCAGAAGTAAATGCATCTATGGGAAGAATCTGCGCTGCTCCTACTGCAGGTGCATCGGGAATACTACCTAGCACTATTTTATCAGCTAGGGACAAATTGAACCTAACGGATGATATGCTAATAAACGGATTATATACTTCTGCAGGAGTTGGCCAAATAGTAGCTAGAATTGCAACAGTTTCTGGAGCTGAAGGTGGATGTCAAGCAGAATGTGGTGTTGCAGCAGCTATGGGGGCAGCAGCCATAGTAGAAATGAGTGGCGGAAGTCCAGAACAAGCATTAAACGCTGCAGGCTTTGCCCTAGCAAACATCCTTGGACTTGTATGTGATCCAATTGGTGGACTTGTTGAATTTCCATGTAATCTTAGAAATGCATCAGGAGTAGTAAATGGTCTGATCTCAGCAGACATGGCCTTAGCTGGGGTACAAGCTCCTATACCATTTGATGAAATAGTTGAAGCCATGTACAAAGTAGGTCAGGCTTTACCTGAAACCTTAAGAGAAACAGCTCTAGGAGGATTAGCAGCTACACCTACAGCAAAGTCTTTGACAAAGCATATTACAGGCTAAAAATATTAATACAAAGAGAAGAAACCCCAATATTTTAGATTTAATCTAAATTATTGGGGTTGTTTTTACTTTATCTTAATGTTATATATTTCCACCTATTTGTCCTGAATCGTAGGGATATTATTATCCATCTAATGAATTGATCGATAAAGATAGCCATCCAGGCCCCCATGAGTCCAAGTCCTAAAACTTTTACGAAATACCAAGCAAAGGCAACCCTTATTCCAAGTACCCCAATAAATGTGGCGATCAAAGTCCAAACTGTATCTCCTGCACCTCTTAATCCACCTGCTATTATAAGTTGTGATGACTGGAATGGTTGGATAATTGCAACTAATCTTAAAATGTTTGCAGATTGGTCTACTACCTCTTGGCTATTGGTATAAAATCCTGCTATAACGGATCCAAAAAAGAAGAAAGTAACTCCCATTAAAGAAGCAATCAATGCCCCAATTCTACTACATTTATGAATGTAATCCTCCGCTAAATCTGGCTCTTCAGCACCCAGACTTCTTCCGCTAAGGGTAGAAGCAGCTATCCCAAAAGCCTGACCAGGTGTAAATGATAAGCTTAAAATATTTAGACAAATCTGATGTGTTGCATAGGCTAGGGTTCCAAGACCAGTTACTAATTTAGTAAATATAAGGATTCCACCTCTTAATGCAACTTGTTCCAGCATGGCAGGAAATCCTACTTTAATTAGATTGTACATAATGTTTTTGTCAAATGAAAACTTCTTCTTTAAGCTTAAATGAATGGTACTATCCTTCCTAGATATATATCTTATAAGCATTATTGTAGTAAACACTTGTGATAATGAGGTGGAAATACCAGCACCTGTAGCTCCAAGGGCTGGAAGTCCAAATAGACCATAGATTAAAACAGCATTTCCAATTACATTTACGAAATTAGAAGTAAGATTTATCTTCATTGGAGTCTTTGTATCTCCAGACCCTCTTAAGGAAGCAACTATGGAAAAGTTGAAGGCTTGGAATAGAAAACCAAATATTACTATCCTAAAGTAGTCAATACCAACTGCTATGGTATCACTCTTAGCTCCAATAAAAGTCATTACTTCTTCTGAAAAACCCAATCCTAGAATTAAAATTGGAATGACTATAAAAATTTGCGTAATAATTATTATATGCTTTACAACTGCTTCGATTACATTAAATCGCTTTGCTCCTATGTACCTAGCTACCATGGCTGTAGCCCCTGCTGTTAATGCCTGAACTAGTGAAAGTCCTATAAACATCATCTGGTTAGTTATACCTACTGCAGCTATGGCAGCAGTAGTTGTAGCAACATCACCTGCATTTCCAAGCATTATCATATCTATCATACCAAACAAGGTTCCAAGAAATAACTCAATAAAAACAGGACCTGCAATCTTTAAGATCTCTGCCCTGGTTTCTTTACTGCTCTTATTTAATTCCATCAATACACCTGCCTTTTATTTTGACACCCTAATTAATTATTTCAAAGATAATTATAGCACTAATATATGTACGAATAAGAATAACCCAGGATTATTACCATTTCTTGAAATAGATCAAGATATATGGCAAAATCCCAGGCAATAGTTATCAACTAATTATTTTACGCTTTCCATTCTGCCTCTAACAGTCTTTTCAATCTCATTAAGCTTTTCTATAGAATCCTCTCTTGACTTACCTTTTGTATACATATAGAGTTTTATCTTGGGCTCTGTTCCTGATGGCCTGATAGCATACCATGATCCATCATCCATATAATACTTTAGTACATCGGAAACCCCTGCATCAGTCTCATCATTAAGGTAATCTATAGTTTTTTCTAATTTCATACTTCCTATTTCAACAATTGGGTTATTCCTTATGTCCTTCATTATTCTACCAATAAGTTGTTGTCCTTCAAGTCCTTCAAGTACAATAGAAATGAGTTTCTCATTGTAGTAGCCAAATTCAGCATAGATGTCTTCAAGTACTTTTAGTAGACTTATTCCCTCTTTTTTATAGAAAGCAGCCATTTCAGCAATAAGCATGGAAGAAACTACTGCATCCTTGTCTCTTACCAAGTTTCCATATACATATCCAATACTTTCTTCATATCCAAAAATAAATTCATATTCTTTAGTTATATCCCATTGATTTGGCAACTCACAGATATTCTTAAATCCTGTTAGGGTTTCAAACATCTTCACCCCATATTTATCAGCAATAACCTTTCCTAAATCACCAGTAACTATAGACTTAGCAATTGCTGCATTCTTTGGAATATCTCCCTTTTTATGTCTTTGAGATAAAATATAGTGAATCAATAAAGCACCTGTCTGATTTCCATTTAAAAATGTATATCCCTTCCCATTGTTAACTGCCATTGCAACCCTATCACAATCAGGGTCAGTTGCTATAAGTATTTCTGCATTTTCTTTTTCTCCTAGTTTTGCTGAATATTCAAAGGCTTTTACGTCTTCAGGGTTTGGATATCCAACTGTAGTAAAGTTTGGATCAGGATTCTCTTGCTCTGGAACTACTATTATATTAGTGAATCCCCTCTCTCTTAATACTCTTCTTACAGGTTTATTTCCTGTTCCATTTAAAGGCGAATATACTATCCTTATATCCTTATCTATATCTTCTCTTATAGCCATTTTTAGGAGTTCTGTAATATATTCATCATCGATTTCCTTACCGATTATATTAATTAAACCCTTTTCTTTGCCCTCATCTAAATCCATAATCCTTATGTTATCAAATTGAATCTTATCAATTTCACCTAGAATTTCATCTGCAATATCATCTAATATCTGTGACCCTTCTTCCCAATAGACTTTATATCCATTGTAATCCCTAGGATTATGGCTAGCAGTTACTACGATTCCAGAAATACAATTAAGTCTTCTAACAGTATAGGATAAAACCGGTGTAGCTCTTATGCCATCAAAAAGATAGGTTTTTATACCATTAGCAGCCAGTACCCTAGCAGCAATTTCTGCAAATTCATCGGAATAATGTCTTACATCATATGCTATAGCAACTCCCCTGTCCATAGCCCCTTGACCTTTGGAAACAATTGTCTGAGCTAGTCCCTGGGTTGCGAGAGATACTGTATACCTATTCATTCTATTTGTTCCTGCTCCTATTTTCCCCCTGAGACCTGCTGTCCCAAATTTTAGATCTGTATAAAATCTGTCTTGAATTTCATCCTCATCCTTCAAGGATTTTAATTCTTCTCTTGTTTCCAGATCAAAATATTCATTATTAAGCCATTCATCATACTTAACTCTGTATTCCATAAAGAATCCCCCTTTTCCTTACCTCTTATTTTATTGTATTATACCCTATATAAAATCAAATCTCACTTAATATTTGACAGCGGTAAAATAATCCTAGTTTCTACATTAGATTTTGCCGTCAAAGGCTATTACAGTTTCTGGATCATCCTCTATTCTAGAGACTTTAAAATTCAAGAATCCAAAGATTATAACCACTATAGGGGTTAAATAATTGAAGAATGCATATGGAGCATATTCTAAGGCTGTTACTCCCAAGACTGAGTATAAAAAGGCACCACATGTATTCCAAGGAACAAGTGCTGATGTTACAGTTCCAGATCCTTCAAGACAATTTGATAAAACCTTTGGGTGCAGTCCCTTATCTCTGTAAGCTTTAGCATACATTCTTCCCGGTACAACTATTGAAATATATTGCTCTGGCATAGTCATATTGCTAAATACACAAGTTGCAGCCGTAGTGGCAATTAGACCACCAACTGACTTAATCTTGCTTAAAATTGCCTCAACTATCACCTGAAGCTGGCCAGTCTTATCCATTATACCTCCAAACATCATGGCTATAATAGTAAGGGCTACTGAATACATCATGCCCATAAGTCCTCCGGCTGTCAATAAGCTATCAATTGTCTCAATACCAGTAGTGGATTCATATCCTTCATAGGCGGCAGAAATCATACTTCCAAAATCAGCTCCTTGTACTAAAAAACCTAGTATCCCTCCAAGGATTATTCCCACTGTTATCCCAGGTATTGCAGGCATTTTAAAAGCCATTGCTAAAATTACTGCCATTGGAGGTAGTAATAAGATAGGATTAATGGTGAAATTTGCAGCTATACCTTCTCTAATAAAATTGATACTTGATATATCACTACTAGCACCACCATAATTAAATCCTATAATTAAAAAGATAATAAGTGTAATACCGTAAGAAACCAAAGTAGTAGGTAACATACCCTTTACATGAGTGAATACATCAGTACCTGAAACTGCTGGTGCTAGATTAGTAGTGTCTGATAGGGGTGACACCTTGTCTCCAAAATAGGCTCCAGAAATAATTGCTCCTGCAGCAAGTGGTGCAGGTATACCAAGGCCTGTAGATATCCCCATTAATGCAATACCTATAGTTCCAGCTGTCCCCCAGCTAGTACCTGTTGCAAGGGATGTAATAGAACACATTAGTACTGTTGCAACAAGGAAAATACTAGGCTTTAATATTGCTAAACCATAATAAATCATACTTGGAACTACACCAGATATTAACCATAATCCTATGAGTATACCTATAATTAAAAGAATGATTACAGCCTGTAAGGCTTGATAAATACCATCAAACATAGACTTTTCTATTTCATTCCAAGTAAATCCCAATCTAAATGCCATTAAAACGGCAAAACCTGTTCCTATCATCATTGGAATATGCGGATCTGCCTCATATTTTACAATGCTTATCCCCATAACTATTATAAGAAACACAAAAGATATAAGTGCTTCCCACAACTTTGGTTTCCGACTCCCTTTATGCTCATTCAATATTTATTCCTCCATTCAAAATTTTTAATTTTTAATCGTAGCGTAACTTACTCTGAAATATATGAGACCCTTATATAGAGAGGAATGATTAAGCCAATCATCAAGTGAATAAATTTCCATCCTTCCCCAATTGGATGTAACCATATAGCACTTACCATCCCTAGTCCTAATTAGACCAGTTATGGTGACCCAATGATTTATTAAATCCCTTAAAGGAGTATTCCAAGTTAGTAACAAGACTGGGTTGTTTTCTCTAAGTCCACTCTCGATATAGTTGATAATATTTTCTAAACTCCACTTCCTTTTAAAATATATAGGCTCAAATCTAATAGCTCTTGATTCTCCAAATTTTACAAGACCCCTTACCATATTGTTAATAGTAGGAACTCCATAAAAAGCAGGGTTAATAAACTTATAAAGGTCATATATATGTTTGGTATAATCCTCTTTATTCCTAGACTCATAAGAATAAAGAGAAGAAAGGTTAAGTTCCTTGGACTTATATGAGGCTAGATTCGCCGCAGCTACTACTCCACAAGATCTATCAGCCCAAAATTTACTAGTGTACATAAAATCATTTAACCATCCTTGGTTGCCTCCATAGTACTTGTTGTCAACTAGGGAAAAGCTCTCATACCCCATTATATAAACTTCTCCCAAAATATCCTCTGCTAGTATATTATCTTTTCTCATTTAATTCACCAACCTAATAAAATTATTGTCAAGCCTAGAACTAGTATATGTATGGTCAAGTAAAATGTCTAAAGTGTTTTATTTCTTTAATTTGGGTATAATCAATCAAAGAAAGGAGTTGACAATAATGCTAAAAGTTAAGGTGTTTTCTGATTTTGCTTGTCCCTTCTGTTATCTAGGTGCTTGTTTGATGAATAGATTGAAAGAGGATGGAATTGACTACGAAGTAGAATGGATACCCTTCGAATTGGATCCCAATGCACCCCTTGAGGGAAGTGACTTATACAAAGTATACCCTGAAAACTATATAAATAGTTCCATAAAAATGCTCTCTAACAGAGGTAAAGAATACAACATAGAATATAATAATAAAAACGGTAAATTCAACACCAAGAGAGCTCATATGGGCGGATATTACGCAAAAGAGCAAGGTAAATATGATGAATATCTCATGGCTATGTTCAAGGCATATTTTACTGATTCTATAAATATTGCTCATAAGGAAGAAATCAATAAAGTTGCAGCTAGCATTGGATTGAACACTGAAGAGATGAACCAAGCCATAGACTCGGGAAAATATACTAAATTATATGAAAAAGCAAAAATGGATGCTCAAGAGTATAAAATCCAAAGCGTACCATCCTTTATTATTAATGAAAAAGCTAAGATGTCAGGCATTAGGGATTACAATCTCTTCAAAGAAGAATTCTTAGAATCAATAGATAAAGAAAATCTTTAGAATAATCAATAGGGTTGATTTAATCAACCCTTAACTTTCAAATTTAGTTTCATCCAACATCATTAGAAAGTGTTCTTCCATAAGCTTAAGTATAGACCGACCGTCTTCAATGTTTTTTCTTAGTTCTCCTTGAATCTCCCTAATCTTTTTATCATCCTGTAGAAGGCCTGCTTTATTAAAAGGAAAGTTATCCAAGAGGGTGTTAATATCCTTCTCTTCTTTTTTAATTCTCTCCTCAAACATTGCTATCTGTTCATCAAGTTCACTTAAAGAGATTTCTTTATTGACTCCAGTGGCTTTTGCTTCATCTTGTGCAAGCTTATATATTATTCTCAAGAACTGAATCTCACCGTTTTCATAAGCTAATTGAGCCTTTTCCCAAAGAGTCTTTTGAATATCATTAAGTCCTGGATTTATCTCTGGTAGTATGAGATCTGCTATTCCCACATAATATCTCTTTAAATCTATTAAATCCTCATCACTTAATCTAGCAAAATTTTCAAAATAATTAGCAATCATTATTTCATTGTCCTTAGTGTTTAGAATATCTAAGAAGTCACTAAATTCTATTTTTATCTCACTTTCAATCATGGAAAGATTGATATTTGTATTTTGACTTAATACTTCTTGGGCCAGTTCTATCCTTCTCTTAGCCACAGCTAGTTTAATATCTAAATCAAGTAGCTCATGCTCCAGATACCCAATCTTCATAATATAATCAGTCTTTAGATCAAAGAATCTATGCTTTAAAAGGCATTCCTTATCCTCTATGATATTTATCATTTTATCCTTAGTTCTAATGTATCTATTAAGAAGCTCATCATATTGTATTCGAAAACCGGCTTCAGTCAAAATACCACCTCCACTAAATATGCATTGTCTTCCATAGATTATAATATCTAATTGCGTTATTTCTTATATCTTCTAAGTCATCAGCTGTAACTTGGCGTATGACTTTACCAGGTGAGCCTAAAACCAATGAGTTAGGAGGAATAACCTTTCCCTGAGTAATTAAAGCACCCGCTCCAATGATACAATTATCTCCAATAACAGCTCCATTTAAGACTATAGCTCCCATACCAATTAGACAATTGTCTCCTATAGTACAACCATGTATTACACAATTATGTCCAACTACTACATAATCCCCAAGAATCGCAGGGATATCCACCTCATTATGGACAGTTGCATTATCTTGTATATTGGTGTACTTTCCAATTTTTATAGTCTCTATATCTCCTCTTAAAACAGAATTATACCATATACTAGACCCTTCACCTATAGATACATCACCAATAACTACAGCAGTCTCTGCAACGAAAGCATCTTCATGAATATTAGGTTTCTTTCCCTTTAGTTCACCAATCATTAAAATCCCTCACAATCATATTATATTAATATAAATTCTAGTATAACACTATTGCCACCATAAATGCCCTTGATTTTTTTCTACCCATATAAGATTATCTCAAACTTTACAAAAATACTCCCAATTTTTACTTACACTTATCCTATGGAAAAAGACTCTATATTCTGATATATTAAAGGAAAAGGAGGAGCGTATAATTAAGGCTATGGCCCTATTATACAAAAAAAATATGGATAACCTAAAAAGCATAAAATATGATAAATCCTTAAGTTCTAATAAAACATCAAAAAGATATGGTATTAGCTTAATTTTTCTAATTATGGTCCTTCTTATTAGAACCATAATATATTTTGCTGCTATTAGACCAGATTTAGTAGAAAAAATTTATTCTTTCACCATATATCCCATTATAGGAAATATTTTAGGAAAAATAACATCCACATTCCCTTTTTCTTTAGGTGAATTAATAATCATTTCCCTTCCCTTAGGAGGAATCTTAATAATATCTTATTTAATAATAGGACAGGAATTATTTAAAGAAAAACTCTCTAAAATTGTACATCTACTAATTAGGACCCTTTCCTTAATATATATACTCTTTTATCTTTTGTGGGGATTTAATTATTATAGAGAAGACTATGGGAATCTTGCTGGATGGGAAAACTATGAGGCTTCTTTTGAGGATTTAACTGATTTAACTCATGAAATAATCTTAGAGATGAATATTTTAAGATTGGGACTTGATGAAGATGAAGCTGGGATATTTAGAGTAGAAGATGATTTTAAAGATCTTAATCATATAGCTTTAGCTGGCTTTAAGGATTATTCAGTAGGTTCATTTAGATTGGATAATATGGTAGCTAGGTCAAAACCAGTATTATTATCTAATTATATGAGCTACACTGGTATAACCGGGGTTTATTTTCCTTTTACGGGAGAAGCCAACGTAAATATTGCCGTTCCCCACATAACAATGCTTTCCACAATAACACATGAAATTGCCCACCACAAAGGTTTTGCAAAGGAAGATGAAGCTAACTTTATTGCTTATAAAGCCAATACCAATAACCCAGATAAAAGATTCCAATATTCAGGCTATTATCTAGCAATGACCCATCTACTAAATGAAGTATATTCCTATGATATAGATGAGTATGCAAGGTTATTTAATATATTATCAGATGAAATAAAATCTGATATAGAGAATTCTAGGGACTATTGGAAAATTCGAAGGGGACAAACTGAAAAGATGATGACAAAGGTTAATGATTCTTATCTAAAATCAAATAATCAAGAAGAGGGAGTTAAGTCTTATAATGGAGTCGTAAAACTCTTACTAGATGAATACTTGAATGCCAAAGGCATCGATAAATAATCGATGCCTTTCATCATTTCATATCTCTTGCTTTTTCAAGATATTCTACAGGAAGGTCCCAATCCTCATAGCCCTTCTTAAGAATTTGATAATAATGTTCAGGTGGTGCTTCTAGCTTTTTATCTACCATTATATATGCAAATGCATCATATCTGTTGGCCTTATCATCTTCAAATTCAATAATAATTCTAGTATAAAGATCTGGATATCCTTCTAATTTATCCAATTCAATAAGTTCTTGCTTAGATATAAGATATAAAGCACCTAATACCTGACTTCCCTCATTCTGAATAATGTCCGCTAGCTCATTAAAGACCAGTTTATAGTTTTTTAAGTAGACCTTCTTTAAAGGGATAGCATCAGGACACCTGGATTTCATATAGTCCTTACTTAAGTTACTGGCATAAGCAAAATATAACATAGACCTCACCTTCCATTTTTCTTTCTTATCTATAATCTACCCAAAGTAAGTTGCAAATCATCAATTAAAGATGTTTTGACCATTTAAATTCAAAACCTAATATTCACTCGAGGTTATTGACATATGTCGTTTAATATGTTATTCTATTGATAGTGATTATCAATTACTGGGAGGTATGTTATGTTTAGTAAATTAATTAGTTTGACTGCATTTGTATTGACTGGACTGGGTATTATAGTATCTTCAATAGCACAAAATATAAATATAATAAATATTTTGATACTTCCATTTATACTTTTTTTCTTTACATTAAGTATAAAATCTAATTATAAAGAACTAAAGGATTCGTTAACCAATGAAGATTAATAGAAATATATTATATACTCTTTTATGTACTATTCTAGGTGTTACAGGATCCTGGCTATTGAACCATGTCTTGGGTCTAGGACCGGTAGTAGCTAGCGCTATTGTTGGATTGTTAGCAGTAACCCTATTACCTAAAACTTTAGCAGGTTCGACCTACACCGCTTCCTTTGTTGGTATGAGCTCCTTAAACATGATACCTAGTGTTTACGCAGCTTTATTAGGTGGTCTTGTAGTAGGAATTATTATATCATCTACAAGCGAAATATATAAAGGAATAGGTGGCAAGGGTGGCACTACAGCAGCTATGTCGTCATTTATTACTAAATTACTTTTAGGAATTATAGGATAGGAGGACATTATGGAAAGCCTTTTGATAATAATAATTGCCATAGTCTCTGGAATTATTACTTATATAATATCAAACAAACTGAATAAAAGTACTACTTTTGCATCTTCTATTGTCTCTTTGACTTTTGGTATTATCTTACCCTTATTATTTACGGAAAATGGTATGACATATGCATTGGTGGCTGCTTGTTCATCATATGCGGGTATGGTATCTATAAAATTAGTAGAAAATGCATGGGCTATGGGTTTAGTTTCATTTATAACAGGAATTTTATTTATAATCTTTAGTTCTGCCTACCAGGGTGTTGGAGGAAGACTAGGAACAATAGCAGCCATAGCTTGTATGACCTATATAGGAATAAAAAATATGAGAGTAATAAATACAAATGAAAATAGAGAAGAGAAATTGAAAGAAAAGAAGGAAAATAAAGTATACAATAAAGTTGAAACAAGTGAAGTTCAATAAATTAATGACCTGCTATCCAGCAGGTCATTTGCTATTACTAAATGCCTTTAATTTAATAAATAGGGGGTCATCTGCTGCTGCAAATGCAACTAGTGGCTTTTTCCATCGACTTTTGATTTCTGCATTTTGCATATAATTATCTACATAAGATACTATTAATTCTTCAAATTTTTTCTCCATATTCCCCCACCCTTCTAAATTTCGACACGACCTGCAGCTTTATTTAATATGATGATTTTTGTTGATTTAAAGCTAAGAAAGAATCGACAAATAATTCTAATCTTTTAATATTCTAAAACGGAGATGATAAATGTCGAATTTCTTATTATTATAATTCGACATCAACTAATAAAATCCTTCTTTCGTGACAAAATATATTAATCTAATATTTAACTATCTTTAAATTGAGTTATTTGATATAATTTTTATAAAAATAGGAGTATAAACACTATATGAAAAATGAATCAGAAGCTATTATATTTATCAAGCATAAGAAAATCGAAATAGTAGTTTTATTCTATCTACTAGCAATTTTAATTACAGGTTTATCAATGCAGCCATTTGATGAGCTTCTTCAAGGACTTATAAAAATCTTTACCTCTACAGGAGTCCTTATAACGGATTATTTTGTGGTAGGTGGCATAGGTCCTGCTCTAGTTAATGCAGCAGGAGTTGGACTTATAGGATATATAATCCTAGTCCTTAACAAAGTATCTTTTAGGGGAATGGCTATAGCAGCTATTTTTACTATGGTCGGCTTTGCTTTATTAGGAAAAAACATGTGGTCTATACTTCCCATAATTGCTGGGGTCTTCATTTATAGTAAACTTACTGGACGAGAGTTTGTAAATAGCATATACCCAGCATTATTTGGTACTGCACTAGCTCCTTTCGTAACTTTAGTTGCCTTTGACTTCGGATGGGGGATTTTAGGAGGAACAATAATAGGAATCCTAATCGGAATTGTAATTTTACCTGTTGCTAGTCATGTTCTTTCCTTCCATGAAGGATATAACCTTTATAATATAGGATTCACATCAGGATTCGTTGGGCTTATATTCATAAATATTCTAAGAGGTTATGGATTCAATAGTGAAAGCGCCATGATATGGGGCACTGAATTTGATAGCTACTTGAGAACATTCTTAATCATATTGCTATCAAGCATGATAGTTTTAGGGATTGTCCTAGGGAAACACAGACTTAAGGATTATCTTGAAATATTAAAGTATCCAGGTATTCTAGTTACAGATTTTACCAACATTGCCGGATTTGGAAATACCCTGATTAATATGGGGATAGTAGGTTTTATTGGGGTATTATATATACAACTAGTTGGTGGAAATTTCAACGGACCAACAATTGGCGGTATTTTTACAATGGTTGGATTTGCAGCCTTTGGTAAGCATCCTTTTAATGTAAGTCCAATCATGCTAGGTGTATGGTTGGGAACCCTGTTCTCAAATTATGAGGCAAATATGGGAGGGCCAATGTTATCAGCACTGTTTGGAACAGCTTTAGCCCCTATTGCAGGTCAATTTGGACCTCTTGCTGGAATATTAGCAGGTTTCATACATCTTTCTGTAGCATCTAACATAGGAATAGTCCACGGTGGTTTAAATCTATATAATAACGGTTTTGCAGCAGGATTTGTTGCAGCATTTTTTGTTGCATTAAATAAAGGTTTTAAAAAGAATTCTTGAAGGAGGAGCGTCTTTGAAATCTGAAAATAAGAAAATCCAAGCAATAGTATATGAACTTTTGTCTAATTCACTGGAAGCCCAAGCTTCAGATATAAGTCTTAGGATCACTATGGATGATGAAGAAACTGTAATTAAGATTACGGACAATGGCAATGGCATGGATGAAGAAACCCTCAATTATGTGAGAAGAATACTTCAGCAGCCACATAGAAAGGACATGGAAGAATACTACGGAAACTTAGCTGGAGGTACAGGGGGAGGCTCCTTTGGATCTGGACTTAATTTAGTAGGATTCCAAATAGACGAGGCTGAAATTGAAAGCTCTAAAGAAGGAACACAGATTATAGTTAAGAATAAAAGAAAATAGAAATACCTGCTTAACGCCCCTAAGGTAAGATTTAATCTTACCTCAGGGGCGTTTTTTTCTAATACATATCCTCACAGCCCAATAGCCTACAATTCTTGCTATTCCTTAATACATTACAAGCCTTATCCATATTATCAACCCTTACTATGATTATAACCTTATGGCTATTGATAGGGAGACAGGAATAAGTATATTCAATGGATATTTGATTTGCGGCAAGTTCTTTAATAGCATTTAGCATAGAACCCTTACTATCATCTATTTCCAATCCTAGAACATCTGTCTCCTGAACTGCAAAGCCGGCTTCCTTAAGCTTTTTAACAGCCTCTTTTGGTCTATCTAGTATTAATCTAAAGATTCCATAGTCTGATGTTTCTGCTACGGAAATAGATCTTAAATTTATTCCATTGTCATTTAATATTTGTAGAACTTTTTCTAATCTTCCCGGCTTATTCTCTAAAAATACAGATACCTGACTAATCATGCCACACCTCCTAATAACTTCTCTTATCTATTACCCTTTTAGCCTTTCCTTCACTCCTAGGAATACTTCTCGGCTCAACAAGAGTTACTTTTGCACTTAGTTGAAGGGTAGAATTAAGTTTCTGTTTAATACTATTTGAAAGGGATTCTAGATTCTTAATCTTATCGGAGAAAAGATTGTCCGTTATTTCAACTTGAATTTCCAAACAGTCCAAAGTACCTTCTCTAGTAACTATTAATTGATAATGAGGCTCTAATTCTCCAATTTGTAACAAGACGTCTTCGATTTGTGAAGGGAACACATTCACACCTCTAATAATAATCATATCATCTGATCTTCCCATTACCCTTTCCATCCTTACATGGGTTCTTCCACACTGACACACTTCATTATGTAAAACAGTTAAATCTCTTGTTCTATAACGTAGAAGAGGAATACCCTCTTTACTAATGCTGGTAAATACAAGCTCGCCTAAAGAACCATAAGGTAATACTTCTAGGGTTACTGGATCCACTATTTCCGGTAAATAATGATCCTCCCATATATGCATCCCATTTTTACAACTGCACTCCGAAGCTATACCAGGACCACTGATCTCAGACAAGCCGTAGATATTATGAGCACTAATATTTAACTTTTTCTCTATTTCCTTTCTCATACTCTCCGACCAAGGCTCTGCACCAAATATTCCAGATTTTAAATTTAACTCCTCTGGAGATATTCCATGGTCCTTTAATGCATCTGCTAGATAAAGAGCATATGAAGGAGTACATGCTAGAAATGTTGTATGAAAGTCCTTCATGAGCATCAACTGCCGATCCGTATTCCCTGAGGATATGGGTATAGTTGAGGCTCCCAGTCGCTCTGCGCCATAGTGTAATCCAAGACCACCTGTAAATAGACCATAGCCATAAGCAATCTGAATCACCGAGCTGGAACTACCTCCAGCTGCAACGATTGAACGTGCACAAACCTCAGACCAGTTGTTAATATCTTCTCTGGTATAGCCTACTACTGTAGGCTTTCCTGTAGTTCCCGAAGATGCATGAAGCCTAACTATTTCACTTAAGTCTGTGGAAAAGAGACCATAGGGGTAATTATCCCTTAAATCCTGTTTCGTGGTAAAGGGTAGCTTGGATATATCCTCAATTCCCTTTATATCCTCTGGATAGATGTCTAGTTCTTGAAACTTATTTCTATAAAATGGTACATTGTGGTAGAGTCTTCTTAACGTCTTACATAGTCTATGATTTTGAATCTCTGTTAAATCTTCTCTAGAAATCGTCTCAACTCTCTCATTCCAATACATATCTTCACCCCTATACCAGCTCCATGCCAAGATTTAATGCTTTCTTATTTAAATCTATGGTATGAGGCTTTACATTATTTTCAATTATTCTATTCCAATCAGTATTAGAAAGATTCATAAGTTTTATTATAGCTCCAAGAAGAATTACATTCATAACCTTGCCATTTCCAAGCTCTACAGCCTTTCCTGCTGCATCAATCATTACTGTATCAGCTTTATTATCCAACTCCTTAAAGATGTCATCACTATATTCTACCTTTCCTGACAATACTGACAATGGCTTTATTTCAAAATCATTGACTACTACCTTCCCCTCAGGCTTTAAATACTCCAGGTATCTAAGGGCTTCCATCTTTTCAAAGGAGATCAATAAATCCGCATCACCAAGTTCAATTACTGGAGAATCCACACTTTTCCCATATCTTACATGGGATGTTACAGTTCCTCCCCTTTGACTCATACCGTGAATTTCACTCATCTTAACATCGTATCCTGCATCCATCAATCCAAGAGTCAGCAATTTACTTGCTAAAATCGTTCCTTGGCCACCTACTCCACATAGAATTATACTTTTAGTCATTACATCTCCACCTTTCCGATTGCCAGTGCAGGACAGACTTGAGCACATACACCACAGCCTACACAAGTATTCTTATTAATCTTTGCAATGGAATCTTCTTGAATGAATTCTAGTGATGGACATCCACATTCTGTGCACTGCGTACATCCGATACATAAGTCTTCATCAATCTCATATTTATCTTTAAAAGCGTTGGTAAATTCTGACTTATCCTCTTCAGTAAACTTTTTTAGTGCACATGGCCATCTAGTAATAATTACAGAAGGCTCTTCAATAGATAATGCCCAGTCAATAGCCTCTCCCATCTTATTAAGTTTATTAGGATCTACCATTTTAACATGCTTTATACCACAGGCTCTAACAAGGGCCTCAATATCTAGTGTTTCAGTAATCTCTCCTTCTAGGGTATATCCTGACCCAGGATTCTCCTGATGACCTGTCATCCCTGTAATTCTATTGTCCAGTATTACATTAATTGTATTTCCCTTGTTATAAACTGTGCTCAACAAGCCGTTTATTCCAGTATGGAAGAAAGTTGAATCTCCTTGTACAGCAATTACTCGCTTTTTATTGCCCTCTTTCATATTGAAGATTGTTTGAGCACCATGAGCAAGACCAAAAGCACTACCCATATCAACTGCTACATCCATTGCATCATATGGATCACTTACACCCAAGGTGTAGCAGCCAATATCTCCAGCGATGACTATATCTTTCTTTCGGCTAATTTCATAGAAAAATCCTCTATGTGGACAGCCTGAACATAAAGCGGGTGGTCTTGAAACCACTAAAGATTTGTCATAATCGATTGTAGGTTTACCTCTACCTTCAATGGACGCTCTCAATACATCTGAAGTCAATTCCCCATAAGTTGGAAATAAATCCTTTCCATAACACTTAAATCCCAACATCCTTACCCTTTCTTCGATAATTGGGTCGTTCTCCTCAATAATATATAGTTCTTCCACCTGAGATGCAAATTCTCTAATCTTTTCATCTGGTAGCGGATATGTAAAACCTAGCTTTAAATAGGAGGCAGAGTCACCAAATACTGCTCTTGCATAGTGATAGCAGATTCCAGAGGATATTACTCCAATTTTCTTTTCGTTCCATTTGATAAAGTTAAGATCTGTATTATTTGAAAACTCCTTTAACTTTTCAAGTCTTTCCTCAACCTTTACTCTCATTTTAGTAGCATATGCTGGAACTACAACATACTTGAACTTTTTCTTATTGTAATCCTTTATTGGAGCATCTTGTCTTTCCCCACATTCTACAATACTCTTTGAATGGCAAACTCTTGTAGTCATTCTAAATAGTACAGGAGTATCATAGTCCTCGCTGATTTTAAGTGCCCTAGCAATCATATCCTTAGATTCTTGGCTATCAGCTGGCTCCAACATAGCTACTTTCCCAAATGCCGCAAAATGTCTATTGTCCTGCTCATTTTGTGATGAGTGCTGGCCAGGCTCGTCTGCTGTAATTACTACAAGTCCTGCATTTATACCTGTATAGGCAACAGTCATGAAGGGGTCACTTGCCACATTAAGTCCAACATGTTTCATACTGGATAAAGCTCTTCCACCTGCAATAGATGCACCTATAGCTGCCTCAAGTGCAACCTTTTCGTTAGCTGCCCACTCAGCTTTTATTCCATCATATAATGCTATATTTTCTAATATCTCCGTGCTTGGAGTTCCCGGATATGCTGAAGCATATCTTACTCCTGCTTCATAAGCCCCATATGCAACGGCTTCATTACCTGTCATTAATTTTCTCACAACCATGCCCCTTTTCTTTTTACTATTTATAGTACATTTCAATAAAAAAATCCTTCGCTCCTATGAACACATATAAATATGTTCATAGGGACGAAGGATTCCGTGGTACCACCCTGATTATAGTCTAATTAAACTATCGCTTAAAGGTCAAAAAACCTCTGACTCTGTAACGTGAGTACACGTGTCCGCCTACTTGCAAGCTTTTAGCAAACATGCTCTGCAGTGAATATTACATATCAAATTCATTACCG
>CAZPZN010000001.1:57681-63588 GCA_964590735.1 uncultured Tissierella sp.
TAGGAATGAACCTCAATATCTTTCTCTGCATCAACGCATTAAATTTTTGTATTATATGAATAATAAACCATTAAAAGTATTTTGTCAATACTTAGTTTTATTTATTCTAAGCAATACTATATCCTTTAGACCTGGATTATGAAATTTTTCATACAACTGACTTGCAGAGTAAGCAAGCTTCACGGTATGAATATCGGGTGATTCAGAACCTTTCACTATTATATCTTCCCAAGTATCATTTGTTGAATCCTTATTATAAGAAATATTTAACTTCTCTAAAGTCAACAAATGGGATACTATACAAGTAGTTAGAATATCTAAGGCCCTATCAAAATCATCATAATAGTCCTGTAATACTATTAAAGCGTGGAGCCCAGTAATACAATGTAAAACTACTATATCATTAGAATTCATATATGCAGGTATAAGTATTTCTAACAAGGTATTTATCTTTTCTTCTTCTGATCCTTTAATTGTAAATCCAACTTTAAGATAAATAGTATCCTTATATAATGCTTTAAGCTTATACCCTAAAGAATTCTGAGATCTAACCTGCCTTTTTATATGAGGATTATAAATTAGATTTTTTAATTCTCTTATGGCATCCGAAGGCTTAACCTGATTTTGAAAAACATCGGCTTTCTTATAGGCAGTAACAAAATATGCCAAGGCCCTAGCCAGCTCTTCAGTTAGCTCTTCATCTAACCTCATTCCTTCTACTGCATAAGCCACTCTAATAAGGGTATGAAATAATCCTGATGACATTCCAAATTCATACCTATTTAGAATTTGATATACGTATTGATTTATACTATTTGTCTTAATTCCCTCATTAATCAATTCAAGGCAAGCCTCATACATATCAGCTTGTCCTAAACATTCTTCTATGGTCCCAGCCTTAGGATAATCAGTCTTTACTTTATTTCTATTGGATCTTTGAACAAACTCCTCTGAATAAATTTTAGTCTTTTCCAAGCTTTGCGTTAAATTATAGTAAGCCAATTGCCCCATAGGTAGGTGATTCACTAAATTTCCTAAATAAGGTGAATACTCCTTGCCATAACTATTGATTATTTTACCTATAGACATTTTGTAACCTCCTAATCTTTCTTTTAATTTGACATCTATATCTATTATATCACAAATGTCGAATTTTCTGAAATATCAATAATTTAAAAGAGGACAATAGGAAGAAACTGCTGTCCTATTGTCCCAAATCTTAACTAAAATCAAATAAACTCAATTGGTCTTTTTCAGGTAATCCCTTGAGACAATTGAAGCTTCTTAAGGCTTCAGCTCCAACATTCCCAATCTTACCACGTTTCATTAAGTCCTCTACTGAATTAAAAGGCATGTCCTGTGCTGCATTATATAATCCTTCTGCTGCTACATTTCCCATTCCTGCTATAGAGTTGAAAGGTGGTCTTAATGCTCCATCTTCCATCTGAAACTTTGTTGAATGGGATTTATATAAATCTATTGGCAAGAAGTTAAATCCTCTCTCATACATTTCCAATACTATTTCTAAATCATCGTACAAGTCCTTATCCTTTGGTGCTGCCTGGTTCCCAAGCAAGTCTATTTCCTTAAGCTTTGCCTTTACCTTCTCTTTACCAAATATCATAAATTCTGCGTCAAAGGCCTTTGCTCTAATTGTAAAATATGCTGCATAATATGCCAAAGGAATATGGACCTTAAACCAAGCAATTCTAAAGGCCATCATTATATATGCTGCAGCGTGAGCCTTAGGGAACATGTACTTAATCTTCTTACATGAATCTATATACCATTCCGGAACATCGTGAGCTCTCATTTCCTCTTCAAATTTCGCCCATTTCACCGGATCTTGCAAGGCCTTACCCTTACGTACAGTCTCCATTATCTTAAAGGCTGTGTCAGGTTTCATACCCTTCTTAATTAGATAAACCATAATCTCGTCTCTCGTACAGACTGCATCACTGATTCTGGTTACTGTTCCACTATCAATTAAGTCCTTAGCGTTTCCCAACCATACGTCTGTACCATGGGAAAGACCTGAAATACATATTAAATCCATAAATGTCTTAGGCATAATGTCTACAAGCATACCCCTTACAAATCTAGTTCCAAATTCAGGTACACCAAAGGTTCCTACCTTGGAATTAATCTGGTCAGGTCTTACTCCAAGTGCTTCTGTAGATGAGAATATAGACATAGTTTCCTTATCGTCCATTGGTATCTTCTTAGGGTCAACCCCTGTTAAGTCTTGAAGCATTCTGATTACTGTAGGGTCATCATGACCTAATATATCTAACTTCAAAAGATTTTCATCTATTGAGTGATAATCAAAATGAGTGGTTATAATATCAGAATTCGAGTCATCCGCCGGACGCTGTACAGGGGTAAATTCAAAGATTTCTCTACCTTTTGGAACAACTATAATTCCTCCAGGATGCTGACCTGTGGTTCTTTTAATACCTGTACAACCTTTTGAAATTCTGACTATCTCAGCCTTGTTAACATTGATTTCCTTCTCCTCAAAATACTTCCTAACATATCCAAAAGCGGTTTTGTCGGCTATTGTTCCTATGGTTCCAGCCTTAAAAGTAGAACCTTTACCGAATATGACTTCTGTATACTTATGAGCTCTAGCCTGATATTCACCTGAGAAGTTAAGGTCTATATCTGGCTCCTTATCACCATTAAATCCTAGGAAAGTCTCAAAAGGAATATCTAAACCATCCTTATCCATGATCTCTCCACATTCAGGACATTCTTTGTCGGCCAAGTCGAAGCCTACATTTATACCATAATCTGTAAAATCCGAATAATGACACTTAGGGCATCTATAGTGAGGTGGTAGCGCATTAACCTCAGTAATTCCAGTCATATAGGCTACTACAGATGATCCAACAGATCCTCTTGAACCAACTAGATATCCATCTTCATTAGATTTCCATACCAACTTTTGGGCAATCATATACATTACGGAGAATCCATTTTTAATTATGGAATCAAGTTCCCTATCCAGTCTGTGTTTAACAAGTTCAGGTAAGGGGTTTCCATATAGTTCATAAGCCTTATCAAAGGTTATATTCTTTAAAGTCTGCTCACTACCTTCTATTTCAGGGGGGCATTTTTCTGCAGAAATAGGGCTTATCCTTTCACACATATCAGCTATTAAGTTAGTATTAGTAACTACCACCTCATAAGCTTTGTCTCTACCCAGATAGGAAAATTCCTCCAGCATTTCATCTGTAGTCTTTAGATATAGTGGCGCCTGATTGTCTGCGTCCTTAAATCCTTGACCTGCATTAAGAATCCTCCTATAGATTTCATCTTCAGGGTCTAAGAAATGAACATCACCTGTTGCAACTACAAGCTTATTTAACTTTTCACCAAGTGAAACTATTCTTCTATTTATCTCCTGAAGATATTCCTTATTAGGTACTTGTTCCTGCCTTAGCAGATAGTCGTTGTTAGCCAAGGGTTGAATCTCTAGATAATCATATTCCTCTGCTATAGTTTCAATTTCCTCATCGGATTTTCCAAGAAGAATTGCTTTATAAAGCTCTCCTTCACTACAAGCACTTCCAAGGATAAGCCCCTCTGAATACTTGTCATACAAACTCTTTAAGATTCGAGGCCTTTTATAAAAGTAATCCAAATGAGAATAGGATACTAATCTATATAGATTTTTAAGCCCAGTATAATTCTTGGCTAATATTATGGCATGGTGGGTATTAAGTTTTTTGTATTCATTTTTCTTAGCATCCTCATCAGCCTCCAAATTATCTATATCCTCCAGAGTTTGTGCTCCACGCTCCTTTAGCATATCCAGCATAATATTAAATACCTTAACCGTAGTATCAACATCATCTAAGGCCCTATGGGCAATTTCAACCTTTATTCCTAAATTCTTAGCAATTCTTCCTAATTTATAAGTCTTATATTCTGGAAATATATCCTTAGCTAAGGACAAGGTATCTATATAAGTGAAATCAAAGTCATACCCTAAAACCTTAGCATTATGCCTTAAGAATCCCATATCAAACTCTGCATTATGAGCTACTAATACACTTCCTTGGATAAAGTCTAAAAGCTTTGGAAAAACCTTGTCTATAGTATCTGCATCTCTTACCATATCATCAGTAATATTAGTAACTTCTATAACCCTTTCTGGAATCGGCTTTTCAGGGTTTACAAAGCTGCTGAATTCATCTATTACCAATCCATCTTTAACCTTCATTACACCAATTTCAGTAATCTTCTCCGTGGCAGCAGAAAAACCAGTAGTCTCCAAGTCAAGAACACAATAAGTAGTATCCAACCCTTGTCCCTTAGTATTTGTAACAGATGGCTTTTTATCAGGTGCAAGGTATGCTTCCACTCCGTAGATTACCTTCATATCTGGATTATCCCTTCCCAATACTCTATGGGCTTCAGGAAAGGACTGAACAACACCATGATCCGTAATGGCAATGGAATTCATCCCCCAAGTCATTGCTCTTTTAATAAGGTCCTCAGCACTGCTCATACCATCCATTTGACTCATCTTAGTATGCATATGAAGCTCTACTCTTTTGACTTCAGCTCTATCTTGTCGTTTTTCCTTACTAACTATAGAAACCTCTATTAAAGTATTAGCAATAATCTCAACCTCTTGTGAAAATGTGCTATAACCAGCATTACCAATTAATCTAATACCCTTTGCTTTCTTAAGCCTAGAAAAAACCTCCTGTCCTTCTCCTTCCTTAACGAAGGACTTACAAGTAATAGAGCTAGTCCCATCATAGACATTAAAGGAAATAAGAGTTTTACCACTTTGCAGCTCCTTAGAGTCTAGCTCAAAGAGCTCCCCTTCTATTGCAACCCTACCCTCATTTGGAGAAATATCCGTAATATTTATAATAGGATCCTTTATCTTTGAGCTTCTTCCTAGTATAAGGGAACTATCCTTATTAGTCTTTTTGTCTCCCTTTTCATTTGAGTTATTAGAGATATTAGAAGTTATTATAGGTCTTGGTCTTGAGTTTTTCGCCTCTTCCTCAAGGATTTTAGTCTCTCTTAACTTCATCTCCTCTTTAAGTTTTTCTATATCTTCTTGGGACAAATCGTCTATAAAATTTATTTTATATGGTTTCCCATTGAACTTTCTTATTTCATCACTGATGATATCATCGTAGTTCATGGATTTTAGAAGGTCTGATGCAGGTGTCTTGAACTTAAAATTAATAGCATCATCATCTATCTCGTAGCTGCAGTTAGTTACAAGTGCCTTCAATGAAGGGTACTTATCTGAGATAGACCTTATAATATCCTCTAAATTTTCATTAGAATTTTGATTTTCTCCACCTATATATTCCACAAGAATCCTAGAATCATCTAAAAAGAACCTATCCTTAATGAAGCTATTTAGATTTTCAATATCTTCATCATCTATATACTTTTCAGTAGAAATTTTGATTTCAAGACTCTTAGTACTCTTAAACAATGTAATTTTCTCAATTAAGGCACTACTAATAGCTTGGCTCATTTTAAAATCTGAAAAAACTTCATCAATTCTCTTTTGCAAATCAATTACCTCTTCCTTAAATCATCCTAAGCTTTGAAGAAACTACTATCAGTATCCCAAAGGCTAAAACAAGATGAAGGTCTTTCCCTCATCTGCTCATAATCTCATTATATAGGATAACGACCAAAATTCCTACCAGATTTCTACTTGAAAAAAGTGCTTTAGATTATTCAAATGAGAATTTACACCCTCAAATGCAAAAAAATCTTCCTATATTCTAGGAAGATTTTTTATATCTATTCAATTATATCATCGATTTTCTCGTCAACCTGGTCTTTAATAGCATTTGCATCTTCACCAAGTTCATCTTTTTTATCCCTTGTTTTTTCAATAAGAACTTTTGCCTTTTCCTT
>CAZPZN010000001.1:63688-69420 GCA_964590735.1 uncultured Tissierella sp.
TGCCTTTTCCTTAATATCTTCAACTACTTGCTCAAAATCTTCTTCCAACTCATCTGCCTTAATTTTAAATTCTTCCATCTTTTCTTCAACATCTTCGGATGTTTGTCCTAATACATTTCTAACCTTATCCATAAAACCAGTCATTAAAGTCCCTCCTTTAAATATCAGTGTCTGCACTACATTGCTATTAAAATCTTTACCTTAAATTCTCTGATATTTATTTATACCCAGAAATCCATATGAATCTCTAAAATAATAGGACATAGTTTCTGATTTTATTGATCTTCACTATTTCTATAGAAAAAAGAACCTATTACCATAATCACTGCAAATATTACTAGATAATAAGGTACCGCGGCTCCATGAGCTATGTAGGCCGCTATAACCATAAAAATACATCCAATTATAGATAGAAATGGCATGATATATCGCTTAAATATATTCAAGTCATCCCCTTTTTTCATCATCATAAAGAAGATTGGGATATAAGCTGCATATAGGGTTATAATCGGAAGCTCTGAAGAATCAAAACTAAATGGTCCAAACCATGATTCAGTTAGATTTGCCCCATAAAAATAGGCAAGCCATATAGCACTTATGAGTAGTCCAAATATAGCTGAGTTAGTTGGCATATTAGTAACTCTGTCTACTTGGCTAAATAATTCTGGAAATGGCCCTCTACCTCTAGAAGCTATGGAATACATTCCCCTTGTAGTTCCAAGCATAAGTCCGTTTAATGTACCCAAGCAAGATATAATAACAAAAATGAATACTAAAGTCCCTCCAATTTGGCCAAATATATTCTGGAAGGCTAGCATTACTCCAGTCTCTCCACTTTGCATTAATACTTCAGAAGGAATTGCTCCAGAAAGACCAATATAATAAGAAATATATACAAATACTACTATTAGGGATCCTACTACCAATGCTATAGGAAGGTTTTTCTTTGCATCCTTAAGCTCTGCATTTATGGAGGTAGCTATAATCCATCCTTCATATGCAAAGGCTACGGCAACGATTGAAGCAAATAAACCACCTCTTATGCTAACACTTGGGTCTATAACCCTTGTAAAATTCTCCAAAGTCATACCACTTGTTAAACCAACTATTGTGCCTATTATGGCCATAAGCAACAAGGGAATTAACTTAACTATTGTTGTGGAAACTTGGAACTTCCCAGCCAATATTGGCGATAAGGCATTAATACTATAGCTAGCTACCAAATATAAACAAGCTATAGTCATAGCAGGCCCTCCAGTAATATCCCAGCCCAAAAGGACAGCTGTATATCTAGCTGATACCCAGGCAAGAACGGAAGTAATAGATGGCATATAAATCATAGTCATAAACCAGCCTATATAATAACCATACCTACTACCTACAGCCACATCAGCATAATCTACGATACCATTTACCCTTTCAAACTTTGCTGCTAATACTGCAAAAGTATATGAACATATAAGCATAATAAGTCCAACTATAGCCCAGGCTAAAATTCCCAGTGGCATATTACCGCCTGTAGTTCTGAGTACAGTCTCAGCCTTGAAGAAGACCCCACTTCCAATAACTATTCCTACCACCATGGCAATTGCTGTTAAAAGACCATACCTTTTATTTAATTGATTATCCACTTTATCCACCTACCACTTAATTTTTAAAAGTAACAGCTAATTTTATCATATTATCTATAATAAGTAAAACTTTAACTTGTATATATCTTCCCTTTCATAACTCTTCTTACTCAGCTTAAGGGAAATATTTTTGCCTTCAATATTGGCCAAAGAAAAAGATAGCTCAATATATGAACTATCCATAAAACTTACTTACTATTTACTATTCAATTGCATAATCAGGCTCTGGAATATAATCTTTTTTCTTTATTGCTTCAATTAACCAGTCTTTTTTTACCTCCTGAATACGGTCCATAGCATCTGCTATATTTTTAGCAACTGTCCTGCAACCATTGAGCTCAGGTAAGGAGACCAAATATCCTCCACTCCTTTCCCTCTTCTTGATATCGATTTCATATGTTAGATTCATATAATAATCTAAGCCTTTCACTGACATCCCCCCAAATCTCAGTATATAAAATAATTATTAACTAGATATTAAGTTATACTTAATTTAAAACCCTTAAATATAATACCACTCTTACTCTGCGAATTATGCTAATTCTTGTAGTAGTAATTAATTATTTTCTTCTTAACCTAATTTGCTCTAGCTCCCTATCCTTCTCTCTAATTATCAATTCTTTATCTATATTTAATTCACAAGATAAGGTATCTAATAGGATAATAGCAAACTCTTCCTTCCAATTAGTAAATACAGGATTATAAGTCAGCGCAAATGCTATAAGCCTCCCAGCATCAACTTCTATTTTCCCATTGCAAGCTTCTTCAAAGTCTATACCATAGATTTTATTGTCCCTAAGTATGAAATTCCGAAAGTTTACATCAAATAAAATATATTGTTGACTAAAACACTTAGAGCTAATCCTATAAAAGTCTTTAAGCCAACTACATAACTCATGGATTATAGCTAAGTATTCTCTAAAGTTTATCCTTTCTACTTCTTCATACCAATCCAATAATGTAGTTTCTCCTAAATCCTCCATATACAACTTATTATCTTCTATCTTTATTATGTCTGCTACATTACATTCTTTTTCCTTTAAAAGTTTAAGCAAGTCTATTTCTCTTCCCATATTCTCAATATTCGAAAATTCTTTTACTATATAGGACTTATTATCATCTATAATCCTACACACCTTATTCTTCTTGCTTTGGAGCCTTATCTCTTGATACATATTTCTATATCCCCATCTTCTTGGTAACCATCTAATTCTTTGACTATCGCTTCAATAGAATTTCTTAATATCCTTTCTACAAATGGGTTGATATTTATAACCTTTCCATTAATTCTTATGTTTAAATTTTCTGTATTATCTATATCAGCCTGGACATTATAAGATTTTTCTTCGATTAAATCAACTAAACCTTCAATATTTGTTAAGGAATTAATAGCAGGAAGCCCCTTATATTCAGTAATTTCAGCAGATATTTTTCCTGAAATAGCCACTACGCTCTCATCAAACCTATCTTCTATTCCTTCTCTATCAATGGCTGTCAATATCTTAGGTATATTTGTATCTCTAACACCTTCAAGTAATACATAATCATGGTCGTAAAAGGATAAAATCCTATCTAAGCTTAGTTTCTCCTGAAATAATACATCAGTCTCATGAGCCCCCCTTGCAGTAACTAGAGTAGCTCCTGCTTCCTTGTGTCTATATGTATTAGTTCCTTCAACATCCATTTGAAATGCATGAAAATGAATTTCCTTAACTGTTCCAACTGAATAGTTTCTCCTTTTAAGTTCCTTAATTATATTTTCTATAGTGGTTGTCTTTCCAGTACTACTTATTCCAATAACAGAAATTACCTTCATCATATACCTCCAATCTCAAATTAATATGATAATTATTATTGTCCCTATTATACTTAAAGTAATTATAAGATAATCTCTTACCTCCATTTTTAAAACTAAATAAGAACTTCTATAGGGGTATGCCCTAAGCCCTCGCATTTCCATAGTTGCTGACAAATCTTTGGCCTTTAAAAACGAGTTAATTATTATGGGCATTAAAATATATTTATATACTTTCATTTTTTGAATCAACTTTATCTTCTTTAAATCAAGGCCTCTTAATTGTATAGCAATTATCATATCCTTCATTTCATCCATAAAAAGGGGAAAAAATCTGGCTGCTATGGACACCATAAAGGCTATTTCATAAGGTATCTTTAATTGTATCAAAGCTTGGACTATTTCTCTGCTAGATGAGGTAGTTATTATAGCGGAAGAAGTCATAATAATACTAATTCGTAAAACAAACTCAATAGCCCTCTCAATGCCATAGTCGGTAATTAAAGTAAAATCTCCTATACTAATAATAGGAAGTCCCGTCTTCATTAAAATACTCTGAATTATTGCAATAGCAAATAAAAGGCCTAATAGTTTTCTTAACTTAAATACTACATTTAATAAATTGCTTTTCATCAAAACAGCTATAATTATGGATAAGAATAAAATAGAGAATAAAATTAATAAATCATTATAAATTAAGGCTAAGCTTGATAGTATCATGACTATTACTAGTTTAGTTCGAGGGTCTAGATCATCTTTTTTCATCCTTTATAATCTTCCCTTCATCAATATTTATTAATCTATCACCATGCTTATGGATAAAGTCCTTATTGTGGCTTATTATTAACATGCCTATACCTTGCCTTTTAAGTTCTTTTAATATCCTTGAAAGATTGTCAATTCTATCTTGATCCAGAGAAGCAGTAGGCTCATCCAGTATTAAATATCTTGGATTATTCATTAATACTGCTGCTATGGCCAGTCTCCTTTTTTCGCCATAGCTTAACAAAAAAGGATATGAATCCTTTACTTTATCTAACTCAAAGAGCTTAATTAAGTCTTCTGCCTTTGTATTTACGGATTTATTATCTTGGCCTTTAAGCAATAAGGGAAAGGTTAGTTCTTCCATAACAGACATGGCAAAGAGCTGTCTTTCTGGAAACTGAAAAACATATCCTATAAGACCTCCAACTTGTCCAAGGGATAAGCTTTTATTATCTATGTAAGATATACTGATACTTCCAGATTGAGGATTTAATATACCCATAATAAGCTTAGTTAAGGTAGTTTTTCCAGACCCATTCTTACCTGTTAATAATGTAATTTCATCACCCTTTATATCTAGGGATAAATCTTTGAATACAGGACGTCCATTTTTATATTTATATGACATGTTTTTTATTTCTATATATTTTTTCATAAGTCTCCCTTGAGTATTAATAGAACTGTCTGTAATTTATTACCTATTGCAACGATTCAATGTTTAAGAAGCAAGGGACATATACACCTAGCTATAAATGTATAAACTTATCCCCTATATCTATATTCTCTATGTTATGATCAACCATAATTAACGTTTTTCCTTCATATTTTAAGCTTATTAATAAGGATTTTATAAGTTTTTTTCCCTCTTCATCTACAAAAGACATGATTTCATCACATATGAGTATTTTTGGATTTAACATAAGTACAGAGGCTATGGCTATTATTTGCTGCTGACCACCAGATAGATTATTTGGATTATCATATCTATATTTCTCCATATTAATCAGTCTTAAAACATTATCTATTCTTAATCCAATTTCTCCCCTATCTAGACATAGGTTTTCAGGTCCAAATGCAAGTTCGTCCTCAATAGTAGGAAAAAAAAGCTGACTAGTTGGATTTTGAAATATTATGCCTATATTTGTGACCCTCTCACTTAAAGTCATATCTTTTATATTTTTATTAAAGATCTTAATATCACCTGATATATCACCAGTGTATACACTAGGTATCAACCCACAGATACAATTACATAAAGTAGTTTTACCACTTCCACTCCTACCTACTATTACTGTAATTTTTCCTGTTTCAATCTCGAAACTTAAATCATCAATTATTTTTTCCTTGGAATTCTTATAATTGAAACTTAGATTCTTTACAATGACTGATTTCATTATCTTACCTCTATTTTAGTTAACCATTTACATCTTCTATTGCTAAATAAGTCAGATGTAATTATGGATTGATATGATACAAATTTCTCATTCTCCATATATGCAATAAATACATTATAATCCACTAGGACTTCTTCTATGGAATAA
>CAZPZN010000001.1:69430-99990 GCA_964590735.1 uncultured Tissierella sp.
AGCCACTGAATACCCATCCACCCCAGTAAGTATTATTGCATTTTCGTCCTCTATGTCTATATTCATGTTTGAGAATATATCCTTAAGCTCAACTCCCATATAAGTATAAATTGATGCATTTGTCGTGGAAGTATCTAGTATTGCTTCAAACTCTTCGCCAAAATCAATTAAATCCTCTAAAGTTATTGTGATTTCTTTATCCTTACTAATTAGAAGGATTTCTTCCTTTTCCAAGGCTGCTTTCTGATCTTCAATAGTTGGAAGCCATAATCTATATGATATAAAAAATATAGTCCCAAGTAGAATTATAGTTAATATGATTATAATAGTTGTCTTTTTCATTTAATACTCCTTGTGAAAGTAGGGTATAACCATATCTTCATATATACATTTACCATGGTTACCCCTGTCTTCTTCATCATGCATTCCATGATCCGAGCTAATAATCATAGGACCATCCCACACCTGGCTTATCTCTTTAAGATATTCATCGATTTTTTTGATATACTCTAGTGATTTATTAGACTTTGGTCCATAGGCATGCCCCCTATTATCTATACCATGAAAGTGAACAAATATTAAGTCATAATCCTCTTTTGATGCTTCTAATGTGCTTTGATATATTTCATCATCTATGTCCCCATCCTTATTCATATCTAAATTGAGTTCTGGCTCTATCTCAGTATTTAGGATTTTCATATCTGCTTCGATTAAGATGGCCTTCTTATTATTTTTTAAAGTATAATCAAAAATACTTGCTATCTTCATAGCCCTATTATCTCTATTATGTATTCCGTTTATATCCGGAGTCTCTCCTGTTAAAATTGCAGCAAATCCAGCATTTGTTACTGGGGTATAAACACTTAATACTTCCCTAACAAAGTACTTATTTAGGTAATTAACTAGTCCCCTTTCTTCAACAACTTTATATTGCTCATATGAAAAGCCGTCTAGCAATACTACCATTACCCTTTCATCTCTTTCTAGATAGCCTAAAGAATCATAGTAAGCTTGAGTATTGCCAAAAAATTCATCTGAAAGATATATACCCTTTAAATTATTTATCTTTTTATTATCTTCTCCTAGAAGGAAAACCGAAGCTCTATCAGCATCTATATATACATTCGATGATAATATATTTACTGAGCCATTTTCCATAATTACTGCTATTTGTTCAGTTATTTCTCCACCGGTAATATCTTTTAAATGAGTCTTCTCTTCAGGTATGTATTCAGTTTTAATATTCATATCCTTATTGAATATTGATATGCCTTGGATTTCATTGACCTTAAACTTTCTACACCCAATTGTAGTAATTAAGCATAACACTATTATTCCTAAGATGATTTTCTTCATAATCATTCCCTCTACAATCCTATATTTAATGTATCCAAAGACTTCATTAAGCTATAAGCTATTAATCCCCCTATTAGACCTGAAAGACCTGCTGCAGATAATACTAATAAAACGGCCGCAGTTGGTAGTCTAAAGAATAATATGTTGGATATTATAGTTCCAACTATATTTGCTACTATGCAGCCAAATACATAATGTAAAACATTATACTTTTTATCCCTAGCTATTAGAAAGACTGTATCAGCAGCTATTCCTGGCAAAGTATAGGAAATTATACTCAGAATACCATGTGTTCCTATTGCACCAGTTGCTATGACTAATATACTCTGAACAAATCCTATAAGTGTTCCTGTCCCAAACTTTTTTACAAAGCCTGCTCCAAGAACTATCCACATCATATAAAAACCACCTGCTACAGCTCCACCAGGAATATATAGAGGGCCTGTTATTATATGTACTAAGGGTACAATTATGGGCTTTGTTGCAATGCCTAAGGCTGATAATATTGCAATTATTACTAAATCAGATATGGGAAATCTACCTAAGATATTTGCTTTTGATTTCATATTAGCTACTCCAATACTATTTGGTCTACATGCTTAATCCATCGCTGACTAAATGGATCCCTTCTTATGACAAGTTGAAATGGTCCATTTCCACCTTGTTTCTTTGATTTAAGGAAGTCTCCATCCCTTTCAAAGGTTATATATACATTAGATGGGTCATTTACTTCTTCAATGCCAAGAATTATTCTATAGCCATCCGTTGCATTAAAGGTAATCTTTTCTATACTATTTAAATCCACATCTAAGGAATAGAAGAATGTTGATAGTTCAATTCCTTTGTATTCTGCTTCCACAGGTTTTTCACCACTACTTCTTACTATTGACGGAAATATTATTGCTTCAGGATGACTATATATATATTCTTTTTCAACTACCTTCTCATTTACTCCTTGTTTAATCATTATCTGTGCCTTATCTTCACTTTTCATTAAGAATACCGAAATAATTACTACAATTGCTATAGTAAAAATTAGTAATTTCTTTTTCATATTATACCTCTTCTAATTTTCTATTGATTGACTTATTCCACCTTTTACTGAATTAATAAAACCTCTACTTGTAACCGTAGCACCACTTATTAAATCTACATTAAATGTCTGATTTTCTTTTATGTCTTTACTTAATTCCTTAAATACCTCTTCATAATAACCCGATGTTTCTCTATGATTAATTACGCTAATATCTTTGATTTTCTTATTTTCTATAATTATCTTTGTATGTATATTACCACCAAAGCCTGTCCCTAGACCAATATAAGTCCCATCTTTTAGGTTTTCTATTTGGGATATAGTTTGACTTAGTGTATTTGTCTTAGTTATAGGAAGAAAGCTGTAGATTATAATAAATATACTCAGACTCAAGAGTATATATAATCTACTTCCAATATTCTTTCCTCCAAACTTTAGCTTATAACCACTTGTATCCTTAAAACATTTGGTCTCAGTACATTTCAAACAATTAACACATTCAGGTGAAATAGTATCATCTACTATGGTCTTAATATTTACAGGACAATCTTTTAAACAATGAGTACAGGATCCACATCCTGTGTTTTTATGAATCTTTAATGGTCCTATGCCATATAAAAGGGCTTGAAATGCCCCTAAAGGACAAAAAACCCTACAAAATAACCTTCTTGTAAATAAAGATGAGATTATCAATAGTAAAAGAACAACACTTAATGATAAGTGTAGGCCAGAGATTAATCCCAGATATCCTATCCAAGGTGATAGTAGGTATATTTCATTACCTAAACCTACTATACTTAATATTAATAAAATTATTAATATCAGATATTTAATGATTTCCAAAGTATTAGGGATATAACTTTCCTTGATACCAATTTTTTTACCTATGAATTTAAGAAAATCCTCTAATGCTCCTATAGGACATATAAAGCCACAGAAGAACCTTCCAAAAATTAGGGAGGTTAAACTTAGGGCAATAGTCAATGCTATTGCCCTGGAAATACCACTCCACCTATAAGAGACATCTATAAATAGGGATTTTAATGCAGTCCACCCTCCATAGGGATTTAAGTCCCCTATAGATAAAAGCCTAAAATCTATTTTGTCTCTTAGATAAAGTGAATATATTATACAGCTAATAACTATTAAAATAGTAAAACTTAATTGAATTATAGATCTTTTTTTTAATCTCATACCTTTGCTATCCTTAGTAAATCATTAGTTAATACCTCATCTTCACTACGAAGAATCACCCTATCTTCTTCTTTTATTATATACAATTTTAATAGTGAATCCAAATCAATTGGACTTGTTTCATTATTAAAGTCTTGAATTAAGAATTTGCTATTATCTTCCCATCGCATACCTGCTACTAAGAGAACATCCTCTAATAATAGAGCTTCTTTACCCCCTATATCCTTAGTTCTGACTACATCCTTCATAGTCTCTGGAAATACTACAGCATCCCTGGTTGTTGAAAAATGTGTCATATGCTTAACGTTCATGCCTAGTTTGAAGGTTGGGGCAATATTCATAGGAGCATTATCTCCCTCTGTCTTAATGAAGTATCTTTGCCTTACCATTGATATGGTTTCATTCTTTAAGAGGCCATCAGAGGCTCCCATAGTGAAGAATCCCTTTTCATCTACTTCATGGAATTTTCTAAGGATTTTTCCTACTTCATAGGATTTATCCTTATTGCCATAATACTCATAATAGTAGGGCTCAATGTCTTTAGTTAGGGGATCAAACATATATACATTCTCAACATCCTTTGGAGATATTTCATCATATAAATCTATATTTGATACCATCTTAACCCAATATGGTCCTAATTCATTTGGTAATGCTAATCTTATTGGTTTTTCTTCGTCCTTAATAGGTTTTCCATCTACCTCCCAGGCTAGGACACAAGGGTTTGATTCCAATTTCTCCTTATCTACCATGGTATAGTAGCCATCACGACCGGTTACACCAATTCCAACAAAATCATTTAAATCTAGGCCTTCTCTTTCTAAGATATCTCTTAAGCTTGTCCCCTTTAACTTCATTGGAGTTTTAGTACCTGTTGTATTAATTAATACAGCTTCTAGCTCTATTGCCTCATATTCCTTTATTTCTTCAGTGTTAATCCTTTTAGACCCATCTTTCCAAGTGATTGAAAAACTATTGATATCACCCTGCCACATTTCCTGAGGAACAACATCAGGAACCCTTCCCATTTCTATGCTATGACTTTGGTACTGGTAGGCTCCAACAGCTGCATTTACTGCATTTATAACTGCCTCAGAGCTTACAGTTGCACCAGTTACTTGGATAATATCTTCTGGATTCTCCTTGTCCAAAACTACCCTGTTTAGAAATTTATCCGTTACCATATTTTTAAATCTATCCAGGAAATAGTCTTCTTCAATACCTTCAGCATAATCCATAGATTCCTCATGACTTAATATATCTATTCCCAATAGAGTATTTGTATCTGAATCAAAGGCTGCTAAAATCTCTATTGGCCCAATATATCCTACACAGCTAACTACGTAAGCTTTATCTCTATCATCTATATTATATGCCCTTTTTACTGCTGGGAAGTTCAAAGATAACTTTATATCATCAGATACATCCTTAATTAGCTCAATTTTGTTAGCCTCTGGATAGAATTCCTTAACCTTTAACTCTTCTTCTGTAAAGCTGTTGTTAAAGTAGAACAGAGTTCCTACCAGGGCAAGTAATACTATTAAAGTTAAAAGATAAAACTTTTTCATGGTATCAAGTCCCTACTTAATAAGTATTTTGTCTATATTTGAAACCCATTGTGGCTTATTAACATCACCGGCTTCTTTTTGTCCTATAATAAGTTTATAAGGCGCCCCTTCATCTATGCTAAATTCTTCTCCATCCTGACTCCAGGCAATTATCATAGGTAGTTTTACGCTAGGGTCGGTTTCATCTATATAATCCTGTTTCTTAACAGCATCAATAGAAAAGACCATTTCATAACCGTCACTAGCAACTATACTAACAGTAGAGGCATCACTTGCTATGTTATTCTTACTTATAAGCTTCCATAAATTTACTCCCCTAAAAGTGTTATGTTTAGTAGTTCCGAAGTTGTTTAAGGAGTAAAAACTTCCTTCGAAGATAATATCAGTCATCCCCTTTAACTCATCTAAAGTATATGCTGTCTCACTTAACTTGCCCTCCAGTTTAAGAGCATTTTTCTTAACTGAGCTTTCTTCAGAAACTACAGGGGTCTCTTCGGGAACTTTCTTCTCTTCTTCATAAGATTTTTCCTCTAACTTAGCTTGCTTATTCTCAATAGCAGGTGCATCTAAAGGGGAATCATTCATCTCCTTAGGAGCTTCCTTAATTGATTCTTCAATTAATTCATCAGTTTCTTCAGAAAGCTCGCCACCAAGCTCAATTGGTTCTGTATCATTTATCTCTAAGGTCTCTATATCTTCTTGATTCTCTTCATCTTCTGCTACTTCATCATTATCAGCAATTTCCTCTATTTTCACGAGTGCAGGCTCTTCATTTTCCACCCTAGAACTACAGCCTGATATGATTATAGAGACTAGTAAGGTGATAAGAAATAAGAAAGCAAAAGATTTACTTTTTTTCATTATTTACTCACCTCTAAATATCTATACAAGATTACTACTGCTTGGGCTCTTGTTGCATATTGGTCTCCACCAAATGTCTTATCAGGTAAGCCATTTATTAAGCCTAAATCTACTGCTCTTGCAACGCTATTCTTAGCCCATGTAGGTATTTGGTCCTTAAATTCTAATAGAATTTCATCTATCCTATCCTGAGTAAGATTATTCTCTAATAAATTGGATATTATAGAGCTTACCTCTTGTCTTTTTATAGGTGAAGAAGGTCTAAAACTATTGTCTTCATAACCTTTAATCAAGCCCTTAGCTGCAACCATAGCCACATCATTATAGAACCAATCCTTTGAATTTACATCCTTGAAGTTCACTTGAGCTGTGTTATCTGTAGCTAAACCCAATATTCTAGATATAATTGAAATAAATTCAGCTCTAGTGATATTTTCATTAGGTTTAAATACATTTCCATAACCCTTAATATAGTTTTTTGCACTCATAGCCTCTATTTCCTTCTTAGCCCAGTGTGATTCTATATCAGTAAAGGTTCTAGTATTATTTAAAACTGCTGCACCACCATTAGTCCCTATGAATAGATTATCATTATCCATATCCAAGTAATATACGTTGTTCCATTTATTATTTTCTAAGCCATTTGCTGAATCTAATCGCCCAATAATACTGCCAGGCTTATCACTTGCTAATACTCCACCAGCTTTTGTTCCAATATATAATATACCATTATCTGCAACTAAAAATCTGACATCCTCATCTTCATCAATATTAGGAATCAAATCTTTTGCAGTGTAAACTTGGACTTTTCCATCCTTAATATAATCTATCTCACCATATCCAAAGCCTGGTGCATTTCCAGATCTTACAACCCAAATGCCACCTTCATCATCCATAGATATGCTTCTTACCCAGTTTACATTAAAATTTTTACTATCAAAGCCATCATATGTTGTTATATTTCCGTCCTTATCCATATATTGATAAGCCCCAATATACTCTACATCTTCACCTTCACCACTTGTTTCTGGATAGTAGCCAAACCATACTCCACCTTTATTATCTGGCTTAATTGCATCTATTGAATCTAATACCAGTCCATCTTCTTTAGTATAGGCCTTCCAATTTTCATCTTTATCAACATAGACTAGACCACCACCGGTACCTATCCATAAACCACCATTACCGTCTAATTCTAACTCTTGAACGAAATTACTAGGTAACTGTGAGTTGTCCACATTTAAGAGCTTCCACCCATCATTTGACTTAACTATAATACCCTGTGGACTAAGAGCCCCACCAAGTGTCATCCATAGGTCTCCATTTTCTCTTTGTACTATGGCATATGAGGTGTCAACCTTAAGCAAACCAGCATTTTCTGTTTCTATTTCATTAATCAAGGTCCATTTACCATCACTTGACCTCATAGCAAGACCGCCATTATTGGTTGCTATCCATAGATTATTATCCTTATCATATTCCATGGCTCTAACACTAGCTTCCGGCAATTCCTTGCCAGTATCATTCAAATAGGTCATTAGAATTTTATCTTGAAATATGTTTATTTCATCTTGTCCGGCTTCAGGAGATTCAGGTAAGTCTAACTCTATTATATCCTTTAGGTCTGGCGCTTCATAATCACCTGTTCCAACAACTATACAATCTATCCATTTTACCCACATTGATTTATTTTCTTCTATAATCAGTCTAATAGGACCATATGCATTATTGTTGGCATAGCCAGTGGACCCTTCATTAGGGACTAATGGATAACCATCTACTGCATATGCTAGTATTATATTTTTTAACTTCCCTTGAGAATTTAATACTCCATTTACAACTTGCTCGTTACTTCTTAGTATCTGGTTATAGTTTTGACCAGAAAATATTCTTATGCTTGGGTTTTCTACTCCATCTTTAAGCTCCACTACTTCTGATATTAGGTCCCACAATACTAATCCTTCAAATTCATGAACACCATCACCAGAGTATACATCCCTTTTAGCATACTGAGACATGGATTCTAATTGTCTTAATGTAAATGTAATCGGCTCTTTTACTTGAGACCCCGTTATTCGAAGTACAGGCATATCCAAATATTCTTTATATAGGCCTTGATCATGGGTCCAGGCAGAATTCTTATCAACACTAATACTAGTATCCTCACCTTTACCACTTCCACCTGTTTCAGTGGCAATGGATTCCCCTTCTCCGATTATTATTTCCTTTAAGAACTGTACTTGATTTCCTCCATTTGGATCACTATAAGAAGTTTTTCCAAATATAACTCTTAATGGACCACCATCATTGCCAAGACCTGGATTATATCCATCATCAGTAGGTCTCATAACATAGGGATATTTATTGAATCCATATGCTACTAAAATAGGCATATCCTTATAAAGAGGTTCAACATTTTTACCATCAAAAGAACCATCGCCCTTATCTTCTACATGTTTTTCGTAATATCCATATCTGGAATTATCCTTGATTTCTTTAATAGTCATAGGGGCAAAATTGTAATTGTCTGCAGCTATAAATCTAATCTTTGTGTTTTCATCAATTTTAGGGTCTAATCCTGACTTAAGCAATAAATCCCAAAGCTTAACCCCTTTATAAGTGTTGTAATACCAGAAATACTCGCTATTTGACAGGCTGTACTCCTCTTCAAATTGGAGATCCTTCATAGCTTCTATATCTTTAACACTATACTTTACCTCTTTACCTAAGGCATCACCATGAATAATCATTTCATAATCTGTGTATTTAGGGTTATTATATGGGGCATAATTATGCTCGTAGATATTCTTTGCATCCTTTTCCTCGATATATATATAGGCTATATTAGAAAACTCCACTACTTTATCCTTGTCTTGCTTATATACAAGCTTAAAGCATCCATTATCATTGCCTTTGTCGGCCTTATATCCTACATCAGAATCCAAAAATACCAATGGTAGATCATTAACTCCATAAGCTACTGTATATTTCTCTACATCGCTTATTGGGCTTACAAAGATAGTCTTTCTTGACTTATCCTTAAACACTACATTTCCTGCATTTGCTTTAACATTTACATAATTATCAATAAGGTATTTAACATTGATTCCTTCATAGGAATTGACCACTACTTCTTTATTCCTTTTCTCAAAATAGGAATCTATGCTTTGTCCCTTAGTATCTTCCTCGATTTGTCTTAAAGATATGGCCCTGTAGCCCTCTACTGCTGGTCCCTCTATAGTAAGAGTTGCACTAGTTATGGCATCTATATTATAAGGAGCACCATCGTAAGCGATATGTTTGTAGGTTGATTTAGAACCCATTGATATTCCTTCAGACTTTCTTGCCTCTCCAACAGTAATTTTTATAATCTCCTTACCCCACTGAGACATATTCATGTCATCGATGCCATTTTGTCCAAAAACTAATTTAGGAGAGTCCTTGTCCAAATCTTCCTCAGTTAAGCTTCTATCAGTGAAGGTAATTGGTGGATTGAAATTATTCTTAGGATAATCTGCTATAACTGCTGTGTATTTAGCAAGCATTGGAATTGACTTTACCTTGTTTTTATCTTGAAAGTCAGGATAGTAATATGTATTTTCTAATTCGCTAATAGTCTTAGAGAATTCAAATCCATCCGCACAAGTAAACTTAACAGAATAATCCTTATCTCTTTTTAAATTACTTGCTCCAATTAGGTCGAATAAGTCATAACCCTTAGTCTTTACTATTTTATGAAATCCCAGGCTATTATTCGTTGAATAATGAGCTTCTCTTAGCTGGTATTTTGACCAGTCATCTGCTCTTATAATTACATCATTTTCTACACCTTCACCAGTAATAACTAGATCTAAAGTAGATGCTAATGCAGTTATTGGAGTTACAAGATTGGATAATATCATTGCAAATACTAGAAAATACATTAATAGATTTTTAAATCTCTTATCAGTAAATTTCACTCTAATACCTCCTCTTATGAAAAAGAGCAAAGCCGTGGCTTTGCTCTTTTAAGTTTTAATTACTTAAATAATGTATTATATACTATTAAAGCCGCTTCAGCTCTATTAACAACTTTTGCTGGTTCAAAGTTTTCAGGAGCTATTTCTGAAAATACCCCTTCTGCTTCAAGCCATGCAACTTCGTTTGCAGCCCATTCTTGTACTAATGCTTTGTCTGCAAAATTGGATTTTTCCATAGCGAATTTATCTAATTTTTCTTGAGCAACTTTTTCTGCTAAAACTGCAGCTCTACCAGCTACAGAAGCCATCTCTTGTCTATTTATACTTTGGTTTGGTTTGAAATCTCCTTCAGGATATCCGTTAAACAATCCACTTTCAACAGCAGCTTGTACATATGGTGCATGCCAGTCTGTTGCTGCAACGTCGCTAAATCCTCCAGTATATGCTTTTTGTTCATAATTTAAGGATTCTACCATAACCTTACAGAATTGAGCTCTAGTAAATTCACCAGCTGGCTCATATAGACCATTTCCCATACCATTTATAATTCCTTTTTTTGCAAGTTCAACTATAGCAATTTCAGCAAACTTGAAGTCTTCTGTAATATCAGTAAATGTTACATCAGTCACAACTTCAGCTGGCTCTTCACTTGCTTCTTCTAGTGGATCTTCTGATGGATCTTCTGATGGTTCTTCAACAGGTTCTTCAGTAGTTTCTTCAGTCTCAGCCCCTACAATTGTTATTTTATATACCATTTTGAAGACAGTATTAAATTCTCCTTCTTCCTTAACTTTTCTATATACTGTAATATCATCAGTTTCAGGAATCTCATCTTGATCTATTGCTTCTCCATCTACTTCATATGCTACTACATATTTTAATTCATCATTTAATAGATCTTCAAGTTTTTGAGAATCTATAGGATAAGAATCTAGAGCTTCAAATTCAACAGTTCCTTCTGTTTCTGTTATTTCAGCTACTTCCCTTAATATGTAAGCTAAGCTAATACCCTTAACTTGTACACTTTTTTCACCAGACTTACTATTGTAAACGTATACTTCATCAATATGAGCTTCCTCTGGCATTGCTTTCAATTCATCAAGAGTAAGTTCTAAGACATTGCCCCCTGAATTAATCTGCACTGCATAATCTACATCCTCTGCAAATACAACAGCTTGTGATAGAATCATCACCATTGCCAATAATAATGTTACCAATCTTTTGTTCATACTACCTCCACCTTTCTTTTTTAATATCAAAAACAAAAAAACAGCATCTCTGATGGAAGTGCTGTAAAACAAAAATACTCCTTTCCATCAGGAGGCTTATTCGTTTCCAAATAAACCCTATCGGTATAATAACCATAGCAAAGCCACAGATTATAATACTCGGAGATTAAATAGTTTAATTAATAACAATTTTACCATAATGGGAAGTAATTGTAAAGATAATCAAGAGATTGAAATTACACTAATATAAAGTTTTCCATAAGCTCATACTTGATGGTATATAAACAGTAAATAAAAAGACATCAAGGGTTTCTATACCAATGATGTCTTTTTATTTTTCTTTTATCCTATTTCTAAACTTCTCTAAGTTCTCGGCATCCTTAATTTCTAATCCCTTTTCCCCTGCCAGTGATTCTAAATGATGGGTGAATTCGTGGAGTAGAGTGTCTCTTAGCTTTCTTTTCAAGGATTCCTCTGAGATTCCATTATGAACCCTTTCAAAAGAACCATAATATATTACTATATTTCTCCCTGTAACGCTTCTTCTATATTCACCAAGTATATAGAGAGGATTCTGACCTGTGCTTTCTGGGTGAAGTTTATATTTAGGCAATAGAACCACACCTTCATTAAGCTTATTAAAGAATTCCTTTGGTATCTCTTCAGCTATCTCATCTAGCATTATATGGACTTCTTCTATAGAAGGGAACTCAGCCATAATCCTCACAATCCTTTACTCGATCATTCAAATACTAATTTATTCAGGTAAAATTTCACTTATCTCTTCTTAAATCTATGTCTATTATCATTAGGATTGGTTTTAGAGCTTTCTTTTGCTTTTTTAGGTCTATATTTCTTAGGAATATCCTCTAAGTTTACCTTCTTATTATCTTCAAACTTCTTACCTGACTTTCTAGCTGGTTTTCTATCCTGTTTTCCCTTAGAATCAGATTTATCATGTTTTTCAGGTCTTCTTCCGGATTTCTTATCCTTATCATCCATCTTCTTAGGTTTAAAGTCTGCTTTAATTTTTCTGTCTATCATTGCTAGGCTATCCTGGTCTCTATGGGTTACTAGAGTTACTGCCATTCCTATATTTCCAATACGACCTGTACGTCCTATTCTATGGATATAAGAATCCACATCATCTGGAATATCGTAGTTAATTACATGGGTTACCCCTTCTACATCTATACCTCTAGCCGCTATATCAGTAGCTACAAGGATCTGGAGCTTGGCTGACCTAAAGTTCTTCATTACCCTTTCACGCTTGGCTTGACTCATATCCCCATGAAGTTCATCTGAGTTATATCCCCTTTGTGAAAGTCCCAAATTCACTTCCATAACCTTCCTCTTAGTTTTACAGAAGACTATAGCAAGATATGGTCTAAATTCGTCAATCAATTTACATAGAGTATCAAATTTAGTTCTTTCAGTAGTCTCTATAACAACTTGTTTTATTTCATCTAGGGTTACGTTTTTACCTTCAATTTCAATCTGAAGTGGGTCTCTCATAAACCTTTTACCTAATTTTCTTATTTCATTGGAAATTGTAGCTGAGAAAAGCATGGTCTGTCTTGCTTTTGGAGTTTGGTTTATAATGGATTCTACATCTTCCATAAAGCCCATGTTCAATATTTCATCAGCTTCGTCCAGAACAAGTCCCTTTATTCTCCCAATTTCAATGTTTCCACGTCTAATATGATCCAATAATCTTCCTGGAGTAGCTATTACCAGATGAATCCCGCTTTTGAGCTTATGAACCTGTGCTTCTACATCTTGACCTCCATATGCTGCAAGTATGGCCATATTCTTTGCCGATGCTAACTTTTTAGCTTCAGCCGTTATCTGGATTGCCAATTCCCTAGTAGGTGTGATTATCAATCCCTGAACATGATCTTTTTTTGTGTCAATCTTATCCATTAAAGGTAAGAGAAATGCTAGTGTCTTTCCTGTTCCAGTTTGTGCCTGTGCAATTACATCCCTTCCTTTCACTAACTCTGGAATGGATTTCTCTTGTATTGGTGTTGGTTGAGTAATACCGTTACTATTTAATTCTTGTTCTAATTCCGTGCTTATCCCTAGTTTATTAAATGCTCCCATAATATACCTCTCGTTCTTTATCTATTTAGTAATAGTATCATACCATATCAAAAAAAAATTCACAATTTAAAAAGAGTCCTAAAGTGTAGATTTCTCTGTTAGGCTCAGCTTAGTCGAAATGACAAAGGTAGATAATTCTATATATTAATAATCGCTGGGTTTTATCCCAGCGATTGATATATATCTATTTTTTTGTAATTGTTATTCTTACATATAAGTATAGCTTCTAGGACTGCACCTGCAATAGCCCTTGCTTTATCAGATATCCTATTACAATTTTCTAATTCATCCAGTCTTGGATCAACATCCATAATCTTCAAACCTTTAGAAACCCACATTCCATCTCTGATACATCCTCTTAGTATTCCATCCATTACTGTTCTTATCTCATTATCTCCAACATAAGCTAAAATATCGCCTTTTTTTACAAGGTCACCTATTTCATAATTGGATCTAATAAATCCTTCTGCTGGAGAATAAATAACCCTTTCTTTTGTAAACCCTTGTATGTTCCCAGGGGCACCAGTATTTTCATCAGCATATCCTTCAAATAATAGTCTTCCTAAATTGTGACCCCTGTTGCTTTCGATTACTACATCAACATCTAGACCTGCACAAAAGCCTGGTCCTATAGCTATAGTTATTGGAGCTATGTTTTTTTTCATACCTAGATTTTTCTTTGCTATGATAGCATCAACTACTGCCAGTGGTTTAATCTTTTGTATATATTCTCCAAATGGATCTACTATTACAGGTATTGAGTTCTTACTCCATGCATTTATGATTTCATTTTGATTATTAACCTTTACTGCCACTATATCTTCAACAACTGTTGAGCCCTTATATATTGCTTCTGAAAATGAAACTGTCCTTCTTATATTAGTTGGGCGTTCAATCTCCAATACGAGTACTCTAAACCCACTTCTGTGTAATTTTTGAATAGTACCTGTGGCAATATCCCCACCGCTTTTAACTATTACTATATCTCCTGGCATTAAAACACCCCATTTTCCATGTTGTACACCATATATCTTCTACCTTTAATTATAGGTTTCTAATTATGTATATACTATAGTAATTATCCACAAGTTTCAATGTTTTTTAATTCATTTTCCAATTCAATTTAGAAATATATCACAAGAGTTTCTAAAATGAATTATATAAAGCTATTGTTGTTAGTCATCGAAATCAAACCAGTCCATAAGTACAAAATATATATTTAATTGATATTTTCCTAATAAATGGGTATAATTATAAAAGATTAATAGTGGAGGTGAAAGCTTGAAAGAGTATGTTTGTGTTATAGGTGGTGCAAATATAGATATTACAGGTAAGACTTTTGAAAAACTAAATGCTAATGATTCAAACCCAGGCGTAGTTACTACATCCCTTGGAGGTGTTGGTAGAAATATTGCTGAGAATTTAAGTCGAATGGGAATACACGTTGAATTCATCTCTATTTTAGGTGGAGATAACTATTCTAGAGACATTCAAGAAAGCTGTAAAACTTTAAATATGAGCCTTAAAAACTCACTTATACTTGAGGACAAAAGAACCTCAACCTACTTATCAATTATAGATGAAGATGGGGAAATGGCAGTCGCAGTATCTGATATGGGTATATATGACATGATTACACCTGATTTCCTAAAGGAAAGAATAGATAAAATTAATAATTCCTTGGCTTGTATTTGTGATACAAATATTCCTAAGTCATCTATTGAATATATAATGGATAATGTAAAGGTTCCAGTCTTTATCGATACCGTATCAATTCATAAAACTGAAAAACTTAAAGGTAATCTCCATAATATTTTTGCTCTTAAGCCAAATATTTTAGAGGCTCAAATACTCTCAGGCATAAGTATTAATAAGGAAGAGGATTTAATTAAGGCCTCAGATTTGCTTATAGAAAAAGGAATCAAACAACTGTACTTAACACTGGGATCTAATGGAGTATATTATACTGATGGTATTAGAAAAGGAACGCTCCCTTCCATTACTAAAAACATTGTAAATGTAACAGGAGCAGGAGATAGTTTCTTAGCTGGTGTAGTATGGGCACATACTAAAGGGCTTGATATTGAAAGCTCAGCTAAAGCAGGACTAGCAGCATCCAACATAACTCTACAATCACATGATACAGTAAGTAAAGATATTTCAGAAGAAAACTTGATTAAAATAATAGAAAACAATTGGAGGTAATAAGATGAAGGATTATTTGGTAATATCAGAGGAAGTTCAAGAAGCTTTAAAAAATGGAAAAGCTGTTGTTGCATTGGAATCTACTATTATTTCACACGGAATGCCATATCCTAAAAACGTTGAAACAGCATTGAAGGTAGAAAAAATTGTTAGGGATAATGGGGCTGTACCTGCAACTATTGCCATTATAAAAGGTAAACTTACCGTAGGAATTTCAGAAGAAGAGATAGATTACCTAGGTAAAAAAGGTCTTGATGTTACAAAGGCTAGTAGAAGGGATATCCCAGTACTAGTATCAAGAGGCGAAGACGGTGCTACTACTGTGGCTGCAACAATGATAATTGCTGAGCTTGCAGGGATTAAAATCTTTGCTACAGGTGGGGTTGGTGGAGTTCATAGAGGCGCTGAAACTACTATGGATATCTCTGCAGACTTAGAGGAATTAGGAAGTACAAATGTAAATGTAGTATGTGCTGGTGCCAAATCAATCCTTGATTTAGGCTTAACTCTAGAATACCTAGAAACAAAGGGTGTTCCTGTTATAGGCTATAAGACTGGAAAACTTCCAGCTTTCTATACTAGAGATAGTGACTTCAATGTAAATTATCAAATGGACACTCCTTTAGAGATTGCTAAAGCAATCAAGGTAAAGGATGATTTAGAATATAAATGTGCTATGCTAATTGCAAATCCTATTCCTGAAGAATATTCTATGGATAGTGCCCAAATCAATTCAGTTATTGAAAATGCTGTCAAAGAAGCTGAAGAAAATGGCGTTAAAGGAAAGGATATTACACCATTCTTATTAGACAAAATTCAAAAGATAACGGAAGGCAAAAGCCTTGAGGCTAATATTCAACTAGTATATAACAATGTAAAACTTGGAGCAGAAATCGCTAAGGAACTTAGTGAATTAGAATAACTTTTGTCATCCCGAGGGTAGCCTAGGGATCTCGGCTTTCAATACTTTCAAAAGAGGAGATTTCTCCAATCAAAATGACATGCAAAAATGGACCTATTATTAGGTCCATTTTACTTGTTTAGAACAAAGGAACAAAGGGGTCGGTTCCCTTTGTTCCTTAATTATTATTCGCCCTTATAAGGGTTTGCTATATTTCCAGCTTTAAGTTCATCAATTGCTTCTGCTACTTTATCTTTAACTTCTTGAGTTGCCATATCTCCCCACTGCATATCTAGTACGTCATCTGCCCAGCCTAGAGATTTTCCTTCAGCTACTAGACTTCCATCTATTAGCTGTTGAACTGTGGACTTAAATAATCCAGGGGTATTGTAAGTAACACTTGAAATTACTGTGTCAGGAGCTACTTCGTTTTGTGGAGATATATATCCCACAGCCTTAACTCCCTTGGATTTAGCAGCTTCTATGGAGCCTAATCCTACTTGGTTAGCACTACAGAATATAACGTCACTACCTGCTTCAGCCATTGCAAGGGCAGTTTCCTTACCCTTTTGTATATCTTCCCATGAGTTTACATATGTCTTAGTAACTTCAATTGATGGGTCGATAGTTTGAGCTGCTGCTTCAAAAGCATCAAGAGTTCCTGCGATTACTGGGAACGGGAATGATCCTATTGCTCCCATCTTCTTTGTTTCAGTGTTCATAGCTGCAATAATACCTGCTATATATCCACCTTCCCACTCTCTAACGCCAATTCCACCAACGTTAGGTTCTACACCTTCTTCACTATTGATAACCATGTAGAAGGTATCAGGGAATTGAGGTCCAACCTTAGCTGCTGCATCGAAGAATTGAGTTCCATGAGCAAAAACTAAATCATATCCCTTTGTACCGTAATCAGTAAATACTGCTTCAAAATCAGATTGTTGAACGCTTTCAAGGTATTCCATTTTAACACCTAGGTCTTGTTCAACAAGTTGAAGTCCTTGGTAAGCCGTTGCATTCCAGCCTTGGTCGTTTATTGGACCAGGTAAAACTAGAACTATTTTAAATTCGTCATTTCCTGCTGGCTCTTCTGTTACAGGTGCATCACTTGGTGCTGGGGTTTCTGCTGCTGGCGTTTCAGTAGGCTGGGATGCAGGAGCGCAACCATACATCATTGATGAAATAAGTATTACTACTAGTATTAATGCAAAACTCTTCTTAAATTTAAACATTCTATACCTCCTCAAATTTTATACATAAAAGTCTAGATTGAAGCCCTAAGACCTAGCACCCCCTTTATCTATTTAACCTAAAATTTTTATTTAGGTTTAATCCATTGATATTACTTCTCGTATGGCTTTCCTAATGCACGAGGTGAGCTAGATTTACCAACGATTCCTGTTACAGCAACTACTGTAAGCAGATATGGGAACATTAAAAGGAATTGATAAGGGATATTTACACTAGTCATCTGGACCCTAATCTGCAAAGCGTCTGCAAATCCAAAGAGCAAAGATGCTAAAAGTATTCCCTTAGGACTCCACCTACCAAAGATTACAGCAGCTACTGCAATAAATCCTCTACCTGATACCATATTGTCAACGAACATATTAAACTGACCTAAGGATAGAAATGCTCCTCCCAAACCACCTAGTGCTCCACTTAATAAAACACAAATTGTACGCACTTTGTCAACAGGTATACCTACTGTATCTGCTGCCATTGGATGTTCCCCTACGGTTCTTATACTTAGTCCCCATGATGTTTTATATAAGATATAGGAGGATATAGGCACTAGTATAAATGCTATATAGACTAAAGCTGTCTGCTTAAATAGCACTTCTCCTATTATTGGTATGCTGGATAATATAGGTATTTCTAAAGGCTTAAATGATTCTACAGTTATAGGAACTGTAGTTATTCCAAACAAGGCTCTAAAGAAAAAGCTTGTAAGTCCAACTGCTAATAGGTTTATGGCTACTCCACAAACGATTTGATTGATCTTTATCTTCACAGTAGCAAAGGCAAAAATTGCAGCTATAAGAACTCCAAATACTAATGCCATAAGTGTTCCTATCCAATAGGATCCTGAATAATAAGAGCCTACAACTCCTGTAAAAGCACCTATTAGCATAAAGCCCTCTAATCCTATGTTATTTACACCAGATCTTTCAGAATACATCCCCCCAAGGGATGCAAAGAGAATTGGAACTGTAAGTCTAATGGATGCAGATAATAAGGCTATAAGGAATGTGGTTGTAAATAAGTCTTTCATTATTCTGCCTCCTTTTCTTGTCTATTTAGTCTTTCCTCTATTTTAGGTCTAAGCTTGTTTCCTGCAAGAACCAGTATTATAATTAGAGCTTGAATAATACTTACTATATTTGCCGGAATCCCAACTCCTCTTTGCATGGCATTAGCACCAGTTTGAAGCATTCCAAGGAGTATAGCCGAGGTAACAACCCCTATAGGATTTGTATTACCAAGGAGGGCTGCAGCTATTCCATCGAAGCCTACATTTCTAGAAAAGTTGTCCAAGAGTCTGTGATGAATTCCACTAATCTCAGTAAATCCTGCAACTCCTGCTAAAGCACCACTTATAGCTAAGGAGATGACTATTGACTTCTTAATCGAGATACCTGAGTATTCAGCTCCATCAGGATTAAGTCCTACCGCCCTAAGTTTAAAACCAAAAGGGGTCTTCCAGAGGATTATATATACTAATACAGCTAATACTATGGCTATTATTATACCTATGTGTAATCTTGTATTCTTAAGTATATAAGGCAAAAAAGCGTTTTCCCCTATAAGGTCAGTTTGAGGATAAAATCCACTAGCTTCACGTAAAGGTTTATCAACTACAAAACTTACTAGATATAAGGCAATATAGTTAAACATTATAGTAGTTATTATTTCACTTGAACCAAAGATTCCCTTAAGCAGACCTGGTATAATACCAAATACTGCGCCTGCTAGCATTGCACCAATCAGGCATATTGTAATCGATATGAATGGACTCATATGCCCAGTCTTAAGGCCTAAATATACTGCTGCAATGGCTCCTGCAAACATCTGACCATCTGCTCCTATATTGAACAGACCACTTCTATAAGCAAATGTAAATGCAAGACCTGTTAATATTATTGGAGTTGCCTTTACGAATATCTCTGAAATATTATAGACACTTGTAAAGTTTCCAAAGATTAAGTATTTATATGCTTCCAAAGGATTTACATCAATAAATAATAAGAGAATACTTCCTATTAATAATGCTAATATTACGGATAAAAAGGGTACTCCTATGGATAGCAGCTTAGATTTCATTGAGGATTCTACCTTAACCTTCATAGCTTTCTTTTCCATCATTGAGCCACCTTCCCATCAATTCCTGCCATCATAAGTCCTATTTCGCTTTCCTTAAAGTCTTTTCTGTCCATTTCTCCCACTATAGATCCCTTATAAATAACAGCAATTCTATCTGACAAGGTATTAATTTCACTAAGCTCTGTTGATATTAATAGTACAGAGGTTCCTTGTTCCTTGGCCTTAATAATCTGCTTATGGATAAACTCCGTAGCCCCTATATCTACACCACGTGCAGGTTGAACAGCTATTAGAAGCTTAGGCATGGTATCGATTTCCCTAGCTACAACAATTTTTTGTTGATTACCACCAGATAGCCTTCTAGCTTCACAGTCTCTTCCGTTTGTTTTAATAGAATACTTATCTATCATCTCATCGGCATGACTGTTTATTGAATCAAAATCAAAGAGCACATTTTTAGTGTAAGGCTTCTTACCATGATTTTTCAGGATAAGGTTTTCACACACTGTAAAATCAAGCACCAAACCTCTTTTATGCCTATCTTCTGGTACATAACCAACCCCCAAATTTATTATATTATCGATGGATTTGCCCTTTATTTCCTCTCCACAAAGTAGGATACTACCCTCACTTACCCTAAGAAGTCCTACTATACCCTCTGCTAGCTCCTTTTGACCATTTCCATCTACTCCTGCAATTCCTAGAACCTCACCTGCATGAACCTTTAAGTTTATATTGTTTAGGGTCTTTACATTCTTGTCATTTACAAAGGAAACATTTTTAAGCTCAAGAACTACCTCACCCTTACAACATACATTATCTCTAACTACAGGCGAAAGGTCTCTTCCTATCATATATTTAATTAATTCATTTTCATTTGTATCTTTAATTCTTATTGTATTTGTAACCTTTCCATCCCTCAAAACAGTTACATTATCACATACTGACATTACTTCCTTAAGCTTGTGTGTAATAAGTATTATGGACATACCACCATCAGCCATCTTTCTAAGGGTTACAAAGAGTTCCTCTGTCTCTTGAGGAGTTAGTACAGCAGTAGGCTCATCCATTATTAGGAGTTTAGCTCCTCTATATAAGGCCTTTACTATTTCAACCCTTTGCTGCTCACCTACAGATAGTTCGCTTATCTTTTTATGTAATGAAATCTCCATTCCATAGGTATTGGCTATTTCTGTTATCTCTTTTTCTAAGGTTTTCTCATCAATTACAAAACCCTTTTCCTTACCCATGCCCATAATAATGTTTTCAAATACTGTATGAACTGGTATCAGCATAAAGTGCTGATGGATCATACCTATACCTACATCGATGGCATCCTTGGATGACTTAAGATTTAATTTCTTACCCTCAAAAAAAATCTCCCCTTTGTCAGGCATATATAATCCATATAAAACGTTCATCAAAGTAGATTTACCTGCTCCATTTTCTCCTAGAAGTGAGTGAATTTCTCCTTTTTCTACGGTGAGATTCACATCTTCATTTGCAGCAAAGTTCCCAAAGTATTTGGATATTGAGACCATTCTTAGCATTGTCATTTAATCACTCCAATACATAACTATATTTCTAGTGTATTTGAAAATCGCTATTCTTTCTTTAGTAAGTATATCTAAATAATTTTAATAATAAAAAAATATTATAGCTATTTTTTGTAAAATTTTAATATGAGAATTTAAAATATTCTAACTTTTGAAATAATAGTATATAAGAATTGTAACCTATTCCATTAATATGGAAAAAGAAAGGAACAAAGTTGCCCCTTCCTTTCATCCGGGTTCTTTGTTCCCTTAAATTGATGTATTACTATTTGATGAACCTAGTACATTCTTGATCTTATGTTGTACCATACCTTTAATAGCAGTTCTTGCTGGTCCTAAGTATTTTCTAGGATCGAAGTCTGATGGGTTCTCAGCGAAGTGCTTACGAACTGCAGCTGTCATTGCTAGTCTTAAATCTGTATCTATATTTATTTTACATACACCTGACTGAGCTGCTTGACGAAGCATATGCTCTGGCACTCCCTGTGCTCCTGGAATATCTCCACCATATTGGTTGCATAGGGCAACAAATTCTGGAAGCACACTTGATGCTCCATGTAGTACTAGAGGGAAGCCGTCTAATTTCTTAGTAATTATCTCCAATCTTTCAAAATCTAACTTTGGTTCACCTTTAAATTTATAGGCACCATGGCTAGTTCCAATAGCTATTGCAAGTGAGTCTATTCCAGTTCTTTGTACGAATTCTACAGCTTGTTCAGGATCAGTGTAGCTTGCATCCTCTTTACTAACATTTATTGCATCTTCTACTCCTGCCAATCTTCCTAACTCAGCTTCAACAACTACTCCTCGAGCATGAGCATATTCTACTACTTCCTTAGTAATTCTTATGTTTTCTTCAAATGGATGGTGGGAAGCATCTATCATAACAGATGTAAAACCATCGTCTATACATTTCTTAACAATATCTAAATCTTCACCATGGTCAAGATGTAAAACAATATCTAACCCACTATCTTCTACAGCAGCTTCAACGAGTTTTTTTAAGTAAACGGAACTTGCATACTTTCTAGCTCCTGCAGAAACCTGCAAAATAAGTGCAGAATTTTCTTCCTTTGCTGCTTCAATTATCCCTTGGATAATTTCCATGTTATTGACATTGAATGCGCCTACAGCATATTTGCCTTCATATGCTCTTTTAAACATTTCAGTTGATGTTACTAAAGCCATTACAATTACCCCCTTGTTCTTTACTAATGCTTATCTATTAATACATACCCATTAGCATCCGTAAAATCTCATTTAAGTAAAAGAAAAATTTGTGAATGAATTTTTTCATACCACTATAATGTTATATATGACCTCTAATCACATATACCATTATAGTTAATATTTAATATATTGGCAATGAGATAAGATGTCGAATATAGGCTTTTAAGGGTTTGCGAAAATATTTTCATTTTTTCCCTGCAAATAAAAAAAGTTTTTACCTTGAATTAGAAATTGGACAATGATATCATTTGCTTATACAAATTAATAAATGATGGTATTTTATGGATTCACTAGAAAAAACCCAAAAACAAGTTCTTATGTTTGGTTAGTTTGGGGTATACTCCAAAATAGAGTCTCAATTAACGAAATGTAATTTGGAAAATTTAAGCCAAGCATTAAGAAATGTCTGCTACCTATGAATTATTTATAAGTAATAATTATTAACAGATAAAAAAGGAGTGTTTTAAATGACAAATATTTTAGAAAAAGCAAAAGGTATTGAAGATTATATTATTAAATTCAGAAGAGATTTTCACGAAAATCCAGAGCTAAGCAGTCAAGAATTTAAAACTCAAGAAAAGATCATGAATGAACTAGATAGATTAGGGATTCCTTATAAAAAAGCTGGAAATACATCTTTAATTGCTTCTATTAAGGGTAATAAACCAGGTAAAACAGTAGCCTTAAGAGCTGATATTGATGCTCTACCTATTAAAGAAGAATCAGGTGTAGAGTATACTTCTAAAGTTCCAGGATTAATGCATGCCTGTGGACATGATGCACATGCATCTATGCTTTTAGGAGCAGCTAAGTTATTATCCGAAATGAAAGATGATATCAGTGGAGAAGTAAGATTGTTTTTCCAAGAAGCTGAAGAAACTTTTATGGGAGCAAAAGAAATAATAAAAGATGGTGGCATGGAAGGTGTAGATGCTGTATTTGGTCTTCATAATATGCCTGCTATTCCAGTGGGACAGGTAGATGTTTCCCCAGGTTATAGATCTGCAGGCTGTGATACAATTTATGTTAAATTTGAGGGTGTATCAGGACATGGATCTTCTCCTCACTTAGCGAAAGATACTGTTCATCCTGCAAGTGTTTTTGTAACAGGATTACAAGCTATAGCGACTAAAAATGTAAATCCTCAAGAGCCAATAGTTCTTTCAGTTGGTAAATTTATAGGTGGAACCAAGGCAAATATCATAGCCAAGTATACTGAACTTGATATTTCCATGAGATATTTTGATTTAGAAACTAGAAATACAGTTCATGAAGCAATAAAAAGACATGCACAGGCAATTGCAGATGCATATGAAATTAAAGCAGAGGTAATCATAGAAGATAGTACATTAAGTTTATATAATGATGATGAATTATCAGCATTTGCTAAAGATACTTCTATTAAAATCTTTGGAGAAGATAATATAGTAACTACACCGAAAATGATGGGTTCAGAAGATATGGCTTATTACTTGCAACATGCAAAGGGAGTGTTTGCATGGCTAGGCTCAGGAAATACAGAAAAAGATTGTATATATTTCCCTCATCATGAAAGATTTAAAATAGACGAAGATTGTTTAAAATATGGTACTTCATTACACGTACAATTTGCATTAGATTTCTTAAATAAATAATATAATTCCAGCTTTTGCAGATTAAAACTAGAGATTTTACTAAAATTTATAAAAAAAAGGAAACTAAGGAGGCGTGTGATTAAGACACACGCCTCCTTTTTAGTTCTTCCCAAAATGACAATTTGGGAAGGTACAAACATCACACTTAATACACTGGCCACCATATCCAAGCCTAGTAATGTCTCGTCTAACAATTTCCTCCCCAGCCATTATCCTAGGAAGGAGAAGATCAAAAGCTGTTCTAGCTGAAAACATTACGCATCCCGGTAGACCAAATACAGGTATATCATCTAAATATCCAAATAGAAGCATGGCTCCTGGGAGTACTGGAGTTCCATAGCTTACTATCCTTGTGCCCGTTGCCTTTATTGCCCCAGGTGTCTTATCATCAGGGTCTACGCTCATACCACCAGTTACTACTATAATCTCTGCCCCCATATCCTTAGCTTTTAGAACTGTATCCCTAATAGTTTCCAATTCATCGGAAACTATCTCTTTGTAGAAAACATCAGAACCAAAGAATTTTAGTTTTTTTTCTACTACTGGTCCAAACTTGTCCTCAATTCTTCCTTTATATACTTCACTACCAGTAACTATAAGAGCTGCCTTTAATGGTTTGAAAGGCTTTACACTAAAAACAGGGCCCCTATCAGCTACTATATCCTTTATAGTCTGGATCTTTTCCTTTTTAATAATAAGTGGGATAACCCTACATCCAGCTATTAACTCTCCTTCTTCAATAGTTCTATTACCATGAATAGTAGCTATGGAAATGTCCTCTATATCATTTATATCATCAAGTAGATCTCTATCTATCTTAAGAAGGCCCCTATAATCCGGTTTGAAATTCACCTTGCCTTCACGAGGAGGTGTTGTAAAATATACTCCTTCCCCACATAGAAGTTCTCCCAGAGCAAGAGCAGCTTCATCCTCGTGTAGCTCATCCTCATTGAGATCAAATATATAGATATGTTCCTTTCCTATTCTAAGTAGTCTTTCAATATCGGATTCCTTTATAATGTGCCCCTTCTTAAATGCTACCCCCTTGAATTCACCTGGAACTATTTCAGTAATATCATGCCCAAGAACCATTCCAACTGCTTCTTCCACTTTTACAACTTTCATATGGTTCACCTCATATATATATTTGTATTATTTTCACATATAATTCTATTAATTTTTTCAATAACACAATTATATCAGTAATATATAAGAATCTATATGTAAAATATATATATATCAAATATTTAATATACTTTGTTACTTTGCTAGGAAACCTTAGGTTTCCTTCGATGATCGCTAGGCAATCTGAGCACCTTCCTTAAACCGGCAGAGGATTATCCTATACAAAAAACGAGGCAAGATGTATTACATCTTGCCTCGCTTAGGAACAAAAGGGTCGGTTCCTTTTGTTCTTTTCTTATTACGAATAGGAAAGTCCTACTATTTAAATCTTTAATTTTTTGATTTCCCGTATATGAGTAACAAGAAAAGCTACATTTAACGCTTCTTTAGAAGCTTTTCTTATTTATATGTTTTTAATCTACCTTCAATTGGCGCAAATTCCTTTTCTCCAGGTTCCATAGTTGGTTTTCCAAATGGCATTTGAGCAATCATTCTCCAGTTATTAGGAATATTGTATTCCTTCTTAAACTCATCTTGGAAGACCTCTGAATAATGCTGTAATGAAGCTCCAAATCCTTCTTGCTCTAATGATACTCCTACAATATATTGAAGCATTCCATTGGCTTGTTCAGCCCATTTTGGGAAGTTATGAGCATAGGATGGAAATTGGTCTTGTAAGCCCTTTGTTATATCATCGTCTTCAAGGTAAACTACAGTACCATATCCAGCTTTAAATCCATTGATTTTTTCCTCAGTTGGTCCAAATTTATCAGCAGGTACAAGTTTTCTTAAAGATTCCATTATCATATCCCACATCTTATCATGTTCTTTATTCAAAAGTAGAACTACTCTACCACTTTGTGAGTTAAATGCTGTTGGTGCATGTGTAATTGCATTCTCTACTAATTCTTCTATTCTTTCATCTGATACTATTTTTTCTTTACTAATTCCATAATAAGATCTTCTTGCCTTTACTGCATCTACAAAATTCTTTTCCATATATTTTTCTCTCCTATTAATTAATTATTTATTTTCACTGACTTACTTTTAATAACCTTCTATGTTAATATTACTACACATTAATTTAACTGTCAAGATATAATTGATAATTATTATCAATTATCTTTCTATATTTTAATAAATGTAGTCTTTATCAAAACTTAGTATACCCTTATTACTTATAACAAAAACAAAAAACTCCTATATATAGGAGTTTTAAATTATTAATTCCACTTTTCTGCCCACTGTTGAATCTCGGTCATTGCTTTATGAAGTTCAAGCCCTTTTTCTGTTAGCTCATATTCTATCCTTACTGGTGTGTCTGGGTAAACATTTCTAACTACTATTCCATGCTGCTCCAGCTCCTTAAATCTTTCAGTTAGCATACGAGCACTTAGATTAGGGATTGTATCTTCAATATCCGAAAACCTTTTTTTCCCATGTAATAGAGTCTGGATTATAAGACCAGTCCATCTCTTTCCCAGGAGTTCAAAGGCTGATTCAAATTTAGGACACATTTCATACTTGTTTTTATTATCCATAATCATCACCTATTTATATTATACCCTATTCGGTTACAAATAGTAAGCAAGTTATGAATTTTTTTATAAAACAAAGGACTACTTAATAATAGGAAGGAAAGTATTTCTTCTGAAACTAGATAGTAGTCCTTTATAGAGGCTAGAAAGTAAAATCTATTCCTGTAAATTGTCTTGCAAGTTTTTCTACATCAAGAGCAACTAGTTCTGGATCTTCTTTGTCTATTAGTAATCTCTTAAATAAGTATGCTATCTTATCCATATCCTCTTCCTTAAATCCTCTTCTCGTAACCTCTGGAGTCCCTATACGTACTTCAGGAGCCCCCCCTGAGAAATCATCTGATACGAGAATTCCTGCTTTTTCTAGATACTTTGCAGGTGCAACCTCTATCATATCTCCTAAGTTCACTAGCATAAGATGTGAGTTTGTAAATCCTTTAGCCTTACCTAACACCTTAAATCCATATTTATCAAGGGCTATTGCTAAGGCCTTGGAATTCTTAACTATCTGAGGTCCATATTCTGAACCAAATTCCTTCATTTCTAAAATTGATGCTGCTAAAGCAGGTAATCTATTTAGATGGTGGCTTGTTACTAATGATGGCGATAAAGTATTACCCACCTTCATAATTAAATCTTTATTGTTGGACACTACAAATCCACCCTGTGGTCCTGGGAAAGATTTATGAGTACTACCGAACATTATGTCAGCACCTTCATCTAGAGGGTTTTTAAATACTTTTGATGCTATTAAACCCGTTACATGAGCTGCATCATAAGCAATATAGAATCCTAGTTCATCAGCTAGTGGTCTTAGTTCTCTTACAGGTTCTTCAAATAATGTTCCAGAGCCACCAAATATAACTAGCTTAGGATGTTTTTCTCTTACTTGTTTCTTGAGAGCTTCTACATCTACTTCTCTGTCCTCTGTAAATTTCATGTACTCTACATTTATTGTCTCATCAAACTGTCTAACTTGTACCATAGGACCTACTAAGCCATGGCCCCAATCTGAAAGACTAACTTCTATTACCAAGTCACCAGGATTTAACAAGGCTAATACAACTGACATACCTGCCATATGACCACCTATTGGTCTTAAATCAGCATACTTTGCATTGAAAATATCCTTAACTAAGTCCTGGGTTTTCATTTCAAATTCATGGATGTATTTATTTCCTGTATATTCCCTATCTGAAGGATTTTCCGTGGAATAGCATCCATATCGATTAGAAAAATCGCACCCTAAATAATTTCTAACCTTTTCACTTGAGTAATTTTCTGATGCTATAAGATTCAAACATCCCCCTCTATAGGATTCATGTTTTTTTAATAAATTATCTAAATCTTTTGTAGTCTTAAACATAATTTCCCCCTCCTAAATTAGCCACCACCTAATGGCTTAATAATTCTAACTTCATCATTTTCACTTAATATAAAACCGTCATATTGTGACATTAATAACTGTTTTCCATTTATAAATACAGCTACTGATTTTGGAAAACCTAATTCCTTAATCAAGTCCATTAAATTACAATCATCTGAAATGGTAATTTGTTTTTTATTTAAAACTACTACCATTTAATCACCTCTTATTGTTCTAACAACCATTGGAGTGATAGCTTTTTCATAGTATAATCCGTTGGATTTCCATCTGCTTTGTCCCATCCTGCTAATTCATAATACAATTCTTTAGCTTGCTCATGAGCTTTTCTATCTAAGACTACACCATCAGTAGGACCACCTTTTAAAGGTTCAAATATTCTTTCTGGAAGCTTATCATCCTCTTTGGTAAATCCTTCTCTCGCATTAAAATATCTCATCATATTAATACGTCTTTCTCCTACCTGCATAAGTTCAAATATAGATGTATCCCATCCGATACCAGACTTACATAGGTCTACCATCTCATCTGGGCCATAGAGTTCCCATGACGGACCCCAAACAAATTGACATAGACATAATGTATCTAGTATGGAAAAATATCTTTGAGTATCAAGTGCAAATCTTACTTTCTCATCGTCCATAGTAAAGTTGTCTTCATATCCCTTAGTGATACCAATCTTTGCTAGTCTAATTCTTTCCCTACTATCTGATGGCATTACTAAGAATGGATCATGCTCACTTGATTGATGATCTGCCCCAAATGGATTCACTGCATAGACTAAGCCTACAGCAGGTTTATATTGAGGCATATGTGCAGGTAATTCCTGTTTCTTCACAGAAATACTCAATGGAATTGCTTCTTCCCCAATTTTTTCTGCAGCTCTATAACTTCCTTCAGCTAATAAGTCTCCAAAACCTTCACGTTTGGCTATTTTTTCTATTAACAGAGCTAATACTTCTGCATTTCCAAAGTTTAACTCAATGCCATCTGTAGTAACTTTATCTATTAGTCCCTTTTCATAGCACTCCATAGCAAATGCTATAGTAGCACCACAAGAAATTGTATCAAGGCCATACATGTTGCATAGTTGGTTTGCTAATGATACGTGTTCAAGGCTAGTAACTCCACAATATGAACCAAACGTTCCTGCTGTTTCATACTCTGGGCCTCCATACAATGGGTCCACCATACCTGGAACTTCTACAACTCGCTTACATCTCACAGCACAAGCAAAGCATGTATCTCTTTCTTTAAGAATTGTTTCGTACATAGTTTCTCCTGTTATTTGTTTTGCTCCTTCAGGAAAGTATCCACTAGTCCAATTTCTTGTTACTAAAAAACCTTCGTCACTAAAGGCTTCATTGGGAAAAATATTGGTGTCAATATAACAATAGCAACTATTGAGTCTACAAACATACCAGCTATATAGAAGAATATTGTTACTGTAACTAGAATTTTAATAGCTGAAGGATCTACTCCCAGTACAGATTCAGTTATAAGCTGTGGAATTCTGGCATAAGAAATTGCCCATGAGAATAAGCTACCTGCAGCTACCAGTATAAATACTGCTGTCGTAACCACTGCTGTTGATAATGCTATATCTTTAAAATTTTTTAACTTTATAGATTTGAAAATTACTATCTCAAGTATTGCTGCGTATAAAACTCCCATAGCTGCTGCTTCTGTTGGACTGAATTTACCTGAATAGATTCCTGCAAATATGATTACTGGAAAACCTAATGGTCCTATGGCTTTTTTAAACGCTTCAAATCTACCTTTAAAATCTAGTCTTTCTGTTCTAGGAATATTCTTTTTCTTTGCTCTTAAGTAATTGTAAATAGAGAAGAATAATAAGATTAGCAGTCCCGGTACAACTCCAGCTAAAAATAAATCTCCTACAGATGCACCTGTTACAACACAATACATTATCATTGATATACTTGGTGGTATTAGGAGCGCTATAATTGCTGAACTTATAACAAGTGCTGTAGTATCTTCATTCTCATAGCCACTAGCTATAAGTCTATTTCTCATAGGTTTACCTATGGCAACTACTGTTGCCTGTGTTGAACCTGAAATAGCACCAAACAAGGTACAAGTAGCCGCAGTGGTTATCGCCATTCCTCCATGAATGTGTCCTACAAATGTATCTACAAAATCTAGCAATCTATTAGATGTTTGACCTACTGACATTATATCTGCAGCAAATATAAACATAGGAACAGCTAATAATACCTGAGTTGAAACTCCTGCAATTAATTGCTGAGTTGCTAGTAATGGATCAAGATTTGGAAAATATGATATAATTACTGCTAATGGAGCAACTATCATAGCTATATACATAGGGAAATTTA
>CAZPZN010000002.1:0-49930 GCA_964590735.1 uncultured Tissierella sp.
AGGAGAATATAGAACTTAAGGATAAGATATCTTTATTAGCAGACCAGGTCAGACGTTTTAATACCATGGAAGAAACCTTGAAGAAAACCTTGATAGTGGCTCAAACCACTGCAGATGAGGTTACGGTTGCAGCCAGACAAAAGGCAGAGAATATAAAAAGTGATGCTGAGTTAGAAGCAAAGAAACTTATCGATAAGGCGCATGAAGATGTTAGGGATATAAAAAGAGAATATGATGAGTTAAAGAAGGAAATTTTTATATTCAAGACTAGGTATAAGTCTTTTTTAGAGGCACAACTGCTTTCAGTGGATAGTTTTTATAATGAAATTGAAAAGGTAGATAATAATAAGCCACAAATAAGAGATAATTCACCTCTTGATCTTGAGGAAGAACTTGTATAGAAGAATTTTTTAATCCATGGGCATACTATGCTTAAATACTTTAAGGAGGCTACCATGGATAGAGAAAAATTAGACCATTATAGAAGTGAGCTAATTCGTGAAAAGATGAAAACCCTAAAAACTCTAAACAATATGGATAATATGGAAGAATACTCTAATATGGATAATTATCTAAATGAATTATCAAACTATGATAATCACCCAGGAGATCAAGGAACAGAAACTTTTATGAGGGAACAAGATGAAGGCTTTAAGAACCAACTTAAGGATATACTAGGTGAAATAGAGGACTCTCTTGAGGATATAAAAAATGGAAGATTTGGGGTATGTAAAGTTTGTGATACTGAGATTCCAACAGGTCGTCTTGAAGTTATACCCTATGCCAAAACTTGTGGTAAGTGTATGGAAGATAGTAACAGTGTCTCAGAAGATAAAATTTATGAATCAATAGATGATGATTATATAACAAAGAATAGCAACAATCCTGAAGAAATTGGATATGATAGAGAGGATGTCTTACAAGATATTCTTGAGTTAGATATTGTACCTGGTGATCCATCCTTTTCTACAGGAGATTATATAGGTGTTTATAAAGATGAAGACGAGGAAGATATTAATAATATTGAGAACATTTCTCAGGAATATTATGAAAAAACACTTAAATAGCTTCTCTGAATATTCAGAGAAGTTTTAATGTGGGAAATCCTAATATATTATCACCGTTAAGTATGAGATTTCTTGAATTATTATGAATAAATTATAGGGGGATAAGATCTTGCTTTTTATTATATTACCTGTTGTTATAATTATTTTGGACCAAATAACAAAGTCGCTAGCTGTAAAGTATCTATTTGGACAAGCTCCAATAGTAATTATTCCTGGACATTTTGAATTTAGGTTTGTTAAGAACTATGGTGCTGCTTTTGGAATACTACAGCAGAGAAGGGTTTTCTTTATTATTATTACTAGCTTAGTAATACTTTTTATCATTTATTTTCTTTACAAGAATTTTTCCAGTCTAAGTAATTTCGCAATATTTTCAATTGCCATGTTACTAGGCGGTGCAATTGGTAATTTTATAGATAGAGTTAGATTAGGATATGTAGTAGATTTTATTAGGGTAAATCTTATAAAAAGCTATGATTTCCCTGTTTTCAATATAGCGGATATCTTTATCGTAGTAGGGACACTGTTTATAGTGGTGGTAATACTATTTGATAAACAAATAGCATAAGGAGAAAATTTATGGAATTAATTGAGCTTTATGTTGTAGATGAAGAGGAAAATGAAAGACTTGATTCCTATCTATCTAGTCAACTTGATGAGGTATCAAGGACATATATACAAAAGATAATCAAAGATAAACGTGTCCTTGTTAATGACCTAGCTAAAAAGGCAAGCTATTTAGTTAAAGAAGGAGATATGATTAAGGTTGATTTACCAGAACCCAAGAAACTTGATCTAATAGCTGAGGATATTCCTTTGGAAATAATCTATGAGGATAAAGATTTGGTCATAATAAATAAAGCGCAAAATATAGTGGTCCATCCTGCACCAGGTAATTATACAGGAACTCTAGTAAATGCACTACTTTTTCATATAGATAGCCTATCGACTATTAATGGAATCATTAGACCAGGTATAGTCCATAGACTTGATAAGGATACATCGGGCTTATTAATAGTTGCAAAAAACGATTTTGCTCATAGACAGCTGTCTGATCAGCTAAAGGATAGAAAAATTCATAGAGAATATATCGCGCTAGTTCATGGCCTTGTGAAAGAAAACCACGGTAGGATAAACCTTCCTATAGGTAGGGATCCAAAGGATAGAAAGAGAATGACTGTAATAAGTACCAACAGTAAGGAAGCAATTACAAACTTTTTGGTCTTAGAAAGATTTCAAAATTATACACTTGTCCAGTTAAGATTAGAGACCGGAAGGACACATCAAATTCGAGTTCATCTATCACATCTTAACCATTCTATAGTGGGTGACCCCATATATTCTAGGGCTAAAAATGAATTTAAAATAGATAAGCAATTACTCCATGCTAGAAAGTTAGGATTTATCCATCCAAGATCTAATGAGTATATGGAATTTGAATCAGATGTTCCAGAGAATTTTAATAATATATTAAATAAATTAAGAAGAAGGTGATTATTTGTTTACTAAGGCTGTAATCATGGATGAAAAGGCTATATCTAGAGCAATTACAAGAATTGCTAATGAGATAATAGAGCGTAATAAGGGAGTAAATGACCTAGTTTTAGTAGGTATTAAAACTAGAGGTGTACCATTTGCTCATAGAATAGCAAATAAAATTTTCGAAATAGAGAATGTTTTGGTTCCAGTATATATACTTGACATCACACTTTATAGGGATGATCTTGAAGAAATAAATAGTCAACCCTTGATTAATGATGATTTTGAAGGTGAGATAGGCAATAAGATTGTGGTATTGACAGATGATGTGATTTTTACAGGTAGGACCGTAAGAGCCGCCTTAGATGCACTAGTACATACGGGAAGACCTAAGAAGGTTCAGCTAGCAGTACTAGTTGATAGAGGTCACAGGGAGCTTCCTATAAGGGCTGACTATGTAGGTAAGAATGTTCCTACATCTAGAAATGAAAACGTAGGCGTAGAGTTTACTGAGATAGACCATGTAGATAAAGTGGTTATAAAAATAGCTTCTAAAGATACTTTATAGGAAGCTGTTTTTTCTTACTCATTTATGCGTAAAGTTGAACTTTCCAATTCGTAATAAAAGAAAGGTAGAAATTTAAATTTCTACCTTTTTAAGTTCCTGAATCCTCTGATTAGAAGGGTCTATTATAATTGTCTTAAAATTTTCGTAGATAACCATTCCAGTTTTTGCATTTTTGGGTTTCTTAACATTTTTTTTCTGAGTATAATCTACAGCAACATGATTTGAATTTTTCCCTTTACTAAAGAAGGCGGCTAAATTAGCTGCATCTTCAAGAGTGGATAAGGGTACTTCTTTTCCTTCAGACTTTATAACAACATGACTTCCGGGCATATTTTGTACGTGGAGCCAGATATCCTCTTTATGAGCAAATTTCATTGTTAGATAGTCATTTTGTCTATTATTTTTTCCTACATAGATATTAAAATCATCACCGGATATATAATGTTGAGGTCTTGCTATCTCCTCTTTCTTTTTCTTCTTTTTCATTTTGTTGCTAGCCTTTATATAGCCTTCTGTAATAAGTTCTTCTTTTATTTCATCCAATTCATAAATCTCTGAGGCGTTTTCAATACTAAGAAGTACATTCTCAAGATATTCTATTTCAGACTCAGTTTCAGGAATCTGTTCTAGAAGTAGATTGTTAGCATTCTTTAATTTAGAATATTTTTTATAATACCTTTGGGCATTATCTACTGGAGATAACTTAATATCTAAAGGGATTAGTATTTCTTCCATGTTTTCATCATAGAAGTTTTCTAAATTTACTTCTTTTGACCCCCTATTAATTCTATGAAGATTAGCTGATATCAAGTCTGCATAAATCTTATATTTTTCCCTATCCATACTTTCTAGGAGTTCTTCTTTTTGTTTTCCCAATTTACTTAGGGTTCTATCAAGTTTAACACCTATGGATTTTCTTATGGATTGAGATTTTTGACTAATTCTATCCAGCACATCCTTTTTTCTATAATATATATCAAGGACATCAGAAATGCTGTCTAGATAATGTTTGTTTTCAGATCCAAATTGATCTAGTTCTAGACTATGGAAGGCTAATATTTCATTTTCATCTCTATTAGTAATATATAGAGGAGTAAAATCTCCATTAATGATCTTTTCCATAAGATTTTTAAAGCTAGCATAGAGCTTTTGAATTTCGACCTCTGATATGCTCATGATAGTTCGGTCCAAATCAATGGATTCCAAACAGATTTCACGGCTTATTAGGGGGCTAAGGCCAAGATAGTTGAAATAGAAAAATTTATAGACAGCTGTATTTTTAGCTTGGTTTTCCATAAATTCATGGAATTCCTCATAATTTGTTTTCAATGGATTCTTCTTATCTTTTATTGGTGGATTCTCATAAATAGAATTAGGTAAAATTTGTCTTACTCTTGACATCTCATCAGTAACTCTTTTTATGGAATCAATGATCTTATAAGTTGCTTTATCCATTAGAATAATATTGCTGTGTTTACCCATGATTTCAATCACTAGTCTCTTTTCTGTAGGTTGCCCTAGTTCATCTTGAGCAGATATATCGATAAAGACAACTCTATCCATCTCATATTGTTCTATATTTAATATAATTCCACCAGATATATGCTTTCTTAAGAGCATACAGAACATTGGTGGTGTAACAGGGTTTTTCTTAGACTTATTAGTAAGATAAATCCTTGGATTATTGCTAGAAGCTGACATTATTAATTTATAGTTAATTCCATTATTGTGAATAGATATAAATAGTTCATCTTTTTCAGGTTGATATATTTTATCTACTCGACCCCCAAGAATCGTAGAATTCAGTTCTCTTACAACAGCATTTGTTACTATACCATCAAACGACATAAGATTCCTCCATTAACTAGAATAAGAAAAGCTACTAAAATACCATTAGATGTAGCTTTTCTTGTTACTCATCTACGGAAAGCCACTTAGATTAAAGATTCAAAGTAGGTCTTTCCTGTTTGTAATAAAATAAGTATAACACTAAGAAGAAGTCCATGCAAATAGTAACTTAAGGGGATAAAAGGGCAAAATATTACGAAATATTCGATTAAATATTAAGAAGTCTTAATATTTAATAGTTTTTTATTTAATTATGTCTTATAATGATATTAGTATATTTCCATATTGTGAATAGGGTCAAGAAATATGGAAGCTTGCTATATTTTCTAATCAAACTACAAAAGTATAGTAATAAATATTATTATACTTACTTATTGCTTATGTAATTTGATAATTAAGTAACATAATTAAAGATGAAGAGGTGGATTTATGATTAGAAGTATGACTGGATATGGACGAGGTGAGGCTCAAAACGAATTATATAGATTTAAAGTTGAATTAAAGGCTGTAAATCACAGATATAATGATATTTTTGTGAAAATGCCTAGGCATATATCCTATCTTGAAGAAAGTATCAAAAAGATTATTAAAGAAAAGATAAGTAGGGGTAAGGTAGATGTTTATATCAATTTAGAATATATTAATGAATCCTCAATTGATGTTAAAGTGGATATACCCCTTGCAAAATCATATAAAATAGCATTAGAAGAGCTAGTAGATGGTCTTGCACTAGAAGACAATATTAGATTAAATAATATCTTGGGAATGCCAGAAGTAGTATCAACAGAGAGAAAGGAATTAGACGAGGATCTCATATGGTTATGTTTATCACAAGCTCTTCATATTGCATTGGATAATATATTAAAGATGAGAGAACTAGAAGGAAAAGAGTTGAAATCAGATATTCTAGATAAATTACACACTTTAGAAGAAATAGCTGATAAGGTAAAAGAAAGGTCTCCTCAAGTGGTTCTTGAATATAAGGATAAACTCAAGGAAAGGATAAGGGTCCTTTTAGAAGATAATGCATTATTGGATGAAGATAGATTAAGTAGTGAAGTAGCTTTCTTTGCTGATAGATGTAGTATTGATGAGGAAATCGTAAGATTAGGGAGCCATATCAAACAGTTCAGAAATATATTGGAGGAAAGTGAATCCATAGGTAGAAAGTTGGATTTTCTGACTCAAGAGTTAAATCGAGAGATTAATACCATTGGTAGCAAGGCTAATGATTTAGAGATTACAAGAAATGTTGTAAATATGAAGGCTGAAATAGAAAAGATACGGGAACAGATTCAAAATATTGAATAATGGAGGTAGTATGTCAATAAAATTAATCAATATAGGGTTTGGAAATATTGTATCCGCTAATAGAATAATTTCTATTGTTAGTCCAGAATCTGCTCCTATAAAAAGAATGATACAGGAGTCAAGAGACAAAGGTTTATTAATAGATGCAACCTATGGTAGGAGAACAAGGGCTGTTATAATTACAGATAGTGAACATCTTATCCTTGCAGCTGTTCAGCCTGAAACCATAGCAAATAGGATAAATAACACAATAGAAACTAATGAATAAAAGAGAAAGATGGTGGGTTAATTTGTCAACAGGATTTTTATTAGTTATTTCAGGACCTTCGGGAAGTGGAAAGGGTACAGTTAGTCAAGAACTAATGAGCAAGAGAGATGATATAGTATTCTCAATTTCAGCAACCACAAGAAAACCCAGGCCTACAGAGATAAATGGCGAGAACTACTTCTTTCTTACTCATGAAGAGTTTGAAGAGATGGATGCACAGGGTGAGTTTTTGGAATCAGCTTTTGTGCATACCAATTATTATGGAACACCGAAAGAATTCGTTTTGGAAGAAATTGAAAAAGGTGAGATAGTATTATTGGAAATAGATGTACAAGGTGCACTTCAAGTAAAGAAAAACTATAAAAACGTTGTTTTTGTATTTTTACTTCCTCCGACTATGGATGAGCTGAGAAACAGGATAGTGAAAAGAGGCACAGAAACTGAAGAAGATATTAATACCAGATTTGAAAACGCATTTAAAGAACTTGACTTCGTTGGAGAATATGATTATTTCGTGGTAAACGATGAAGTGAAAAATGCAGTAAAGGATATAGAGGCCATTATTCATGCTGAGAGATTAAGGGTAAAGAGACAAAAGGATATAAAATTAAATGTAATGAAGCAAGGAGGAGAATAGATGCTAAATCCGTCATTGATAAATCTATTAGAAGATGGGGTAAGTAAATATACGTTGGTTGTAGCGGTATCAAAGAGAGCACGACAGCTTATAGATGGTTCTAGCCCAATGGTAGAAACTATATCTAATAAGCCTGTAACCATAGCTTTAGAAGAGCTTTTAGAAGGCAAACTAGAATATGAAAGTACTGATACTGCAGAAACTAAGTAGGTGAGATGATGTTAGAGGGTAAGAATATATTATTAGGTGTTACAGGAGGAATTGCTGCTTATAAAGCAGCAGATTTAGTCAGTAGATTGGTCAAGCAAAAGGCCAATGTAGATGTTATTATGACTGAAGGGGCAACTAAATTCGTTACACCACTAACCTTTCAAACAATGTCTGTAAATCAAGTTCATACTGAGATGTTCGGTCTTATTACCGACTTCGATGTAGAGCATATCTCACTAGCAAAAAAAGCAGATATTATACTTGTTGCGCCTGCAACTGCTAATACAATAGGAAAAATTGCCAATGGAATAGCTGATAATATGCTTACAACGGTAATAATGGCTTCCACTGCGAAGATCATTTTTGCCCCCGCAATGAATACTAATATGTACTGCAATCCAATAGTTCAAGAAAATATGAAGAAATTAGAAAAATTAGGTCATGAATTTATTGAGACAGGGATTGGTAGACTTGCCTGTGGGGATTATGGAGCTGGCAAGATGGCTGAACCTGCTGACATAGTTGACTATCTTATTGGAAGCTTTGTTAAAAAGGACCTAATAGGAAATAAAATAATTATTACGGCAGGACCTACTATGGAACCTTTGGATCCTGTAAGATATATAACCAATCATTCAAGTGGAAAAATGGGATATACGCTAGCTAAAAATGCTGTAGATAGGGGAGCAGAAGTAGTCTTAATAACAGGACCATCAAATTTAGACCCACCTAAGAAAGCCAAGGTCATAAAAGTAAATACTACTCAGGATATGTTTAAAGCAGTTGGAGACTATTTTGAGACTTGTGACGTCCTAATTAAATCGGCAGCACCCCTTGATTATAGACCAGAGACAGTTAGTGGAGTAAAGATTAAGAAAAAAGATGATGATATATTAAAACTTAATTTGGTAAGAAATCAAGATATTGCAGCTTTTTATGGACAAAAGAAGAACAAGCAGATAATAGTAGGGTTTGCTGCTGAAACCAATAACCTATTGGAATATGCACTTGGAAAGTTGAAAAAGAAAAATTTTGATTTTATTGTTGCAAATGACGTAACTTCTCCTGGAGCAGGTTTTAAGGCCGATACCAATATAGCAACTATTATAAATAAGGATGGTTCTACCGAAGACTATCCATTAATGGATAAAAGCCATCTTGCAGAGAAGATATTAGATAAGGTAAAAGAATTACTTGTTAAGGCTAGATAATATATCTAGCCTTTTTAGAAAGGGCATGATTCGATGAAATATGCAGAAGTAATTATAGATAATAGAGCATCTTCAGTAGATAGACCATTTACCTATGCAATCAATGCCTTCGAAGATATAGCAAAGGAAGGGATGCGTGTAGTAATTCCCTTTGGTAGAGGGAACAAGCCTATAAAAGGTTTTATCATTGGAATTATTGACAAGCTTGATAATGATGAATATAAAGTTAAGAATATTTTAGATGTAATAGATACTAAGCCACTAGTCTCCAAGGAATTGATTAGCCTAGGGCTTTGGATGAAGGATAGATATTTAAGCCCATATTTAGATTCCCTTCAACCTATATTGCCACCTGGTGATTTTAAAGAAATTCAAATTTTTATTGAACTTAAGGATAATAAAGAATTATCCTATAATAATAATGAAAAAAAGATATTAGAATATCTTAAAATAAATGGAACGTCCAATTTAGAGGATATAAAAAGTAAATTAGATATAAGTAATATTAATCCGATAATCAAGAAGCTTGAAGATGATGAAATTATAGATATTATTATGGATATAAAGACGGTTATAAATAAGAAATATGAGAAGTGGGTAAAGGTTGAAGACCTGGATGGAGATAAAGGTCATGAAATAATTGGTGGGAGAAGCAAAAAACAATTATTAATCTATGATTATCTCTTAAAAGTAAAAGAAATTCCAGTTAAAGAAATTTTAGCTGAATTATCTACTAGCTTAAGTACTTTAAGAAGCTTGGAAGAAAAAAACCTAATCTCTATATACGAAAAAGAAATCACTAGAAATCCATTAAGTCGAAGTATACCTAAGTATAATAAACATCTATTAAACCATCAACAATATCTAGTGTTTACTAATATTATGAAAAGCATTGATGAAGATAGAGATGAAAATTTTCTTATCCATGGTATTACGGGAAGCGGAAAGACCGAAGTTTACTTACAATTAGTAGAAGAAATGCTAAGGATGAATAAGGATACTATTATCCTAGTCCCAGAAATATCCTTAACCCCACAAACAATAGATAGATTTGTTGGTAGATTTGGAGAGGAAGTAGCGGTCCTTCATAGCAAGCTTAGTCAAGGGGAAAGGTTTGACCAGTGGAGAAGCATAAGAGAAGGAAAGGTTAAAATAGTTGTAGGTGCTAGATCGGCAGTATTTGCACCCTTTTCCAATTTGGGTTTGATTATTATAGACGAGGAACATGAAAATACTTACAAATCTTCTCAAAACCCAAAATATGATACGATAGAAGTTGCTTTGAAGAGAAACGAATTAGAAGGAGCTACAGTAGTAATGGGTACGGCAACTCCTTCAATGGAAACTTATTATAATTCACAGATAGGAAGATTTAAGCTACTAGAATTAAAGGAGAGAGCTACTAGAGGTGAGCTTCCTGAAGTGGTATTAGTGGATATGAGATTAGAGCTAGTAAATGGAAATAAATCTATTTTTAGCTTGGAATTATATAATGAATTGAAAAGAAATCTTGAGAATAAAAAACAAACTATATTATTTTTAAATAGAAGGGGTTTTTCTACCTTTGTATCCTGTAGATCTTGTGGTTATGTAGCAAAATGTCATAATTGCGACATATCTATGACCTATCATAGAAACATAGATAAATTAAGGTGTCATTATTGTGGTGATACTGCAAATTCTCCAGAAATTTGTCCTTCTTGTGGTAGCAAATATATAAAATATTTTGGAATAGGTACTGAAAAGGTTGAAGAACAAACTAAAGACTTATTTCCAGATGCAAGAGTTGTTAGGATGGATAGCGATACTACTTCTGAAAAGGGTAGTTTTGATGAAATCTTGGAGCGGATGAAAAGAGGGGAAATAGATATCTTAATTGGAACTCAAATGATCTCAAAAGGACTTGATTTTCCAAATGTTACTTTAGTAGGTATTATAGCTGCAGATACTACTCTTAATCTACCTGATTTTAGATCTCCAGAAAAGGCATTTCAGCTAGTAACCCAGGTTGCTGGCAGATCAGGCAGAGGAGATTATCCTGGGAAGGTGATTTTACAGACCTATAACCCAGATCACTATAGTATTATATTTTCTAAGGATCAGGATTACAATAGCTTTTATAATATGGAGATAGGATTAAGAAAAGAATTCCTATATCCACCTTTTATAAATTTGATAAGTATACTTATTTATGGTGATAATATTTCAAAGGTTAAAGAAAAAAGTCATAAATTATATGATATAATTAAGACATATATGCTTAATAATCATATAGATATAAGTAAATTCTTAATTGGCCCAAATCCTGCACCAATCGAAAAGATAAAGAGAAATTATCGATGGAATATTTTAATAAAGGCCAAGGACGATGAGATGGAAGGATTAAAGAGGCTTATACACAGGGTTTGTATATTAGATGAAGAAAAAATTAAAGAAGGGATTAAATTCAGCATTGATATTAATCCACAAACCATATTATAGGAGGAAAGAAATAAATGGCATTAAGAGAAATTAGGCTTGATGGTGATCCTATTCTTAGGAAAACATCAAAGGAGATTACAGAAATTAATGATAGAATTAAGGTATTATTAGATGACATGGTGGAAACCATGATAGATGCCAATGGAGTAGGACTAGCAGCCCCACAGATAGGTGTTCTAAGAAGAGCTATAGTTGTTGATATTGGCGATAGTCCTATTAAGGCCATTAATCCTGAAATAATTGAACAAGACGGAGAAATTACTGATTTGGAAGGGTGTTTATCGGTACCAGGCTATTCTGGAACAGTTCAACGTCCTGAAAGTATTAAAGTAAAGTTTATGGATGAAAATGGTGATAGTAAAGTTATAGAGGCAAAAGGACTTGCTGCTAGAATATTTTGTCATGAAATCGACCATTTAGATGGAATTTTATACACAGATAAAGCATTAGAAGTCCTTGAAAACAAGGATTTAGAAGAGGAAGAAGTAGACGAGGAGTAGATTTAATGAAAGTAATATTCATGGGTACACCGGAATTTGCAGTGCCCACACTAGAAAACTTGTATAAAAAAGGCTATGATATAGAATTGGTTATTACACAGGAAGATAAGCCTAAGGGAAGGGGGAAGAAATTATTACCCACCCCTGTTAAAGAAAAGGCTTTAGAACTTGGGCTTCAAATATATCAACCTAAGAATATAAACGACTCAGAATCTGTGGATATTATAAAGAATATTTCTCCTGATTTTATAATTGTAGTTGCTTATGGGCAAATTCTTAGAATAGATATTCTAAAAATACCTAAATATGGTTGCTTCAATGTTCATGCCTCTATATTACCAAAGTATAGAGGAGCAGCACCTATTAACTGGGCCATTTTAGATGGTGAAAAAGAAACTGGAGTTTCTATTATGAAAATAGAAGAAGGATTAGATTCTGGAGATACTCTTTTAATAGGAAGGATAGAAATCCTTGAAGATGATGATTTTATAACAATCCATGATAAATTGTCCGCTTTAGGTGGAGAATTAATGATAGATGCCATGGAGGACCTAGTAGAAGAGAAGGCTGTTTTATCTCCTCAAAATCATGAACTAAGCACCTATGCTCCTATGATATATAAGGATTTAGGAAGAATTGATTGGAATAAAAGTGCTAAGGATATTTTCAATATGGTTAGAGGTCTTAAACCTTGGCCAATTGCATTTTCCTATTATGGAGACGAAATAATTAAGATACATCAAGTTACCTTTAATGAGGATAAATTAGATATTCCTAGTGGAACTATAGTAGAAGTAAGTAAAAAGGGTATAAATGTTGCAGTGGGAGATGGTCAAATTATAATTGAAAAGCTTCAATTTCCAGGCAAGAAGGTTCTGACAGTAGCTCAATATTTGGCAGGAAATGATATAGAAGAAGGTAAGGTTTTAAAATAGGAAGGTGATAGTATGTATGGATATGGAATGTCCGGAGGCTATTATAGCTCATATTTGATCTTTGTACTCCCTGCTTTATTATTTGCAGGATATGCACAAATGAAAATAAACAATACTTTTAATAAATATTTAAGAGTAAATAGTAATAGTGGCTTAACAGGATTACAAACTGCTAGGATGATCTTGGATAGAAATGGCCTTTATGATGTTCATGTAGAGCAAGTAGCAGGAAATTTAACTGACCATTATGACCCAAGAACTAGAGTTTTAAGGTTATCACGAAATGTTTATGGAAGTTCTAGTGTGGCGGCTTTAAGCGTAGCTGCCCATGAGGTAGGTCATGCTATACAGCATTCAGATGGATACTTTCCACTTATGTTAAGAAACAATATTGCACCTATTGCAAATATAGGGTCAAGAATGGTATGGCTCTTCATAATCCTAGGTTTTTTAATAAGTCCATTCTTTATTGATATTGGTATAGCATTATTTCTTGGCGTAGTATTATTTCAAGTAATAACCCTCCCTGTGGAATACAATGCTAGCAGGAGGGCATTAGTTCAACTGGAAAATGGCATCCTACCACAAGAGAATTTAAAGCCTGCAAAACAGGTTTTAAATGCGGCTGCCCTTACCTATGTTGCAGCAACTCTAACAGCAGTAGGAGAGCTATTAAGAATTTTATTTATGACAAGAAGAAGAGATTAAAGGGGGAGGATTCCCCCTTTTTTTATGGAGGTTTTTTTATGAGTGCAAATCCTAGAAATATTGCTTTAAGAATTTTATTGGATATAGATGAGAAAAAAGGGTATTCCAATCTTTCTATTAGCAAAAATATAAAAGAAGAAATTTCTCAAAAGGATGAGAATTTAATTAGAGAATTAGTATATGGAAGCCTTGAAAATAGGTTATATATTGATTACATCATCTCTAAGGCTTCAAAGATTAATAGAAATAAGATTCATCCAGCAATAATGAGTATTTTAAGACTTGGAATTTATCAGATAGCTTTTATGGATAAAATACCTGATAGTGCTGCCGTTAATGAATCAGTAAAACTAGCTAAAAAATATGGAAACAAGGGTAGTAGTGGTTTTGTTAATGGGGTCTTAAGATCCATAAGCCGTGATAAAGAAGGCTTTTTATCCATAGATATAAAGGATGAAGTGAAGTATTTAAGTATTAAATATTCCCATCCGGAAGAGTTGGTTAAAAGGTTTATTAATGATTTTGGCAGCGAATTTACAAAGGGCCTACTTGTAGCTAACAATACCACACCTCTTTTGAATATCAGAGTGAATACCCTAAAGACAGATAAGGATACTCTTAAGAGTAAACTTGAGGATAAAGGATTTAAAATATCCTATGGTCAATATGCAAATGACAGTCTAATAATTCATAACCCAGCCAGAATAACTAGTCTTGAGGAGTTTAAAAAGGGACTATTTACTATTCAGGATGAAAGCTCTATGCTTGTAGCTCAATTATTAAATCCAAAGGAAGGATCCTTAGTAATTGATCTTTGTAGTGCACCAGGTGGAAAATCCACCCATATTGCACAATATATGAATAATAAGGGTCTAATCATCTCTAGGGATAAGTTCGAACACAAGATAAAACTAGTTGAGGACAATGCTAATAGGCTTGGTATAGACATTATTAAAACAGAGGTTTATGATGCCCTTGAAGTGGATGAAAACTTAATAACTAAAGCTGATTATGTACTAGTAGATGCACCTTGCTCTGGATTAGGGCTTATTAGAAGAAAGCCTGAAATCAAATGGAATAAAACATCAGATGATATAGATGAACTCTCTAAATTACAAGAAGATATCTTGGATGTTGCCAAGGGATATTTAAAAAAAGGTGGAATTTTAATATATTCTACTTGTACCATATTGAACCAAGAGAATATTCAAGTAGTTGAAAATTTCCTTAGAAAAAATAAGGATTTTAGAAGTATGGAACTAGAAGATAGTAATCTTTCTAATAAAGAAATTAATAGCTTAAAGAAAGGATATATTCAGTTATATCCTAATAAACACAATACAGATGGCTTTTTTATAGCAAAAATGATTAAAGAAGGATAGATTAATTAAATGATATTATGTATAATATGTCTTAGGACAGAGGTGGTAGTATGAATAAAATTGAAATAAACTCTTTAACTCTAGAGGAATCCAAAGAATTTATGAAAGATATTGGTGAAAAGCCCTTTAGAGGTGAACAAGTTTTTTCATATTTTAATAGAAATAGGAAGTTGGATATAAATGAATTAAACCTCCTTCCCCAAAATTTACGAACTAAGCTTGATGAGTTAGTAACAGTTAATCAAATTAAGCTTCTTCAAAGATTCGATTCTAAGCTGGATAAGACCAATAAGTATTTATTCCACTTAGAGGATGGTAACATAATAGAAAGTGTTTTTATGGAATATAAGCACGGTAATACTGCATGCATATCTACACAAGTTGGGTGTAAGATGGGATGCGCTTTTTGTGCTTCTACTAAAGAGGGACTAATAAGACATTTAAGTCCTGCGGAAATGGTTAACCAGATCTATATGATGGAAAAGGATAGAGAATCTGAAATCTCTAATATAGTCTTAATGGGAAGTGGAGAACCTCTAGATAATTATGATAATGTAGTAAAGTTTATTAATATAATACATGATGAAAAGGGACATAACATAGGTCTAAGAAATATTACTATTTCCACCTGTGGTCTAGTGCCTAGGATATATGATTTGGCAAAGGAGAATTTACCTATTACCCTTTCCATATCCCTCCATTCACCATTTGATGAAGAGAGAATGAAGATTATGCCTATTTCTAAAAGATATAAATTAAAGGACCTCCTAGAAGCTTGTAAACATTATGGAGATTCCAATAATAGGAGAATTACCTTCGAATATACCCTTATCGATGGTGTAAATGACGGTGAAAAGGAAGTAGACGAACTTACGAGGATTTTAAAGGGCATTAACGCGCATATAAACTTGATACCTCTTAATCCAATCAAAGAGTATAATAAAATAAGACCAGAAAGAACAAATGTTGAAAGGTTTCAAAAGATGCTCTTAAATAAGAAATTACAAGCTACAATAAGAAGAGAGATGGGAAGCGATATAAGTGCTTCCTGTGGACAGCTAAGAAGAAGTGTAATAGAGAATTGATAAATCTTGGGGTGATACGATGATTGTTGGAGCCGTAAGCGATATTGGATTAAAAAGAGAAAATAATCAAGACTATATGTTTGCATCTAGTGAGAGTGACTTTCCTATTTTTCTTGTAGCAGATGGAATGGGTGGTCATAATGCGGGAGATATAGCCAGCTCCATGGCAGTAAAAAGCATAGTGGAATTTATAGATGAAAATAAGGAAATGTTAAAGAATCCAGATGATATTAAAAGATACATCAAAAAAGCCATAGACCAAGCAAATGATGAAATCTTTATTAAATCCTTAGACTCATCTGAATTCAATGGAATGGGCACTACTTTAACCATGGCTTATATAGGAGATAAAAACCTAGTTATTGGTCATGTTGGAGATAGTAGGGCATATTTAATTAGAGAAGGTAAGATAATTCAATTAACTGATGATCATACATTAGTAAATGAGTTGATAAAAAATGGTTCTATAGATAAGGATGAAGCAAAGGACCATCCTCAAGGGCATGTCATAACAAGGGCTATTGGTACAAGCTATAAGATTAAATCAGATGTTTTTTCAAAGGATATTACAAATAATGATATAATTATTCTATGTAGTGATGGTCTTACTAATATGATTGACGATGATGTTATCTTAAGAGTAATAGAAAAGTATGACAAAAAGGATATGAATAATATATGCAATGTATTAGTAAAATTAGCAAAAGAAAATGGTGGAAGGGATAATATAACGGTTATAGGAATTAATATGGATAATGAGGTGTTAAGATGATTGGTACCATGCTGGGTAATAGATATGAGATAATTGAGAAGGTAGGCGAAGGTGGTATGGCCATTGTTTATAAGGCTAAATGTCACCTTTTAAACAGATTCGTAGCCATAAAAGTACTTAGGGATGAATTTACTGAGGATGAAGATTTTATAAGAAAATTTAGGAGGGAGTCCCAGGCAGCAGCCAGTCTTTCACATCCAAATATTCTTAACATATATGATGTAGGTGCTGAGGAAGTTGAAGGGAAGAAGATATACTATATCGTAATGGAATTTATTAATGGGAAGACTCTTAAAGATATAATAAAAAACAAGGGTAAGTTAAGTCCACAAGAGACCATAAACTATTCTCTACAAATGGCAGAAGCCCTTAAACATGCCCATAGGAACCATATAGTTCATAGGGATATTAAACCACATAATATGATGATTACAGAGGATAATAGACTTAAGGTTACTGATTTTGGTATTGCTCGTGCAGTTACTTCCTCTACTGTTACTACTTCATCTAATGTATTGGGAAGTGTCCATTATTTTTCACCTGAGCAGGCTAGGGGTGGCTATACAGATGAAAAATCTGATATATACTCCTTGGGGATTGTAATGTATGAAATGATAACAGGAAAAGTCCCCTATGATGGTGATAGCCCAATAAGCGTAGCCCTTAAACATATTCAAAGTGATATTATAGCACCAAGTGAACTAGATGCTTCCATACCTAACAATCTTGAAGCCATAATATTAAAATGTATCCAAAAACGTCAAAGTGATAGATATTCTAACGTTACTGATCTTATTCAAGACTTAAAGTCTTTAGAGAACCCTGACTCTATGCCTATAAAGGAAGTCCAGGTGGATTCTTCAACCAGAATTATACCTGCTTTAGACATAGAAGAGGATGATGAAGTGAATACGCCATCTATTAAGAAAAAGAAAAAGCCAACAAACAAAAAAGAAACTAAAGATAAAAAAGAAGGCGGGGGCTTGGTAGTATTTTTAGGTATTCTTCTAGCTTTTCTCTTAGCAACTTCTATGTTTTATGGATATGCAAAACTTAAGAATTTCTTAGCAGTCCAGGAAATAACTATGATTGATATTATGGGTAAGCAAGAGGAAGTAGCCAAAGAAGAAGTTGAAGCTCTAGGATTAGTATTTAATGTGACTGATCGAGTGAGGAGCAGAGAATTTGCCGCCGGTGAGGTAATGTACCAATCCGTAGAAGCAAATGCTAAAGTAAAAGATGGATTCCCTGTCAATGTTACCATAAGTACAGGTGTTGAATTGACCTCTGTTCCTTTAGTAATTAATAAGACTTTAGCTGAGGCTGAGTCTATGATTACAGGAGCAGATCTTCAAGTAGGGCAAAGAGACCCTGGGTTTTCAGACATTATACCAAAGGGAAGTGTAATGGACCAGGACCCTGAAGCTTTAACACAGGTGGAACCGGGTACTAGAATCAATCTTGTAATAAGTGAAGGACCTGAAGTGAAAATTGCCTTTATGCCAAGCCTATTAAATACTCCAATAAGTCAGGCAAGAAACCAATTGACAGACTTAGGACTTGTAGTGGGAGAAGTTTCTCCTCAGCCAAGTAATAGTGTGGAAAAGGATTTAGTAATTTGGCAAGAATATGAGCAAGGAACTGAACTTGAAACCGGAACCTCAGTAGACTTATTTATTAGTTCTGGACCTGAAGAAGAGCCTGAACCTGAGCCTGAGCCAAATGAAGAAGAACCAACCGATAGGGTTGTAACTACAACCATTACAGTTTCACCTTTTATGCATAAGGAAGAAACCCATATAAAAATAATCCGTAATCAGGATGGAGAAACCATGGTGGTGCATAATAAGCTGCATAAAGCATCCGATGGAGTTGTTGTACTACAATTTGATAGTAAAGTAGGTGCTACCTTTGATATTCTTAGGGATGAAACATATGAAGGTACTACACCACCAGCACAATAGAGGGGTATTTAAATGTTAGAAGGTATAATAATCAAAGCTATTGGTGGATTTTATTACGTTAAAACAAGCCAAGGTATAATAGAGTCTAGAGGCAGAGGGGTCTTGAGATTAGAGGGAATCACACCTCTAGTAGGAGATTATGTAAGGATTAGAATAAGTTCTGAGGATAACTCTGGCTATTTAGAGGAAATCTTAGATAGGAAAAATGAGCTTATTAGACCTCCTGTAGCCAATATTACCCAGGCGGTAATAGTCATGAGTGTTAAAAAACCAGATATAAACACTTGGCTCTTAGACAAGTTCCTAATGATGGCAGAACACAATAATTTGAATATTGTTATCTGTTTCAATAAGCTGGATCTTTCTGAAGAAGAAACTAATAAGATAAGAAGGACTTATGAATTAGCTGGCTACCAAGTTATTATAACAAGTAGCACCTTAGATATAGGAATTGATCAACTTAAAGAGGCACTTAAAGATAATATTACGGTATTTGCAGGCCCTTCTGGAGTAGGGAAGTCTTCCCTACTCAATAGGGTCAATAAGGATTTTAATCGTGAAATAGGAGTTGTTAGCAGCAAATCCAAGAGGGGTAAACATACAACTCGAAGTGTAGAGCTACTTGAGATTGAAGAAAATTCATATGTTTTGGATACTCCGGGATTTTCCTCCTTGGATATAAGTTTTATAGAAGATGTTTCAGATGTAAGACTTTATTTTAGGGAAATCAAAGAACAGGGTAAAGGCTGTAGATTTTTATCTTGCCTTCACGACAAGGAGCCGGATTGCTCAGTCAAAAAAGCTGTAGAAGAAGGTTTAATAGATGAGGACAGATATAAGAATTACCTACTGCTCCTTGAAGAAATAAAGAATACAAGGAGGTACTAGAATGGCAAAAATTGCACCAAGTCTTTTATCTGCAGACTTTGCTAATTTAACTGAAGAGATTAAGAAAATAGAAAAAGGTGGGGCTGATTACTTACATCTTGACGTAATGGATGGAGTATTTGTACCAAATATTACTTTTGGACCACCTGTAATCAGTAAATTGAAAAAGGTAACTAATCTACCCTTTGATGTTCATCTTATGATAGATAAACCAGAACGATTTATTAAAGATTTTGCAGATGCTGGAGCAAATATCTTAACCGTACACCCAGAGGCCACTATTCATCTGCATAGAACTATTCAAGAGATAAAGAAGCATGGAATGAAGGCGGGGGTATCACTAAATCCATCAACTGATATAAGTGTACTAAATTATATTCTAGAGGATATAGATTTGATTCTAGTTATGACAGTAAACCCCGGTTTTGGAGGACAAGGTTTTATAGACACTATGATAGATAAGATTAAGTCATTAAGAAATATGATAGACCAAAGAGGTTTAGACATAATATTAGAGGTAGACGGAGGTGTTAAGCTATCAAATGCCAAAGACCTTGTAGATTTAGGTGTTGATTTATTGGTAGCAGGAAGTGAAATATTTGGGGCAGATGATGTTGAGGAAAGAACTAGGGAATTTAAGTTAATTATTGATAAGTAAGAAGATATATGATAAGATAAACAAAATTAATACAATAACCACTAGGGGAGCTGTTTGCTGAGAGAAGACACTTGTCTTTGACCCTTATGACCTGAACTAGGTAATACTAGCGGAGGGAAGTGTGTATAAGTAGACTATACCATTCCCTAGGGAGTGGTTTTTGTTTGCTTAAGGAGGAGAATTATGGGTAAAAAAGTTAGTGTAAGAATGCTAACAGAAGGCGGAATGATGTTGGCTTTGGCGGTATTATTAAATCAATTTAAAATTTATCAGGCTCCAAATGGAGGTAGTATTTCAGCTGGTAGCATGATTCCTATTATGATATTTGCCCTACGTTGGGGAATAGGACCAGGGCTCGTTGTAGGAGGAACATATGGACTACTAGATTTTATTTTCAAGCCTTATTTTTACCATCCTATACAATTTATCTTAGATTATATTTTGGCCTATGGTCTTTTAGGGTTAGCTGGAATAGGTTATGATAAAGATAACAATAAACCAACATCCTCTATGGTTATTGGTGTAATTGTAGCAATAGGAGGAAGAATGATATCCCATGTGTTATCTGGAGTGGTATTTTTTGCGGAATATGCAGGAGATCAAAATCCTTGGATATATTCAATTCTTTATAATGCAACCTATTTAGTTCCTGAACTAATCATATCTTTAGTAGTATTGTTATTAATTTGGAAACCTTTAAAAAAAGTATTAAAATAATAACGAGGTGTTTATATCCCCCGCTTCTATAAGCGGTCGGGACCATTATACTACAACAGGTAGGTGTCTTAATCACTCACCTCGTTGCAGCGGAAAGTAGAAACTGCAAGCAGTTTCATCAAAGCTTAAAGTAGGGGTAAATATGAAAGGATTAATTATATCAGGTGGCAATATAAGCGATTATAAGCTATTGGAAGAATTAAGTTTAAATATGGATTTTATACTATGTGCTGATGGGGGCATAAGGCATGCTATAGCCATAGGCAGAAATCCTAATGCAGTAATTGGTGATTTAGATTCTACAAGAGATGAGGACTTAGAATATATAAATAAGAACTCTATTCCTGTAATAAAATATCCTGTTGAAAAAGATGAAACTGATACTGAATTGGCCATTGATTATCTTATTAAAAATGGATTAAAGGATATTACCTTAACAGGTGTTACTGGAAGTAGGATGGACCATAGCCTAGCTAATATATTTTTATTGGAAAGACTAATGAAAAATGGAATAGTTGGTAGGATAGTAGATAAAAACAATTCAATCTATATGACGGATAAGGGGCTATCCATATCAAGAAAAGAAGGTCATTATTTATCTATATTACCTGTAAATAGTGATGGTGTAACCCTAAGTCTTAAGGGTTTTTACTATCCCTTAGTTGGTGAAAAGATTCACTTTGGAAGTACTTTAGGTATTAGTAATAAAATAATAGATGATATTGGAATAGTAGAAATTCATAGTGGCCTAGCTTTAATAATTGAATCAATTGACTAAGTTATGTAACTAATTCCACTCCTGTGAATATTATAGTATAAAGGATTGGGGTGGTCTTATGAAAAAGTATATGTACCGCTATGCTTCAAAGTATAAGAATATAGTAGGTATTACTCTAGGGATAATAGGCTTTATAATTGTAATTAGTGTGGTACCAATTGAATTTCTTTTATCCCTCATAGGAATAAGCCTATTGATTATGGGATTTTTATTAATAAAAATAAAATAAGGCTTGCCATTTTAATTAATGGAAGCCTTTCTTTATGAGTAACAAAAAAAGTTACCTAATTATTTGTCAGTAACTTTTTTTATCGCATATTATAATGCTCTTTCTACAAATCCAGATCTTAAACATCTTGTACATACTTTAATTCTCTTTACTGAACCCTTTACAACAGCTCTAACAGATCTAATATTAGGTGCCCAGCTTCTTGGGTTTTTCTTATTTGAGAAAGTAACCTTGTTACCAAAAACTCTTCCTTTTCCACATACTTCACAAACTTTAGACATGAAATACACCTCCTTAGTCATTTCCTATTACTAAAAGTATTATTTTCAATTTAGAATAACACAATATATTCTATCATAAGCTAATAGCAAAAATCAACCTTAATATATGATAATATTAGATATTATGCATATTTGGTTGAACTAAATCTATATTTATTGTAAAATAGTAAAGATAGAATTAAAGATTGGAGGCGACTTAAATGACAGCCAAAATAACAACTGATTTAGGGAAAATAACTATAGATGATAACGTCATAGCTAATATAGCTGGTATATCTGCTATGGAAAATTATGGGATTGTTGGAATGGCTTCGAAAAACGCTGCAGACGGTTTAATTGAATTACTTAAATCGGATTATCTTACAAAGGGGATTAAGGTATCAACTAAAGATGATGTTTTAGTTATAGATTTACATGTTGTATTGGAATACGGAGTAAGAATATCCGTAGTAGCTGAGAATATTATCGATAGAGTCAAATTTAGCGTAGAAAAACACACAGGACTTACTGTAGGTAAGATTAATGTAAACGTTCAGGGAATAAGAGTTGAAAAGTAATTTAAGGAGGTACTATACTTGATATCTAATACAATAGATGGAGTAATGCTTAAAAGAGTGTTAAAAAGCTCTGCGGCGCTCCTGGAACTAAATAAAGAGGAGGTAAACTCCTTAAATGTATTCCCGGTACCAGATGGAGATACGGGTACAAACATGATGTTGACTGTAAAGTCAGCACTTAAAGAAGGATTAGAAGTCGAAGAGAATAACGCATCAAAAGTAGCTTTAGGAGCAAGTCAAGGTTCATTAATGGGAGCTAGGGGAAATTCAGGTGTTATTCTATCTCAGCTATTTAGAGGTTTTGCAAATGGCCTTAAGGGTAATGAAACTATTGATATAAAGCTATTGGCGGAAGCTTTGAAACAGGCGTCTGAAACTGCATATAAAGCGGTCATGAAACCAACTGAAGGAACTATATTGACTGTAGCTAGAGAATGTGGAGAATATGCTATGTCCATTTATAGGAAGGAAGAGGATATTCCTGAGTTTATAAAAAAGGTAATAGCTCATGGAAATCAAACCTTAGAAAGAACTCCTGAGATGCTACCTGTGCTTAAACAAGCAGGGGTCGTGGATGCAGGTGGTAAAGGTTTAATGTATTTATATACTGGTTTCTATAATGCCTTAATAGGTGCAGATGATTATGCTAATATAGAGGTTGAACCTCTTGAGCCAATAAAAGAGACTAAAAAACATAGAGAACATTTAGATACTGATGATATAGAATTTGGATATTGTACTGAGTTTATGATCAATACAAATTATGATGATATAGATAATCTAAAAGATGACCTTTCTAAACTAGGTGATTCCCTTCTAGTAGTTGGGGGAGAGGGAATTATTAAGGTCCATGTTCATACTAACAATCCAGGAGTTGCCCTAGAAGCAGCTTTAAAACTAGGGTCTCTTAAGGATATTAAAATAGATAATATGCGATTTCAGCATGAAGAGGTACTTTTAAAGGATGAGCTAATAGCTATTTCTAATAAACAAGAAGAAGTAGCTATAGATAAGGACTATTCCTTTATTTCAGTCTCTATTGGAGATGGTATAGACGAAGTTTTTAATAATTTAAATGTTGACGAAATAGTTTCAGGTGGACAGACTATGAATCCAAGTACTGAGGATTTTATTAATGCTATAAATAAAACTTCTGGTAGAAATATTATTATATTGCCAAATAACAGCAATATTATTTTAGCAGCCGAACAAACCAAGAATATAAGCGATAGAAATATTACTGTTCTTGAAACTAAGAATATTCCTCAGGGAATTTCTGCCTTGCTAGCATTCAATGAAGAAATAGGCTTAGAAGAAAATATAGAAAACATGAATGAAGCAATTAAAAGCATTGTAACTGGTCAAGTTACTTATGCTGTAAGGGATACAGAGTATAATGGTAGCAAGATTTATAAGGACGATATAATAGGCTTATCTGGAAAAGAAATCTTATGTGCAGGTAAGGATATAAATGATGTTACTATGGAATTAATAAATAAGTCCTATAATGATGAAGCTTCAATTATTACAGTCTTATTTGGTGAAGATGTTGCAGAAGAATTGTCCAATGACTTATTAGAAAGATTGGAAAATAGATATGATGACATGGATATAGAAGTAATCTATGGTGGGCAACCATTATATTATTATATTATTTCTATAGAATAACCCTACCTAGAGTAGGGTTTTTTAATACGAATAGGAAAGCCCTACTTTGAACTACTGCATATAGTTATAACGAGGAGGTAGCATGGGAGATTTAAATACGAGTATACAATATTTGAAGGGGATTGGACCTAAGAGAGCATATAGACTTAGACGACTAGGTATTGAAACTGTTCGAGATTTAATATATTTTATACCCCGGGATTACGATGATAGGACAAGCTATAAGACTTTAATGGAGTCCCAAAAAGGAGAGAAGGTAAGCCTTAAGGTAGAAATAACGGGATTTGGCATAATAAATAGGCCTAGAAGAAATCTTTCAATTTTAAAGGTAGCCTTTAGAGACTCTAGTGGTTATGGTAATATGGTATTTTTCAATCAGGACTATCTTAAGGATAGGTTTGTTCCTGGTCAAGTATTTGTAATTAATGGTAAGTTCAATAAAGTTGGCATGGAATATCAAATAATGAATCCAGTATTTGAAAACCCAAACGAATCCAAGAAAGTAGGAAGAATTCTGCCTGTTTATCCCCTTACAGAAGGGTTAAAGAACCAAGAGTTAATGAATATAATTGCAAATACGCTTAAAGAGTATTTAAACTATGTAGAAGAATTTTTGCCAAATGATATAATTTCTAAATATAATTTTATGGATATAAGAAAGTCTCTATATTCAATTCATTTTCCTAGGACTATGGATGAGATGGTTAAGGCGAGAAATAGACTTGCCTATGAGGAATTACTAACTGTTCAACTAGGATTATTTATCATAAAGAGTAAAACTATGACAAATAAAAGTGGGATTATATTCCCTGAAAAAATTGAAGTATCAAAGTTTATAGAAAGTTTACCCTTTAAGCTTACGAATGCACAAATTAGAGTATTAGATGAAATCATAATGGATATGGAGTCAAATAAACAAATGAATAGGTTAATACAAGGAGATGTCGGCTCTGGAAAGACCATAATTGGTGTTATTGCCATGTACAAGGCAATCATTAGTGGCTACCAGGCAGCAATGATGGCTCCTACGGAGATATTAGCTAGCCAGCATTATGATTCTATCTCAAAAACATTAAAGGCTTCAGGCCTTAACTGTGAGCTTCTTGTGGGTAGCTTGTCTAAGAAAAATAAGGATAGGATTTTGCTGGACTTAAAAGAAGGCAGAATAGATATTTTAGTTGGGACCCATGCTTTAATCCAAGAAGGCGTTGAGTTTCAAAATTTAGGCTTGGTTATAACAGATGAACAACATAGATTTGGAGTAAATCAAAGAGCAGACTTAAGCAAAAAAGGAGATAATCCAGATATTATTGTCATGACTGCCACACCAATTCCAAGAACCCTAGCGCTTATGTTATATGGAGATTTAGATATTTCCATTATTGATGAACTACCTCCTGGAAGGAAGGAAATAGAAACATACGCAGTAGGCCAGGATATGAAGGAGAGAATATATAAATTTATTGAAAAACAACTTGTTGAACAAAGGCAATGCTATATTGTATGCCCTCTTATTGAAGAATCGGAAAACTTGGATATAAATTCAGCTGAGGAAGTCTATGTTTATTTGAAAGAAGAGGTATTTCCAGATTTTAATCTTGGTCTGCTTCATGGTAAAATGCCTCCTAAGGAAAAAGATCTTGTAATGGAAGAATTCAAGAAAAATAGGATTCAAGTACTGGTTTCAACCACTGTTATTGAAGTAGGAGTAAATGTACCAAATGCAAATATAATGGTTATATTTAATGCAGAGCGTTTCGGATTAGCCCAACTACATCAATTAAGGGGTAGGGTAGGTAGAGGAGAGTATCAATCCTATTGCATCTTGATCAATGAGAGTATGAATCCAATATCAAGAGAAAGGATGAGAATTCTTCAATCATCTAGTGATGGATTTGAAATATCTGAGAAAGATTTAGAACTAAGAGGACCTGGAGAGTTTTTTGGCACTAAGCAACACGGATTACCGGAACTGAAAGTTGCAAATTTGGTAAGAGATATGAAGATTTTAAAGTATGCCCAAAGGGATGCTCAAGAGATAATTAGAATGGATTCCCTTCTTCAATCCGAAGAATATAGGAACTTATTGCTTAAAGTAAGGGATTTGTTTGTTAAAATAAACTATGAATTGAATTATTAACGTTTTAATATTAAGCAAAATATGATAAAATATTGTTTAATTGAAAGGAAGATTATTTTGAGAGTTATATCAGGTGAAAAAAAGGGACATAAATTAAAATCTCCTAAAGGAATGGAAACTAGACCTACAGAGGATAGAATTAAAGAAAATCTCTTTAATATCCTAAACCCTTTGAAAGTTGAGGCAATAGTTTTGGATTTGTTTAGTGGAAGTGGTGCCATTGGTATAGAATTTCTAAGCAGAGGTTCTAAATTAGCCTACTTCATAGATATATCAAATTCTAGTATAGAAACTATTAAAGATAATTTAAAAATGACAAAACTTCTTGATAGAAGTGTAATTATGAAGAAGAATGCCATAAACACCTTAAATACTTTTAAAGACCAAGCTATTAAGTTTGATTATATATATATGGATCCACCATTTAAGGAATATGATTTGCTCATTAAAGCAATGAATTTAGTAAGTGAAAATCACCTCCTAAATGATGATGGAAAACTAATAGTAGAGCATGAGTCGGATTTTAATTCAGAAATAGACATGGATAATCTTCAAAGATATGATTCTCGTAAATATGGAAGTAAGACAATATCCTTTTATGAACTTAAGCTTAGAATATAACGATGTGATGATATCCCTCGCTTCTTTAAGCAGCCGGGTTCCTTATTCTTCAACAGGTGGTGTGTCATAATCACTCACCTCGTTGCAATGGTGTGAAGTAATTGCTAGGCAAATACCACTTAAATTTAAAAGAGGTGTCATAATGAATGCTATCTACCCAGGAAGTTTTGATCCATTAACATATGGTCATATAGATATTATTGAAAGGTGCTCTGAGAAATTTGACCAGGTCACAGTGGCAGTATTGCAGAACAAGCACAAAGTAGGCCTCTTTACTACTCAAGAGAGGCTTAATCTGATTCAGGAGACTACCAAGCACTTAAAAAATGTGAAAGTAGATTATTTTAGTGGGCTTCTAATAGATTATGCTAAGAAAATTGATACTAATATTATAGTCAAGGGATTAAGAGCAGTGTCCGATTTTGAATATGAAATGCAAATGGCTTTAGCAAATAAAAAGCTATATCCAAAGCTGGAAACCTTCTTTATGGTATCAAATATGAAGTATTCATTCTTAAGCTCAAGTATAGTTAGAGAGGTTTCAGAGCTTGGAGGAGATGTATCTAGTTTTGTTCCAAAGATTGTAGAAGAAGCGCTAAAAGACAAAATCAAAGGGGGATTATAAATGGATATACTAGATTTAATCGATGAAGTAGAAGATGTTGTTGAAGCTGGTACAAGCGTACCCTTTACTAGCAAGGTTATGGTTGATAAAGAAGAAATACTGGATATTATTAAGGAAATTCGAATAAAACTTCCCGATGAAATCAAGCAAGCTGCATGGATAAAGGAAGAGAGACAAAGAATATTAGCTGAAGCACAAAAAGATGCAGATAATATGATTAATGAAGCGAATTATAAGCTTGAAGAGATGGTTGAAGATGATAAAGTTTTAAAGGTTGCCAATCAACGTGCTGAAGATATTCTTACAAGAGCACAATTAAGTGCTAAGGAGATTAGGATAGGAGCAATGGAGTACGCTGACACATTACTTGAAGACACTCAAGAAAATTTAAAAGAAGTTATCCAATTACTTAATGATAATAGAAAGGAACTTAGAGGCAACGACTAAGTCCTTCTTATGAGTTCATCTAGAAATATAGAAAATATAATTAAAAACATAATTAAAGAAAACACTATAGCGGTAGAGCTGGTTAATATCTTTAACCAGCTAGCTGTATAGATGTCTAATATTGGTTTATATGGTATAAATGTAGTAACTATTTTATTTTTGTAGAAAAATAGGTGAATTATATAGGTATATATGAGGGATAGTAAGCCGTGTAATGCCTTGGATACAAGGTAGAATCTTGGTTTTATATCAGTTTCGCTTATGAAAGAAATAGCTTGGCTATGAATTGAAAGACCACCCCAACCTATTATAAAATTTATAAACAAGATTTTGTTAATCAATGGAATATTTAGTTGTGAAAGTAAAGAACAACCGTTAGTAATCTCAATGATCCCAGCAAATATGGCTTTTAAGCTTTGATGCTCTATTCTTGTAATTTTAGATAAGACATTAATTATTAGGTTAAATCCATTGGATTGAAGAACTATATTTATTATAACTGAATAGATTATTATAAATCCACCAACGGTTATTATTGCATTCATACTATCTGTCACAGACTTGGATATTATCGAACCTGCTGATTTATTTTGTGTTTTTATAGCATCATTCATAATATGGTTACCATGTTTTTTATTGTGCTTTTCTCTATTGAATAGGCCTAATACTAATCCAATAGTTAAAGCTCCTAGATAATGGGGGATTAACAAGAGCAAACCAAGCTCAGGAGTACCTAATAAACCAATAGTCACTGAACCAAGTATAAATAATGGACCTGAGGTTGAACAGAACCCAATTAGTAAATTAGCTTCATTTCTCGTCACTAGACCTTCTTTTCTAATTTTAGAAGTAATCTTTGATCCAACCGGATAACCACTCATAACACTCATAGTTAAGGGAAAGGCACCTATTCCTGGAACATTAAACAATGGCCTCATTATTGGTTCAAGACATCTGGTAAAATAGTCCACAACACCAAAGGAAATCATCAAGTCCGATATAAGTATAAATGGAAATAAAGAAGGTAACAAAACATTAAACCATAGATATAGTCCTTCTTTTGCACTCTCAATGCTTTGATTAGGATCTTTAATTATTTCTATAGCTATGAAAAATAATATTATACCTGTAAGCAAAAGTTTAGTATTCAGTTTGTTCTTAAACATTTGATCCCTCTTTCTAAACAATAAAGTTATAACTAAAACCTTCAAGCTTTTATGAAACTGCTTGCATTTGCTATATACCATCGCAACGATTTACTCGTTTCGGAAGCGGTGGACATAATCACCTGGTTATATAACTATATGAAAGATGGATTCTAAATATTTGAAATTTCTTAAGAGATACTTAATACTTTTATAAGTGGGGATATTTCACCTCTTTATATAAGGTGAGCTTATATAGTCCATTTTTTCATAGGACTTATTTTTATGGATTCCAAGAAAATAAAGATCCGTTGCTTTTTCTTCAAAGTCTAGAAACAAATTTATATTTTCATTTCTAAGCTTTTTATAGTTGGAATACTTAGTTATAATTAAGACGTCGGAGTCAGCGGAAATCTTTTGCAATATCTCCATTCCCTTCTTATTGGTAGCCAATACCCTTATATATTCAAGGGGTAAATCATATATTCTTTCAATATCATTTTTCTTTAAGTTCATCAAGAGATGAATTAATATTCTTTTTATCCTTGTAGCAGGATATCTTTTAGTAGAAACATCCTTAACTAAATCATTTAAATCAAAGTTTTTTAAAGCCATTCTTAGAATTCTATTCTCAAGTCCTATTTCCATATCCATAAAATCTTGGAGATCTTTTGGTCCTTTTATTCTAAATAGATATTGAAGGATTTCATCGTAATTAGATAATTGATTAAATTTACCATATCTCTGATAAAAATCCATAAGGTATTCAAAGGCTACTTCTGGCACATAATCTTTAACTATTTCATGACTATCATTTAACAATCTATTTCTTATTCCTGTGGCTGATCCCATTCTAGTTGTGATTTCTGCATCTTTATATTTATTTCCCACTCTTCCAATAGTATAAGGGAGAATTGGTGAATTTAGCCTTATTAAGGCTTTCAGATACTCAATTCCTAGTATGTTATTTGACTCTTTGAGCATATTGGCATAATCATAGATATCCTTAGGATCTAGGGATTTAGAATAATAATCTAAAGCCAAGCTTCTAGAAGCTGAGAAGGGCATGCCTTTACTTAGATTTTCCTTCAATTTGTTTTTAAACACCATAGGCTCATTTACTAATATATTGGCTGCCTTTCTTAAGTATTCTAAGTCACCACTTTCACTACCAAAGGAAATGCAATCAACAATATTTAAGGAATCAAGGATTTTAATTGCACCGTAAGCGAAAAGTTCTGCACTTTGTACTGAAAAAACGAATGGAAGCTCTATTACTAAATCGACTCCACTATCAATAGCCATCTTTGCCCTAGTCCATTTATCCACTAATGCTGGTTCTCCTCTTTGTACGAAGGATGAGCTCATAACAGCTATGGAATGGGTTGACTTGGTTTTAATCATCGACTGGTCTAAGTGATATTTATGACCTAGGTGGAAGGGGTTGTACTCTGTAATTAAACCTACTATTTTCATAATATCCTCCAAGTAATTATTCTAATAATTATATATTATCCTAGCTATATGGATAAAAACAAGAAATTTAAGAAATTTAAGTTGTTGATTTTTTAACTAATTTATAATACTATTGTTATAGATAATTAAAATGGAGGTAGAACGATGAAAATATTAGTAATTAACTGTGGTAGTTCTTCACTAAAATATCAACTAATTGATATGAATGGAGAAGAAGTACTAACTAAGGGTTTAGTAGAAAGAATTGGAATTGAAGGCTCAAGAATTAAACATGATACAACTGGTAAAGATAGAGTTGTAATCGAAGAAACAATGAAAGACCATAAAAGAGCATTAGAACTAGTTCTTGAAGCAGTAGTGCATGAAGAACATGGTGCAGTAAAATCCCTTGATGAAATCAATGCAGTTGGACATAGAGTAGTTCATGGTGGAGAAGATTTCGCAGATTCAGTTATTATAAATGATGAGGTTATGGAAGCTATAGAAAGAAACTGTGAATTAGCTCCTTTACATAATCCACCTAACATCATTGGAATCAATGCATGTAAAGAACTTATGCCGAATACTCCGATGATAGCTGTTTTTGATACAGCATTCCATCAAACTATTCCTGCTGAGAACTATGTATATGCTTTGCCATATGAATATTATGAAAAATATAAAATTAGAAGATATGGATTCCATGGAACATCCCATAAGTATGTTTCAAAAAGAGCAGCTGAAATTTTAGGTAAAGATATTAAGAATCTTAATATAGTTACTTGTCACTTAGGAAACGGTTCAAGTGTAACAGCTGTTGAAGGTGGAAAATCTATTGATACATCTATGGGCTTTACACCACTTGCAGGACTTGCAATGGGAACAAGATCAGGAGATATTGACCCAGCAATAATTCCATTTATAATGGATAAAGATAATCTTACTTTTGAAGAAGTTAATAGTATGCTTAATAAAAAATCAGGTGTTTTAGGTGTTTCTGGCGTTAGTAGTGATTTTAGGGACCTTGAAATAGCAGAAGAAGAAGGAAATACAAGAGCAACTCTTGCCCTTGATATATTTGCATCTAGCGTAAGAAAGTTTATAGCAGCATATGCAGCTCAGATGTGTCGTATTGATGTATTGGTATTTACAGCAGGTATTGGTGAAAACTCTGATTCAATGCGTGAAAGAATTTGTGAAGGTCTTGAATGTCTAGGAATTAGAGTTGACAAAGAATTAAACAGAGGAGTTCGTGGTGTGGAAAAAGTACTTAGTAAAGATTTAACTGCTACTACAGTAATGGTTATTCCAACAAATGAAGAATTAATGATTGCAAGAGATACTTTAGAACTAGTTTCTAACAGATAATTCTTGACAAATCAAAACCTCCTTTATATAATGTTATTTGGTAGTTTATGAGGTGAAATAATGAAATATGATTTAAGAAATTTTCTAGGTGGAGAAGAATATGTATATAAGCTGGAAGGTGAGACCCATAACATTCCAACTTTAGATTACGGTCGTGTTCTTGATCCAATCAAGTATAATGGAAAAATATTCAAAGTAGCTAGCGATCTTGAACTTTTTTTAGATATTCAATATATCTATGAAGAGGAATGTGATAGATGCTTAAAACCCACTACTAATGTATATTCCACCATTTTATCAGGAAAATTGATGACTAACAAAGGGAAGTATGATGATGAGGACGAATTAGAAGATGTTATTCTCTATGAGAATGATGAATTAAATCTTGAGGAATATATTTGGAGTCAAGTTGTTAGTTCCCTACCTATGAAAACCCTATGTAGCAATGATTGCAAGGGATTGTGCCCTACTTGTGGCGTAGATTTAAATACCCAATCCTGTGATTGTATGGGAAATACAATTGACCCAAGATTGGAAAAGTTAAAGGAACTTTTTCCTAAGAAATAAGGAGGTGTTGTAAATGGCAGTGCCAAAGAGAAAAACTTCAAAGCAAAGAAAGAATAAGAGAAGAGCTTCATCTTATAGGCTTAATAAAGCTACTGTAGTAGAATGTCCACAATGTCATGAAACTAAACAACCACATAGAGTTTGTCCTAATTGTGGCTATTACAAAAACAGAGAAGTTATTGTTGTTGAATAAAAAGATAGTGATTAACTTCACTATCTTTTTTTTTACCTAACCAATCTAACAATGCATTTTTGTAAATTCCGTTAGGGTAATCGCAACGCCTGGACCAGTGTTGTCTACAAATCTTAAAGCTGGCTGGATAAAATTATAAAGAAGACCAAATTTGAGTTGCGAAAGTAGGTAATTTGTCTTACAATCATATCATTGGGTATGAAGGGGGGATAATATGAAAGTAATAGTTGACGCAATGGGTGGCGATAATGCACCAAGTGAAATAGTCAAAGGTTCTATCGATGCTATAAGAGAATATGGGATCAAGGTTCTTCTTGTTGGTAAAAAAAACATTCTTGAAGAGGAACTAAAAAAATATGATTATTCAAAAGAGGATCTTGAGATTTTAGATGCTCAGGATATAATAACCAATGAAGATGACCCAGCACTAGCGATCAGACGTAAAAAGGATAGTTCATTAGTGGTAGGTCTTAAAGCTCTAGTAGATGGATTAGGAGATGGATTTATATCTGCGGGAAGTACAGGAGCACTATTGGCTGGAGGACTTTTCATAGTTAAAAGAATCCCTGGAATAGATAGAGCAGCTTTAACCAGTGTTTATCCAACAAGCAAGGGTATTTCCCTTCTAGTGGATGCAGGTGCAAATGTAGATTGTAAACCTGAATATCTAAAACAATTTTCCATTATGGGTTCAATATATATGGAAAGGGTTATGAATAGATCTAATCCAAGTGTAGGCTTGGTAAATATAGGTGTTGAGGAAGGTAAAGGAAACCAACTTTCAAAGGAAGCTTATGAATTACTTAAAAAAACTGACTTAAATTTTATAGGTAATATAGAAGGTAGAAATATACCCTTAGGAGATGCTGATGTAATTGTAGCCGACGGATTTGTTGGGAATGTAGTTCTTAAGTTAACAGAGGGAATGGCCTCTTCTATATTTTCTCATCTAAAGAAAGCTCTTATGGCTGATTCAAGGTCTAAGCTTGGTGCCGTACTATTAAAACCACAATTAAATGAAATGAAGAAGCTTATGGACTACAGGGAATATGGCGGGGCACCTTTACTTGGAACAAGAATGCCAGTTGTAAAGGCTCACGGCAGCTCTGATGCCTTGGCTTTTAAGAATGGAATAAGACAACTTATATCCTTTATTGAGAATGATGTAATTAAAACTATTTCAGAAAATTTTAAAGAAGTAATTGAAAATCAGGAGGACTAAGAATGAAAGATAGATTAATAAATTTAATAGCTGAGCAATTTAATGTTGATAAAGATAGCATAACCTTGGATACATCTTTTAAGGATGATTTAAATGCAGATTCCTTAGATTTAGTGGAACTAATCATGGCATTGGAAGATGAATTTGATTTAGAACTTGAAGATGAAGTAGTTGATGATATAAAAACTGTAGGAGATGCAAATAACTATATTAAATCTTTATTAGACAAGTAGCTTACAAAGATTTGAGTTTTCTTTTTGGAGGTATATTGGTGAAATCTGAAGACCATAAAAAATTGGAAGAATTACAAAAGAACATAGGGTATTATTTCAATGATATTGAACTATTGGAAACCGCATTGACCCATAGTTCTTATGCTAATGAAAATAAACTTCATATTAGTAAATGCAATGAAAGGCTGGAATTTTTGGGAGATACAATTGTAAATCTTGTTACCAGTGAATATCTATACAATAAATATCCGTTTTACCCTGAAGGCGAGCTAACTAAGATAAGAGCTAAGGTGGTTTGTGAGCCATCCCTTGCATTTATTGCTAGAAAATTGAATTTAGGTGAATACCTATATCTAGGCAAAGGAGAAGAAGCTACAGGTGGTAGAAATAGAGAATCCATTTTAGCAGATTCTAGTGAAGCAATAAGTGGGGCTATTTTTCTGGACAGTTCTTATGAAACAGTTCGTGAGTATTTGTTGAATAATTTTGAAACTTATATTGTAACTGCTGTAGCTAAGGGTAATTTATTCGTTGATTACAAGACAGATTTACAGGAAAGGCTTCAGAAGGTATCTAGAGCTAAGGTAGAATATGTTGTAGTGAAAGAAGAAGGGCCTGACCATAACAAAATATTCTATATGGATGTCATGATAAATAAAGAGACTATTGGTTCTGGGTTTGGAAGAAACAAGAAGGAAGCTGAACAAATGGCTGCCAAAGAAGCCCTGATTCTCATGGGTGAAGACTATGCCTAAGCATTATATAATACCAATATTTGTTCCTCATTTTGGGTGTCCTAATGATTGTGTATTTTGTAATCAGAAGAAGATTACTGGTCTTTCTACCAATGTAAAGGTGGAGGATGTAGAGAAGATTATCCTTACCCATTTAGAATATTTTAGAAAGAATACCTTTATTGAAGTTGCCTTTTATGGAGGAAGTTTTACAGCCATCGATATAGAAATCCAAAAGAAACTACTGACTGTACCCTTCGAATATAAAAAGAAGGGTATAATTAATGAGATAAGGCTATCGACTAGACCTGATGCAATTAATAGAGAAATACTTGATAATTTAAAGGAATATGGAGTAAATACCATAGAATTAGGTGTACAATCCTTAGATGAAGAGGTCTTAAGAGCAAGTGATAGAGGTCATTCAAGCTCAGTGGTCTATAAAGCTAGTCAACTCATAAAAGAATATGATTTTAACTTAGGATTGCAAATGATGCTAGGCCTTCCAGGTGATAGTATAGATAAATCTATCAAGACTTGTATGGAATTTATAAAGCTAAAACCCTCTTGTGTTAGAATATATCCAACTTTAGTTATCAGAGATACATATCTTGAAAAGGCTTATGAAGACAAATCCTATATACCATTAGATATTGATACTGCTGTAGCTCAATCTACTATAATTTTGATGCTTTTCTATCTTAATGATATTAATGTAATAAGAGTAGGGCTTCAACCTACAGAGGATATACAGCTAGGAAAGGAAGTAGTAGCTGGACCTTTCCATCCAGCATTTAGACAATTAGTTGAATCCAATATATATAGAATTTTACTAGATTATGAATTAAAGAATAAACTTCTTCAAGTTCATAATGAGGAATTAGTGATAGGAGTTCATAAGTCCAAAATTTCATTTCTAGCTGGCCAAAAGTCTTCAAATATTAAATATTGGAAAGATAGATATGGATTTTCTAAGGTAAGAATTTATGAAAAAGATATTCCTTCTAATCTTATTGAGATTACAATCGGGAAATATTATGATAAAATGAATATATATGAATTGATGGACAAATATATAGAGAATAATCCGTTGATTAAGAAAATAGAGGGTTTCCAGATATAGGAGCCCTTTAACTATGATGGGGTGTTAGTCTTGTATTTAAAAAAGGTTGAAATTCAGGGGTTTAAATCCTTTGCAGATAAGACTGAAATTGAATTTAAGAATGAGGTTACGGCTATTGTTGGTCCAAATGGAAGTGGTAAGAGCAATGTTTCTGATGCCATTAGATGGGTTCTGGGAGAGCAAAGTGTTAAGAACCTTAGAGGAAGCAAGATGGAGGATATAATATTTGCTGGTACGAACTCTAGAAGGGCCTTAGGATATGCAGAGGTAACCATAGTATTTAATAACGATAGCGGACTTATACCTGTAGATTATACAGAAGTAGCCGTTACAAGGAGAATATTTCGTTCAGGAGAAAGTGAATTCTATATAAATAAGAATTCCTGTAGGCTAAAGGATGTTAGAGAACTATTTATGGATTCAGGCATCGGTAAAGATGGTTATTCCATTATAGGTCAAGGTAAAATCGATGAAATCTTATCCAATAGACCAGAAGACAGAAGAAATATTTTCGAGGAAGCTGCTGGTATTATAAAATTTAGAAATAAGAAAGAAGAATCCGAAAGAAAGCTTGAAAAAACTGATGCTAATATTGTAAGAATAAAGGATTTAATTCATGAGATATCAAATCAGAAAGATGTACTGGAAAAGGAGTCTGAAAGGGCTGAGCGCTTTACTAAATTATATCAACGACTTAGGGATTTAGAGGTAAATATTTTTATACGAGAAATAAGAAAATTTGAAGTACAGATAAAAGACCTTAGTCTAGAGAAGGAAAAGTTAAGTTCTGATTTAAGTATCATAGAAGAAGAAAAGAATCAAATAGATGGAAAGTATAACTTGCTTAAATCCAATATTGAAAATATGGAGAAGGAAATAGAAGATTCAAGGACTATAAAATTTGATAGAATCCAAGAATACGAAGCCAATAGAAATCAATTTAATCTATTTATAGAGAAGGAGAGTTTTCTGAGAAAAGATCTCCATAGGCTTAGGAATGAAAAGGAAAATGTTATATCTAGGTTAGAGGATTTAGATATCTCCATTGTGGGAATTGGGAATAAACTTAGTGAAATAGATATAAGTCTTGAGAATATTATTAAGGATAGAGATTTAAGCCTTGTAGAGTTAAATTATTATAATGAGCAAGTACTTAGTGAAGAATCCATACTCGATGAAGATAAGAACAATATTATAAAATTATATAATCAAGCATCGGATAAGAAAAGTGAAATTAACTCCATGAATTCACTTAAATACAATATGGAAAAGAGAATTGAACAATTAAATAGAGAAATAGACCTAGATAAAGATAAATTAGAAAATTCTCTTACTAAAGAAGTAGAGATAGATGGAGAATTATTTAATATAAGAGTTAAATTAGAAGAAGAAAAGTACAAGTTAGAGCTTTTGTCTAAAGAAAGGACAAGGGTTCTAGTAGAACTTGAGAATGTGAATAAGGATTTACGTTCACAACAGATGAAACTTAATGAAGTCCAAACCAATTATAGATTGTACAATAACATGGAATCTTCTTATGAAGGATATTATAAAAGTATTAAGTCAATCATAAAGAATATTAAAATAGATAAAAATTTTAATAAGGGGTTTATAGGAATTGTAGCTGATCTACTTAAAGTAGATAGCCTTTATGCAAAAGCTATTGATATAGCCTTAGGAGCTAGTGCTCAGAGTGTAATTATTGAAACAGAAGATGATGCTAAGAAGTTTGTAGACTTCCTTAAGGTGAATAAAAGTGGAAGAGCTACATTTCTTCCTCTGTCTGTCATAAAGGGAAAAGCTATAGTATTAGATAAAAGAGTTAAAGAAGAATTTAATATTTTAGGGCTAGGTTATGAATTAATTGACTACGATGCTAGATTAAAGGGTATCTTTGAATACCTACTAGGTAGAACAATAATAGTGAAGGATATGGACTCTGGTATAAGACTAGCTAGAAATCAAAAGCATATGTACAAAATAGTAACCCTTGATGGAGAAGTGTTAAATGCAGGAGGATCCATAACTGGTGGATCTTATGCAAATGAGTCTCTAAGCCTTATAAGTAGAAAAAGCAAAATAGAAGAACTTAAAGTAGAAATTCATAATCTAGAAAAGTATATTCTTCAAACTGAGAAGAAAAAATCTTTCGTTGAAGAGAAGTCTGAATCCATACTTTCAGAAACAAGTCTAATAAATAATAATATTAAGAGTTTGGATTTTGAGATAATAAATCTCAACAATAGTTTAAACTTAGTTACTAATGATATTAAAAGAATAAAAACTGACTTAGAAAAAAAGAATGAGGAAACTGAGTCACTAATTAGGGAAATGGATAACTTTAGGTCTAATATAGTTGAAATAGAGAAAGAATACAATGAATTACTGGAAGAGATTGAGGATGTAAAAAATAACTCTGCAAATAATAATATTAAGCTTTCAGAATTGAGAAAAAAATGTGAAGAAATAAATATAAAGTTAACGGATTATAGGGTTACAATTAGTCAATTAGAGACTTCGAAATTGTCTATGGAAAGTCAACTTAAGAGTTATGAAATTACAAAAAACAATAGTGATAGTGGGAAAAGTGAAATTGAGCGGAATATAAGCTCCATTATAGATGAAATAACTACAATATCTGTAAATAAGCTAAGTCTAGAAAATAGTATTAAAGAATACGAATCCTCAGAGGATGAAATATCACAAAAATTGGACTTGTTAGTTAAAAAGAAGGACAACTATATGAAGACCTTCTATGAAGAACAGGATAGACTAAAAATCATTAATGCAAAGATATCAGAAATAGAGAAACAATCTTCTTCTTTAGAAGTAAAACTAGCAAGGTTTGAGTTTCAACTTGACAATACCCATACAAAACTTCTTGAGGATTATGAACTTGCATTTGAAGATGCAGTAAGATTTGAAAGAGAAATAGATAGTCTCCATAAGTCTCAAACTGAGGTTAAAGAGTTAAAGGATCAGATTAAATCCTTAGGAAATGTAAATATATCTGCTATAGAGGATTTTAGGCATATTCATGAAAGATTTGAATTTATCAATAAACAGCATGAAGATTTGATCCTTTCTAAAGAGAACCTTAGAGAAGTTATAAGAGATATGGAAAAACAAATGAAACTTCAATTTGTAGATTCCTTTAGGGAGATAAATAAGAACTTTACTGAAGTGTTTGCTGTACTGTTTAATGGTGGGAAGGCTACATTAGAACTGGAAGATGGAGAAGATATATTGAAAACGGGTATCGATATAAGGGTTCAACCCCCTGGGAAAAAACTTCAAAGTCTTTCGCTTTTATCAGGTGGTGAGAAGTCTTTAACTGCGGTAGCCCTTTTATTCGCTATATTAAGAACAAAGCCATCACCATTCTGTATACTTGATGAAATAGATGCAGCTCTAGATGAGGCCAATATTAGCAGATATACCTCTTATTTAAATAAAATTAAGGATAGAACTCAATTTATCCTAATAACTCATCGAAAGACTACTATGGAAATAGCAGATGTCCTCTATGGTATAACTATGGAGGAAGAAGGAGTCAGCAAATTGATCTCCATTAAACTTAAAGATAATTTAGTAGAAGCCAGCTAGGAGGGAAAATATGTTTAATTGGTTTAAGAAAAAGAAAAAAAATATTGAAGAAGTATTCGAACAAGATGATAAAGTAGATGATTTTCTAGAAACTGGAGAAGATGAACCCCTATCAGATGAAGATTTAAACGAAGGAATAGAAGAGATATCTTTAGAAGAACTAGAAAAAGAAGCAATGGCATATGACGCTGAAGAAGAAATCGAAAAATTAGAAGAAAGCAATGAAGTAGAAGAAGAGCCTGTAACAAAAGTAGAAGAATCAGTGGAAGTTATAGTAGAAGATATCGTAGAAGTAGTTGAAGAGCCTCTAGTTAAGCTAAGTTTTTTTGAGAAATTAAAGAGTGGCCTTACTAAGACTAGAACAGATATGTCAAATAAGATAGAAGGTATATTAAATTCATACAAAAAGGTTGATGAAGAATTATTTGATGATTTAGAGGAAGTTCTTATAACAGCTGATGTAGGTATGAATACTACTATGGAGGTTATAGATAGATTAAAGGCAAGAGTAAAGGCAGATAAGGTAAATGATCCTCAAGAGGTAAAAGAGCTTTTAAAAGATGAGATTAGAATTCTTATGAAGGAAAGCGTGGAGGATAATAGTTTAAGTTTAGAACCATATCCTGCAGTCTTACTTGTAGTTGGTGTAAATGGAGTTGGTAAAACTACAACTATAGGTAAACTTTCCAACTCTTTAAGACAAGATGGAAAAAAAGTCCTAATTGCAGCAGGGGATACTTTTAGGGCTGCTGCAATAGAACAGCTAGAGGAATGGAGCAAGAGAAGCAAGGTTGAATTCATTGCTCATACAGAAGGAGCTGATCCAGCAGCAGTAATCTTCGATGGTATTCAGGCAGCAAAGGCTAGAAAGACTGACGTCTTAATATGCGATACTGCTGGAAGACTTCATAATAAATCAAATCTTATGAATGAATTAAATAAGATATTTAGAGTTGTAGAAAGGGAATATCCAGAAGCCACTAAAGAAGTTCTTCTAGTACTTGATGCAACAACTGGCCAAAACGCCATTAATCAAGCTAAGGTATTCAAGGAAGTTGCAAATATTTCTGGAGTAGCACTGACTAAGCTTGATGGAACTGCAAAGGGTGGGGTAATTATTGCACTCCAGGCTGAATTGAACCTACCTGTAAAACTAGTTGGAGTCGGCGAAAAAATAGATGATTTACAGCCTTTTAATGTAGATGATTTTGTGGAAGCAATTTTTAATTAATTGTTGACAAAGAAGTATATATGTATTAATATAAATAGTGTCAAGTTAATAGCTTGACACTATAATATTTATGGTGATAAAATGATTAAGATAGTTGAGATTGGGATGTTGTTTGATTTCTATGGTAAGTTATTAAGTGAAAAACAATATCAGGTAGTTGAATTATATTATATTCACGATCTATCCCTTACAGAAATCGGAGAAGAACTGAGTATCACCAGACAAGGAGTATTTGATACTCTAAAAAGATCTGAACAAAAGCTATACCATTATGAAGAAATTCTAGGACTTGTTGAGAAATTCAATAATAGCCATGATACAATAAGAGAAATCCTAAAGATTACTAAAGAGCTTCAAGCTTACGGACTGGAAAATAACATAAATCCTATAATGGATAAGGCTCGTAAAATTGAGGAAATTGGATTAGAAATATTGGAATAGGCAGGAGGATGTAATATGGTTTTTGAAAGCTTGTCAGAAAAGCTTCAAAGTGCCTTAGGTAAATTAAAAGGCAAGGGTAAGATATCCGAAAAGGATCTTGACCTAGCTATGAGAGAAGTAAGGCTGGCATTATTGGAAGCTGATGTTAACTTTAAAGTAGTAAAGGATTTTGTTAAAACCGTTAAGGAAAGAGCTCTTGGCTCTGAGGTTATGGAAAGTCTAACCCCAGGTCAACAGGTCATTAAAATAGTAAATGATGAATTGACAAGGCTTATGGGTGAAAAAGAATCGAAGATAAACTTCGCATCATCACCACCTACAGTGATACTTATGTGTGGACTTCAAGGTGCTGGTAAAACTACTACTACAGGTAAGCTTGCTTTTAACCTTAAGAAACAAAATAAGAGGCCATTGCTGGTTGCATGTGATGTCTATAGACCTGCTGCCATTAAGCAATTGGAAGTTGTGGGTGAGCGAGTAGGTGTCCCGGTTTTCTCAATGGGTGACAAGATAAACCCGGTAGATATTGCAAAAGCAGCCCTAGAGCATGGAAAGAAGCATGGAAATGATGTAATTATTGTGGATACAGCAGGAAGACTTCATATAGATGAAACTTTGATGGACGAGATAAAGAACATTCATGATGCTGTTAATCCAAAGGAAGTACTACTGGTTCTAGATGCTATGACAGGTCAGGATGCTGTAAATGTAGCTCAATCCTTCAATGAAAAACTAAGTATCACTGGTGTTATACTTACCAAGCTAGATGGGGATGCTAGAGGTGGAGCTGCATTATCCATAAGGGCAGTTACAGACAAACCTATAAAATTTGTAGGTATGGGTGAAAAACTAGACCAATTAGAACCTTTTTATCCAGATAGGATGTCATCGAGAATTCTTGGTATGGGAGATGTTCTTAGTTTAATAGAAAGAGCGCAATCATCCATAGATGAGAAGAAGGCTTTAGAATTAGAGAAGAAGATTAGGACTGCTCAGTTTACCTTTGATGATTTTTTAGATCAATTAGAGCAGATGAAAAACATGGGTCCTTTAGATCAAATATTAGGTATGATACCAGGTATGAACAGCAAGGCCCTAAAGGGTTTGGATGTAGACAATAGAGAATTAGCTAGGATTGAAGCTGTTATCAAATCTATGACTAAAAAGGAAAGAGAAAATCCAGATATCATCGATAGTAGTAGAAGGAAGAGAATTGCATTAGGTAGTGGTACCAATGTCCAAGAAGTAAACAAACTTTTGAAGCAGTTTAAAGAAACAAAGAAGATGATGAAAAAGTTTACTGATATGGAAAAGACCATGAAGAAAAAAGGAAAAGCAGGATTTCCCTTTATGTAGCTAGGAATAGGAGGGTTCTACTTTAAGAACTTTTCATCAATGACTAAGAAGAAAAGTGACTTCTAAGTTTTTTTAGAAGCTTTTCTAATAGATATTAAATTTTAGGAGGTGACATAGATGGCAGTTAAAATTAGATTAAAAAGAATAGGTGCTAAGAAAAATCCTTTTTATAGAATAGTTGTATCCGATTCACGTTCTCCAAGAGATGGAAGATTCATCGAGGAAATAGGAACTTACAACCCACTAACTGAACCAAAAACAGTTAAGGTTGATAATGAAAAAGCTCTTAATTGGATTAAAAATGGTGCAAAACCAACTGAAACTGTTGAAAGACTTTTCAAGGAAAATGGATTATTTGATAAAGCTGAGACTACTACTGAAGAATAACGAGACAAAGACCTCGTTTAAGCTGCAGGCAAAATGCTTGCAAGCAGATTCTAGGAAGCTTAAATTCAATGGAGGTATGTACTATGGGAGAATTAGTGGAGTTTATTGCAAAAGCTCTTGTAGATTATCCTGATCAAGTAAGCGTAAATGAAGTTGAAGGTTCCCAGTCAGTAATAATAGAGCTTAAAGTGGCTCAAGAGGATATGGGAAAGATTATAGGTAAACAGGGTAGGATCGCAAAAGCAATTAGAACTGTTGTAAAAGCAGCAGCTATCAAGGACAATAAAAGGGTTGTAGTCGAAATTATTCAATAGACTAATAAGGTGAGAAGATGGATTATACTATAATAGGTAAATTTGTTAGTACCCATGGAATAAAGGGACAAATAAACATATATCCCTTAACCAGTAATATTGATAGATTTAAATATTTAAAAAGTGCATACCTTGGAGAAGCTAAGAATCCTGTTAATATCAAGGAGGCTAAATTTCATAAAGGTATGGTAATACTGAAATTCAAGGAATACGACGATATAAATGATATCCTTAAATACAAGGATCAATATCTTTATGTTGATGAAGAAAATAAAATCGTATTAGAAGAAAACCATTTTTTCATCTCAGATTTAATTGGATGTAAAGTATATGATATGAAAAATGCCTATATAGGCGATATAGTTGATGTTTTACAAGGCTATAGTAATGATGTTTATGTTATTAAGGATAAGGCTCTTAATAAGGAATATCTGGTTCCAGCGGTTAAGGCCTTTATAAAAGAGGTAAATATAGAGGATAAGATTATATCCATTGACCCTCTTGAAGGAATGATTGAATGAAGATAGACATCTTAACTCTATTTCCTGAGTTTTTCCAGAATCTTAAGCAATATAGCATTGTTGGTAGAGCTATTGAAGAAGACAAAATAAGTATTGATACCACAAATATAAGGGATTTTTCAAAAAATAAGCATAAAAAAGTTGATGATTACCCATTTGGTGGTGGACCTGGTATGGTAATGAAGCCAGAACCCATCTATGATGCAATAAATTCTTTGAAGAAAGATAATTCTAGAATTATCTATCTTTCACCCCAAGGTAAGGTATTAAATCAAAACATAGCTAATTTATTAGCTAAAGAAGAACATTTAATCCTACTATGTGGTCATTATGAAGGGATAGATAATAGGATTATTGATAACTTCGTAGATGAAGAGATATCCATAGGTGACTATGTTTTAACAGGTGGAGAAATTCCAGCAATGGTACTTATAGATTGTATCTCTCGATTAATACCTGGTGTATTGTCTAGCGAGGCTTCTTTTATGGAGGAATCGCACTATGATGGTTTACTAGAGCATCCTCAATATACAAGGCCACGAGAATTTATGGGTATTGAAGTGCCAGATATATTACTAAGTGGGAACCATGAAAAGATCCATAGCTGGAGAAAAGAGCAAGCATTAAAGGTAACAAAAGCTAAGCGTCCTGACTTGTTGGAAATCGATGAGAAGGGCTTAAATAAGTAATTGTAAATGCAAATTTATTGTGCTATAATACGTAAGTATGTAATAAGGGCGGTCCTCTGCTAAGTGCCAAGAACGTCTAGAGAAGGGAGGAAAAACTAATGGATATTATTAAAATGATCGAAGATGAACAATTAAGGGATGATATGCCTGCTTTTAACGTAGGAGATACTGTTCAAGTTCACTACAAAGTAGTTGAAGGAACTCGTGAGAGAATTCAGGTTTATGAAGGAACAGTTATAAAGATTCAAGGTGGTGGAGCTAGAAAGACTTTCACTGTAAGAAGATTATCATATGGTGTAGGTGTAGAAAGAACATTCCCTATTCATTCCCCAAGAATAGAAAAACTTGTTGTAACTAGAAAGGGTAAAGTTAGAAGAGCTAAGCTATACTACTTAAGAGACAGACAAGGTAAAGCTGCAAAAGTTAAAGAGAGAAGATTTTATTAATGGGACTGAAAAGTCCCATTTTTTAATGACCTAAGCCCTATTGTTAAGTATTTTTCTAAAAATGGGTACAATAACTAGTAGGTTAGATGCAGTCAAGCCAAATCTGTAGGAAGTTGACTTGACCCAACGAACGTAGTGAGTTGTTGGTAAGTCATCGCAAGTGATGCCAAATCTATGTGACTGAAAGGAACTATAGATTTGATGCATTATACTGCGGTGTAGCAGTCTACAGATTTCAGCTAAGACTGTATAATTAAGGCGGTGATTAAATGAGTATGAATATAAACTGGTATCCAGGTCATATGAAGAAGACAAGAGAATCCATAGAAAAAAACTTATCCTTAGTTGATGTGGTTTTTGAGCTTATAGATGCTAGAATTCCATATAGCAGTCAAAATCCTATTATAGATGGCATAGTTGGAAATAAACCAAGGCTTATAATATTAAACAAATCGGATTTAGCGGATACAAATGCAAATAAATTATGGCAAGAATACTATAATAATAAGGGTATACCATCCATATTATTTGATTCCTTAAGTGGTAAAGGAGTTGATAAGCTTCTTAGTCTTGCGAATGAAGTTACCTTAGAAAAAAGGCAATCCTATGAAAAAAGAGGAGTCCTTAGTAGACCAATTAGAGCCATGATTATAGGGGTCCCAAACGTAGGCAAATCGACCTTAATAAATACATTGTCTGGTAGAAAAGGAGCTAAAACGGGAAATCGTCCTGGCATTACTAGAACAAATCAGTGGATAAAGATAAGGGGTATTTTGGAGTTACTGGATACTCCAGGTATACTATGGCCCAAGTTTGAAGAGGAAATCGTAGGACTTAATCTTGCATTTACAGGGGCTATAAAGGATGAGATACTAGATAGGGAAACACTAGCCTTAAAATTAATAGAAGTTCTATTGAAAAATTCTGGAAACTTATTAATTAAGAGATATAATATAGATATTAATGAAAAATTGCCTTTAGAGGTTATGGAAGCCATAGGAGAAAGGCGTGGGTGTATTCTTCGTGGTGGAGAAATAGATTATACCAAGATCAGTAATATAATATTAGATGAATTTAGAAAAGGTATTATAGGAAATATTAGCTTGGAATTACCAGAGGATAGGTGATAATATGCTGCAATTAGAGAGCGAACTTCATAATAATGGTTATAAAAATATAGCTTGTATAGATGAAGTTGGCAGAGGATGTCTTTTTGGTGATGTAGTTGCTTGTTCAATAATTATGCCAGAAGGTCTTTCCATAGTTGGAGTTAAGGATTCAAAGAAGCTAAGTGAAAAGAAAAGAGAAAGTTTATTTGAAATAATATTAGAAAATTGTATTGGATATGGAATAGGAAGAGTCAACCCATCTATAATAGATAAGATAAATATTAAAGAGGCTGCAAGGTTGGCTATGAAACAATCTATAGAAAATTTAAAAGATAAGAATGGAAATAAATTGATAGCAGATTATCTATTAATCGATGCAGAAAAAGTATATTTAGATATCCCACAAGAGGGTATAATTAAGGGTGATGACAGGTCACATGGTATTGCATGTGCATCTATCGTTGCTAAGGTAATTAGGGACAGGCTATGTATAGAATGGGGAAGGCAATTCCCAGGATATAGTATTGAGAGACACAAGGGATATGGAACAAAGGCTCACTATGAAGCCATAGACGAGCTTGGAATAACCGAGTTTCACAGGAATACGTTTTTAAAAAAATACTTTGGTGGTAAGAAATATGGTAAGTAATGTTGTTAAAGGAAGAACTGGTGAAGAGCTAGTTCGAGATTACTTGCACTCAAAGGGATATTCTATATTAGAAAATAACTATAGAAACAAAATTGGTGAAATAGATATAATCGCTATGGACAAGGATATATTGGTTTTTATAGAGGTAAAAACTAGAACTTCCACTTCTTATGGCTATGCCTTTGAAGCCGTAGATGCAAGGAAACAGAAGAAGATTGTCTATAGCTCAATGGTTTATGTTAAATATAAGAATTTAGGAAATTTACAGCTTAGATACGACATTATAGAAGTTTATTTTCAGAAGGATATTAAAATCAACCATTTAATTAATGCTTTTTGTATTTAAATAGAGTAAATCTGTGGATTTTGCTTATTACCCAGGCAATTAATTTAATAAGGGGGATATTATGTATTCTAAACTTAAAACTTGCGTATTACAAGGCTTAGAAGGACACGTAGTAGAGGTAGAGGCTGATTTATCACGGGGCTTACCTGTATTTAATATAGTTGGCTTGCCTGATATTGCCATTAAGGAATCCAAGGAAAGGGTACGAACAGCAATTAAGAACAGTGGTTATGAATTTCCCTTAAATCGTATAACTATAAATCTGGCTCCTGCTAATTTAAAAAAGGAAGGATCCCAAATGGATTTATCCATTGCCATAGGGATTTTATCAGCAGATGGTCTAGTGAACCTAAAGAATAGTTCAGAACTGGTTTTTATTGGAGAACTTTCCCTTGATGGAAAAGTAAGTGCTATAGACGGAGCTCTACCTATGGTTATTTCTATGCGTGAACATAGTATTAAAAGGTGTATAATTCCCTTTGACAATAGAGAAGAATGTGGAATTATTTCTGATATGGAAATAATACCTGTAAAAAATCTAAACGAAGTAATTGATTATTTAAATGGTGAATTAATAATAGATTCATATATAAATGAGAATATAGAATTTGAAGAGAATGATTTTAATTTCTCTATGGATTTTTCAGATATAAAGGGTCAAGAAGGACTCAAGAGAGCACTAGAGGTGGCTGCTGCTGGCAATCACAACTTACTGGTAATTGGACCTCCAGGCTCAGGGAAGACTATGGCAGCTAGGAGATTACCTACTATACTTCCTAAATTGTCATTCGAAGAGGCAATAGAAGTTACTAAGATATATAGCGTTTCAGGAATGCTCAATTCAAAAACACTTATTACTGAAAGGCCTTTTAGGTCTCCTCATCATACGTCATCACAGATTTCTATAATTGGTGGTGGAAGAATTCCCAAACCTGGAGAAGTTTCTCTAGCTCACAATGGTGTATTATTTCTAGATGAATTACCTGAATTCCCTAAAACTGTATTGGAAGTACTTAGACAGCCCTTGGAAGATGGAGCTGTTCATATATCAAGAATTAATAGATCTTTATCCTATCCTGCTAAATTTATGTTTGTAGCCAGTATGAATCCATGTCCTTGTGGCTATTATGGGGATCCTATACATAATTGCACATGCAGCCAGGGAAATATTGATAGATATCTAGGTAAGATAAGTAACCCCCTATTGGATAGAATCGACATACATATAGATGTGATGCCAGTTGAATACAAAGACCTTAAGGATGAATCCAAAGTGGAATCATCCAGTTTAATAAGAAAAAGAGTAAAAAGTGCTCGAACAATTCAACTTGAAAGATATAAAAATGATAATATTTATAACAATTCACAGATGACCAACAAGGATATTAAAAAATATTGTAAATTAAGTAAAAGCAGTGAAAATATTTTAAAGACGGCATTTTTGAAGTATAAATTTTCTGCAAGAACTCATAATAAATTATTAAAAGTAGCTAGAACGATAGCTGATTTAGACACTAAAGATAATATTGAAGACAAGCATATTCTAGAAGCGATAAGATATAGAACACTTGATAATAAATATTGGGGGTAATAAAATGGTGTCTGAAAGAGATGTTATTATATGGCTGAATCATTTAGGAATGACTAGCAAAAGGATAGAGGACCTAAAATCTTGGTTAGAAGACCTAAGCATAATTTGGAACTTAGACCAAAGGATACTAAGAAATTCTAAGAAATTTAAGGATGAACAGCTAAATAGGATTTTGAAGTATAGAAATTTAGATTATCTAAATAATTTATTAATAAAGATTGAGAAAAATAATATAAATGTATTAACAACTTTAGACGAGGATTATCCTGAAAGCCTTTATAATATACCGGATAGGCCAGCTATTCTCTATTATAGAGGTAAACTTAAATCAGAGGATAAGCTTTCCATTGGTATAGTAGGTTCAAGAAAAGCTACGGCTTATGGGAAGTGGGCCTGTGAAAGATTTACTAGAGAATTATCTGAAATGGGTATAACCATAGTTAGTGGCCTAGCTACTGGTATAGATACATACGCTCATAAGATGGCTCTAGAATCTGGAGGAAGAACCATTGGAGTATTAGGTAATGGCTTGGATATAATATACCCTAAGAATAATCACAAACTCTATAATGAGTTGGCTAATAATGGATGTATTTTTTCTGAATATCCTTTAGGTACAGAACCCTTTCCTTACAACTTTCCTCAAAGGAATAGGATTATATCTGGACTTTCCTTGGGCATAATCGTAATTGAAGCAAAAGAAAAATCTGGTTCACTCATTACTGCACACCATGGCTTAGAACAGGGAAAGGATATCTTTGCTGTCCCTGGAAATATAAATAGCATCTATAGTGGAGGAACTAATAAGCTTATAAAGGATGGCGCCAGACCCCTATTAGATATAGATGATATTATAGAGGAAATCTATGAGCTACAAATCATATGTCAAGAAAGAAAAAAATCTGGATTTGATTTTTCAGATTTAAGTATAGATGAAGAGAAGATAATGAAAATAATAATAGAAGGTCCTGTACATTCGGATAATATTGTGATAAAAACAGGTATAGACATTTCAACTGTCATGAGTATATTAACAGGATTAGAATTAAAAGGAATGATAAAAGAGCTTTCTGGTAGAGTGTTTACAATCTGCTAGAGCTTTGGAGGTGTAAAATTGGCAAAGAATTTAGTAATAGTAGAGTCCCCTGCCAAGTCCAAAACAATAGGTA
>CAZPZN010000003.1:0-10905 GCA_964590735.1 uncultured Tissierella sp.
TTCCATAATATAGTCTCTTCCGTATAATAGCTTCAGTTCATCTGATTTAACAACATCTCCTAAGCCATCATTTATGGTATGAAGTATTGCTTTTATATTACCTTCTAATTCTAGCTTGTTGAGAATTTCTACAAATTCTTCATTATATATAGATGGGTCTGCTTCCTTGTAGCCACTAGATGTTACTAGATTTATTAGTATTTCTCCAGTGGATGCTGCTCTTCTGATGACAAGATGTCTTAGGACTCCCTCATGTCTTCTAACATTATAGAATGGGATTTCTTTACTTGCGAAATATTCTCTAACACCCTCTCTAATAATGGTAAAATCAGGATTTACTATATTGCAGTCATTTGTATTTACAACTTCGTAAAATCTTCCCTTCATATGAAGTCCAAGGGCTAAGGGACCATCCTTTTCTTCATCTCCAAAGGTATATTCCATCTTATTTCTATATCCCCTAACCAGAGGACTAGGCTCGATTCCGAGTAAATTAATATCCAAGTCTTCCTTCTCAAATAGACCTCTTACTTGATTTTCTTTCAGTTTAAGTTCATTTTCATAGGATAAGGTCTGATAAGAACACCCTCCGCATACTCCATAGTGGAGACAGCCTTTTTCAGTTTCCATAGGAGACTTTTCTAGCACCTCAAGGATTTTAGCTTCCATTATTCCCTTTTTCCATTTTGTTGTTCTAGCTTTTACCTTTTGCCCTTGGATTCCACCCTTAAATCTGATTGTTTCTCCTTCATAGGTTGCTCTTCCCTTATTAGGAAACTCCATATTTTCTATCTTAATTTCTATTACTTCATGTTTTTTAACCATATTATAATTTTCCTTTCTTCACCACTTATTGCCTAAATTATCATGTGAATATATATCATTTTATTATACTCAAAAAAAGTAAGTTAATCAACTTGAACAATAATGCAATGTAATAAGAAAGACTAGAGTGGAAATATTTATATATCTACCCTAGTCTTTGTTATTATTTGTGAATAATCTTGTCATTTTGCGGACAAAACTCCTGTACTTTATATATTAATCTAATTCAATTGTTCCAGCGTTTAGTGCAAAATAACGTCCCTTATGTGCCATAAGTTCATCATGGTCACCACGTTCAATTATCTTACCATTTTCTAGTACCATGATTGCATTGGAATCACGAACTGTAGAAAGTCTGTGGGCTATTACAAAGGTTGTTCTTCCATGCATAAGCTTATCCATTCCCTCAGCTATAAGCTTCTCTGTTCTTGTATCCACAGAGGATGTGGCTTCATCCAATATTAGAATCTCAGGGTCGGCTATAGCTGCTCTTGCAATAGAAAGAAGTTGTCTTTCACCCTGTGAAAGGTTCTGACCATCTGTTATAAGCATAGTATCATAGCCTTGAGGTAGATGCTTAATAAAGTAGTGAGCATTTGCAAGCTTTGCTGCTTCTTTCACCTCTTCATTAGTTGCATCAAGTCTACCATATCTGATATTATCTGCAACTGTTCCTTCAAATAGGTGAACATCTTGAAGTACGATACTCATAGTACTTCTTAAATCAAACTTATTTATCCTGCTAATATCCACTCCATCGTAAAGTATTGAACCATCATTTATTTCATAGAATCGATTTATAAGATTGGTAATAGTTGTTTTCCCTGCTCCAGTAGAGCCTACAAAGGCTATTTTTTGGCCAGGTTTTGCATAAAGATTGATGTTATTTAATACCTGCTTACCTGGCACATATCCAAAATCTACTTCCTTAAATGTAATAAATCCATTAACTGGAACATAGTCAAAGCTCCCATCTTTATTTGGAACTTTCCAACAATGGTTTCCTTCTCCATTACAATCTCTTTCAAGTCTTACATCACCTTGATCCATTTCAACTTCCTCATCTAGGATATTGAAAATTCTCTCTGCACCAGCTAGGGCTGCAAACAAAGTATTAAGTTGATTAGATACCATAGTAATAGGTCTTGAAATAGTTCTTGTAAATTGTAAAAAGGCAGCAATATTACCAACACTAAGAATGTTCCTTATAACCAATAGTGATCCTAGTATAGCTATTACAGAATATAGGATAAAAGTTAAATTTCCCATTATTGGCATAAGCATTACACCAAAGGTGGATGCTTTAGATGCTGATTTTCTAAGCTCATCATTTCTATTTCTAAAATCCTCAATTGCTCTATCTTCATAGTTAAATACCTTTACAACCTTTTGTCCTGATATCATTTCTTCAATATATCCATTCATATCAGCAAGTCTAAGCTGCTGATTTCTAAAATAATTTGCTGATTTTGAACCAATGAATTTAATTATGAAAAACATCAATACAAGCATTATAGCTACCACAAGGGTAAGAATCGGACTAATAATTATCATCATAATAAATGTAGCGATTATAGTTACTATAGATATTATTATCTGAGATACTGATTGCTCCAATGACTGATTCAACATATCAACATCATTTGTAAAAGTTGACATAAGTTCTCCATGAGAATGGGTATCAAAATAGGAAATTGGTAGTTTTTCCATATGTGCGAACATTTCTTCACGGATTTTATGGATTATTTTCTGAGCTAAACCCGCCATAGTTCTGTTACCCATATATTGTCCTAAGCTAGATATTAAAACAAATCCTGCCATTATTAGTATAAATCTAACAGCATCATTAGCCGATCCACCTGTAACAAACACATCTATAATAGGACTTAGCATTCCATTGGTGGCTACTTCCGCTAAAGTTGCAAAAATTATGGATAATATCCCCAAAGCAAATAGGGCTTTATAAAACTTATAGTAACTAAACAACCTTAGGAGGGTCTTTTTTGGGTCTTTTGGTCTAAATCCAGCCTTGCCTTTTGCACCATGCATCATTCCCCAATCACTCCTTTCTGCTGTGATTCATATATTTCCGTGTAGATTGGAGATATTTCCATCAATTCTTCGTGAGAACCTATAGATTCAACACTTCCTTCATGTATAACAATTATCCTATCTGCATGTTGTATTGATGAAATTCTCTGAGCTATTATTATAGTAGTTACATCTGGAAGATCTTGTTTAAATGCCCTTTGAATCTTTGCATCTGTTGTCATATCTACAGCACTAGTAGAGTCATCCAATATAATGGCTTTAGGTGATTTCATTAATGCTCGTGCAATAGACAGTCTTTGCTTTTGTCCACCGGAGTAATTATCTCCATTCTGCTCAACAACATGGTCTAATCCATCATCATAGGTAGATACAAATTCCCAGGCCTGAGCGTGCTTTAAAGCTTGTATAATCTCTTCATCAGTAGCATCTTCATTTCCCCACTTCATATTACTTCTTAATGTGCCAGAAAACAAAGTATTCTTCTGTAATACAAAAGCTACCTTATCACGTAGAAGTTCGATATTATAATCTCTTACATCTACTCCTCCTACCTTTACAGAACCTTCTGACACATCATAAAGTCTAGGTATCAGTTGAACCAAGGTAGACTTTGATGAACCTGTTGAACCTATAATTCCTAAAGTCTCACCAGATTTAATGTTGAAATTAATATTATTAAGAGTATATTCTGTACTACTTGGATATCTAAAGCTCACATTTTCAAAGGATATTGTACCATCCTTCATCTCATTAATAGGATTAGATATCTCCTTTATTTCAGTTTCAGTATTAACAACCTCTAAAACTCTCGATACAGAAGCTGAACCACGTAATAGGTTCATAAAATACATAGAAATCATCATCAATGACATAAGAACCTGTGTAACATATGTTACGAAGGAAATTAAAGCTCCCCCACTCATACTGCCTAATGTGATTTGTTTTCCTCCAAACCATAATATAGCAATTATAGTAGCATAAACAATCAAGTTAAAAACTGGCATCAAAAATATAATATATGAAATAGCTTTTAAAGCTGTATTCATAAGGTCATCATTTTTTACTTCGAATTTTTTCTCCTCAAAATCCTGTCTATTGAAGGACTTAACGACTCTCATATTAGTCAAATTTTCTTGAATCACTCCATTTACCTTGTCTACATGAGTTTGCAATTTAAGGAAAAGTGGTCTTGCCTTGCTTAAGGTAATAGTTATTGCTATTGCTAAAACAGGCAATGAAATTAAAAAGACCTTGGCTAAAGATGCATTTACTCTAAATGCCATAAATAAAGCAAATATCATCATAAATGGAGCTCTTATGGCCATTCTTAAACTCATCATAGTAACCTGTCCTATAGTGTTGCAGTCATTTGTAAGTCGTGTAATAAGTGATGAAACAGTAAAAGTATCTAGATTAGCAAAGGAGAAGCCTTGTACTTTTTCAAATACCTTTTGTCTTATTTCAGCAGCAAACCCATAACCTGCACTTGCTCCAAAAAATGAGCTGGAAACCCCTAATGACATAGCCACAAGTGCAACTACAATCATCATAATACCTGTTTTTACAATATAGTTTATGTCTTGATTTGCAATACCCACATCTACTATTCCTGCCATAAGATAAGGAATAATTACATCTCCTAATACTTCTATAATCATAAAAATCGGACTTAATATGGCAAATACCATATACTTTTTCATTAATGGTAATAACTTTCTCAATTTATCCCTCCTTGTATGTCGTTATTAATCTTTTCAAGATTTATATTGATCCTTTTTAAATATTTATCAAGTTCATCTAATTCAACATCATTAAATCCTACGAAGATATCTTTATATACATTAAATACATAACTTTCATAATCCTTGATAAAATTTTCCCCTTTTTTAGTGACTTGTAACCGGTTATACCTCATATCAGATTCAAGGGGTATTTGTTCTAGGATGTCTTCCTGGATAAGTCTCTTAACCGAGTGGCTCATGGCGCTTTCCGTAAATTTCATCTCCTTAGCCAGTTCCTTTTGGTTCTTTTCAGGATATCTCTTTACTAACATTGTTAGGTGAACTAGGCCAATTCTCAGGTCATATTCATTTACCTTTTGTTGCATAATTTGGGCAAGCCTAGTATGAATCTCCTTAAGCTGCATTGCTACGTCTGTTTCAAACATATATTACCTCCAACACTTTACCGCTAAACTAATTTTTCTGCAATAGTTAATGTTAAACTATTTTCATATGGATGTCAATAGAAATTTTCAAAAGATAATTTTTATACGGCCTTTATCTTTACTCATTGAAATATTTTACCCGCACATTATGAACTTTATATTAACAAAAGCTTTCTGTTTACTTCTAATTTTGTATCCATAGAAATTGTGGTATAATATTTTATATTAACAGAATATGTAATCTTGCATATATCAATTTTAAAAGGAGAAGATTATGGATAAAGCTACTTCTTTAGATAAGAAACCATATAAGACCCTTGTAATAACTGTTGCAAGTATATTTTTAGTTTCCTTTGCCATTATAATGATTAATCAAGCATCCCAGCTAGTTCAAACCGCTACTGCAGTTAATCCTGTATTAGGTCAGGTATTACTCTTATTCTTTATCTTGCTTTTCATTTTTGGGATTTTATCAGTAGTGGGAATTATTGTTTCCTTAGATAAGCCTCTAATAATCCCTGATGTTAATGATGAGGAAGCCTATACAATCTATATAGGAAAATTAAGGAAAAGATTAGTAAAGAATAAATATTTGAAAAACAATAATTTTATCTGGAACCCTGACTTGGAAGAAATAGCTCAAGTAGAGGAAGCTTTAGAACTACTAAATCAGGAAAGTATTAAAATGATTAGGAAGGAAGCCTCTGCAGTTTTCATAACTACGGCTGTTTCCCAAAATGGATCTCTAGATAGCATTTTCGTATTTGTATCGGCTACAAGATTAGTTTGGCAAATAGCTATGCTTTATAATCAAAGACCTGCTATTAGCGATTTAACAAAACTATATTCCAATGTATTTGGAACAGTCCTTTTATCAAGACAAATAGATGATTTAGATCTTTTAAGCGAACAACTTGAGCCAGTTATATCCTCTCTATTCGGAGGTTCAGTGGGTAGTATTGTACCAGGAGTAAGCTTCGCAGCTACCTTTATAGTGGATTCCCTAATGGAGGGAAGTATCAATGCACTTTTGATGCTAAGAGTTGGTCTAATAACCCAAAGATATTTAGGCTCTATAACTAAGGTGGATAATCGAACTATTGGAAAGTCTGCCACTATTCAGGCTTGTAGCCTTCTAGGATCTTTGATTTCAGATAACTCCAAGAAAATAGTAGACGCTATCTATAACTCTATTAAGAATGCAACTGCAGATGCTATTAGAAAGGGCAAGAAAAGTATATTTGATAATTTCAAGGTATTTATGGATAAGGAAATTTAAGACTTATCCTGAGCTAGTATAAATAGCAAGTAATAGATAAAAAATGATGACTAGGTCCTAGTCATCATTTTTTAATATCTGCCTATAGGCGGCTTTACTGAATTTGGTAGGGGACAAGTATATTTTCCGCCGTTTTGTTTGAGAACTTCTTCCTTGGCTTTCTGGATAACATCAGCTTTACCCATAGTTCTAATGGCTGCAAGAGCCATGGCCTTGGCTGCAGTCAACATACCCTTATTACCTATTGAGCTATTAGACTGGCCTGTTAGCTGCCATGTGTGTCCTACATTTCCTAAGCACTGGCTTGCTATATGAAAATTAAGAGTTGGGATAGTATAGGATACGTCACCTACATCCGTTGATCCGCTTAGATAGGTTTTGTTCCTATAATCATAAGGGTGGATTTCATCATCTAATGGTTTATTTAGTTTCTCTTCTACTTTCTCTTCTCCATAGAGATTAGCTATTGAGGACTTAATGCTTTCCAATGTGTCTCCATTAAAAGTATTCAAATATTCCTTAGCTAATCTATAGTCGGACTCATCCCACTTTGGAGCCCCAACTTCCCTTAAAGCTTGATCTGCTATAGGAGCCAATTGACTATTGCTTATATAGTCGGAAAATGCCATGGTAATTTCATAGTCCACAAAGGTCTCAGTCATCATGGCAGCTCCATTTGCTACTTTCACTACTCTTTCAAATAGCTTCTTTAAGTCATTGACCTTTGGTGATCGAACTTCATATTTTACACTGGAATAATCCTGGACCACATTAGGTGCTAGTCCTCCGGAATTCGAATATGCATAATGAATCCTTTCCTGGTCATACATATGCTCTCTTAAATAATTGCATCCAACACTCATAAGCTCTGCTGCATCTAAGGCACTTCTTCCTAACCAAGGCGACCCACCTGCATGGGAGGAAATTCCCTTAAATTTAAAGTTAGCACCCATTATGGAAACGCATCTAGTAGATTGTACTTCATTTATTGTGGATGGATGCCAGGTATAAACAAAGTCAACACCATCAAAGACCCCGCTACGCGCCATAAATTGCTTTGAGCCTGCCCCTTCTTCACCTGGACATCCAAAATACATTACAGTTCCAGGTAAATTATTTTCAATTAAATATTCCTTTACAGCTATGGTTGCTGCCAGGGATCCTACTCCAAGTAGATTATGGCCACATCCATGTCCTGGATCACCTTCTATAATAGGTTTCTTCACAGCACAGGATGACTCTTGACTTAAGGTATCTAAAGCATCATATTCGCCCAAAAAACCAAATACTGGTTTCCCCTCCCCAAAAGATGCAGTAAAGGCAGTAGGAATCTCTGCTACTCCTTCTATTACTTCGAAGCCTTCATCTTCTAAAACCTTCATCAATAATTTTGATGATTTAATTTCTTCATATGGAAGCTCTGCAAATTCCCATATGCTCGAAGATAGATTAATGAAAAAGTCCTTCTTTTCCTCAATAAATTTATCTATAAATCCTAATTCCGTCATAAATACCTCCATAAATATCTAAGTATCAAATAAATTGCATTGCAATTACTTCACACCTGATTTAAGCTTCACCTGGTTATAATACCTTGCTTAAAAACTCTATAGTTCTTGGATTCTTTGGATTATTAAAGATCTCATCAGGGCTTCCCTGTTCTTGGATATTACCATCATCCATAAATAAGACCCTGTTACTTACTTCCTTTGCAAAGCCCATCTCATGAGTAACAATAACTATAGTCATACCACTTTTAGTTAAATCCTTTATTACTTCAAGAACTTCCTTGACCATTTCCGGATCCAAGGCACTGGTTGGTTCATCAAAGAGCATAACTTCCGGCTCCATTGCCATTGCTCTAATTATTGCCAGTCTCTGTTTCTGTCCACCTGATAGTTTAGTGGGATATTCATCCTTTTTATCTCCCAGTCCTACCCTAGCCAATAGGTCTATAGCCATTTTTTCTGCTTCATGTCTTGGTATTCTTTTTTCTAGAGTAGGAGCCAGGGTAATATTCTCCATCACAGTTAAATGTGGGAATACATTAAAAAGTTGAAATACCATTCCTATTCTTTGCCTATGTTTTGCTACATTTATCTTTTTATCTGTAAGGTTAACTCCTTCAAAAAACACTTTACCTGAAGTGGGCATCTCCAAGAGATTCAAGCATCTTAAAAAGGTAGACTTACCACTTCCCGAAGGCCCAATGATAGAAACCACCTCTCCATCATAAATCCTCTCATTAATATTCTTTAGAACTTGAAGGTCCCCAAAGGATTTATAAAGACTCTCCACTCTTATTATTTCTTTATTATTCATTCTTCTGTAATCTCCTTTCAAAGATCTCAAGTCCTTTGCTAAGTATTGCTGTTACAACAAGATAAATAGCCCCTACTATTACCAGGGATGGAACAGCTAAAAAGGTGGCAGATTGAACTGTTCTATATGATGTCATCAATTCTTGCACAAAAAATACTGAAGCTAATGAGGTTTGTTTAACCATAGTTATGTATTCATTTCCTAAGGCAGGAAGGATATTCTTAACAGCTTGGGGAAGTACTATTTTCCTCATAGTGTTTGTAGAGGTCATTCCAAGGCTTTTAGCAGCCTCAACCTGGCCTTTATCTACTGCTTGAATTCCTGCTCTTATTACTTCAGCTATATAGGAGCTTGCATTTACTATAAGAGCTACTATTATAGAGGCCGTATCCGACATTTGAAAGGGTACTAGCTTTGGTAGAACAAGCCAGAAAAAATATAGTTGCAGTAAAATCGGAGTCCCCCTTAATAATCCGATATAAATCCGGGTTATCCAATCAAGTACAGATATTTTTGATAACCTCATGATAGCTATTACAGTTCCTATCAAGGTAGCTGCTAAGACGGTTATAGCTGAAAGCCAAAGGGTACCCAATAGACCGTTTATATATACATAATCATATTTCTGCCAAAGTTGTATTACTGTTTCAATCATACTATCTCCATCCTTACTAAATATTGAATACCCTGGTTAGTTAATTACTGCACACCATCGCAAGGGGTTTATCCCCTTTAGATATCAGCAGTAATAGCATAGCAATTACTTCACACCATCGCAAAGGGGTTTATCCCCTTATAAACCCAAACTCTTTGCATATTCTGTGTATTCCTTATACCATACTTCGAAACTGCCATCTTCTAACATTTCCTTTATTATTTCATTTATCTCTGCTGTAAGTTCATCTTCGCCCTTTTGGATTCCTACTCTAACTCCTTGGGTTTCTTTGTCTACTTGGAATTCGAAATCTTCAACTACCATTAAGCCTGCATTAGTATTAGCATCTATATAAAGCTCTGCCATTCCTAAAGAAACTGCACATGCATCTGCCTTTCCCTCTTCTACCATTAAAAACCCATCAGTAGTTGATGATACTCTTTTGAATTCCTTATACTTTGGAACCTGTTGATTTACAAACAATTCTTGTAGAGAACCACTTTGTGCAACTATAGTTTTATCAGCTACATCTTCAGGGTTCTTAATATTATCTTGGTCGGCTTTTCTAATTAATAGACCATATCCAGGGCTATTCTCTGAGAAGAAGTAGCCATTTGACATATTCATTGCTTCTACCCTTGCTGGAGTATAAGCTAAAGCTGAAATTCCTAAGTCATATTTACCTTCTGTGATGCTGCTAAGTACTGCTGAGAATTCTAGAGGAACTATTCTAAGTTCAACTCCAAGTTTTTCTGCTATTACTTTTGCAAATTCTACATCTGCTCCTACATATTGGTCTTGGCCTTCCTTGGATGGATCAATGAATTCATATGGTGCAAAATATGGTTCCATAGTAACCTCTATATATCCGCGTTCTTTTATTTTCTCTAGTCTGTTCTGTCCCGTTGATGCTTCAACATTTTTAGAAGTACATCCAGACATGGAAGCCATTAGTCCAAGGGCCAATATTATTAATACCAATTTTACTAAATTATTGTTTTTATTTACTAGCTTTACATTTTTCATTTTTATTCCTCCTCATAATCGCAGTCTCGCAACTCAATTTTATTCGTTCGTTTCACTCACATAAAATTGGTGCTTGTTGCGTTTGACCTACCATCGATTTGCGGAAAATCACCTCAAATCGGGTTAGGTCATAAAAAAACTCCCGTCATCTGGCTACTTGCCAGAGGACGAGAGTATTAATCACGTGGTTCCACCTCTATTCATTGATACCTTACGGAATCAATCTCTTTAGGTACTATCATACCCTAGCACTATAACGGGTGCACCCGAATCGACTACTTCCTCCAGGGGTTTCGCCTCATGGTTCAGAGATGTGTTCAATATATATTATTCATGCATTTTCACCAGTCATGCACTCTCTAAAAAATAATAATACATTTACTCTTTCTCATCATCACTTTACTACGCTAATTCATTTTAATATACTATAGCACCTTAACTTTGATTTGTAAATAGTTTTTTAAAAGTATTTTTTAAGTATTTACATCAATGGGCTAGTGCCACTACTACAGGATAACTGGGTAGAGTACATATTTAAATTAAATTTTAATCCCTAGTAAAATTGTAGGATTGATTTTT
>CAZPZN010000003.1:11005-31460 GCA_964590735.1 uncultured Tissierella sp.
TAAAAAACTATTAGATATAAATAAATTAAAAGTAAATATAGATGATCAAGAGATTCTAAAGGGCATCAACCTGGAGATAAACCCAGGTGAAATCCATATTATCATGGGACCTAATGGTAGCGGTAAATCTACCTTAGCATATACCCTTATGGGGCACCCTAGATATGAAATAACAGATGGAAAAATCCTATTTGAAGGTGAGGAAATCAAAGACTTAGGCCCTGATAAGAGGGCTAAAAAAGGCATATTTCTATCCTTCCAGTATCCTGAGGAGATCCCTGGAGTTACTGTGGAGGAATTCTTAAGAACATCAAAGACTGCAGTATCAGGTGAGCAGCAAAAGCTTATTCCCTTCAAAAAACTATTAAAGTCCAAAATGGATGAATTGGAGATGAAGGATGAATATGCATCTAGATATTTAAACTTAGGATTTTCCGGAGGGGAAAAGAAGAAAAACGAAATCCTTCAAATGTCTATACTTGAGCCAAAGTTAGCTATATTAGATGAAACGGATTCAGGCCTGGATGTAGATGCCATAAGAATCGTTGCAGAAGGAGTAAATAAGCTTCATAATGAAAATCACTCTATTCTTGTTATAACCCACTATAATAAACTGTTGGAATATTTAAAACCAGATTTTGTCCACATTCTTTTAGAAGGTAAAATCGTAAAATCCGGAGGCCTTGAGCTGGCTGAAGAAATCGATAAATATGGATATGAAGGCCTAAAAGCTGAATTCTCTGGGAAGTAGAGGTGAAAAAATGGAAAAAAAGAAAACATATATAGAAGACGTAGATAGAGGAATTTATGACATTAAAGATGAAGTTAATTATAGCTTTAAGACTGCAAAAGGTCTAACACCAGAGATAATAATTGAAATATCTAGGGAGAAAAACGAACCTCAATGGATGACAGATTTTAGGTTGAAATCCTTGGAAATATACAATAGTAAACCCATTCCTAAATGGGGAGCAGAATTATCCGACTTAGATGTAGATGAAATCATTGCATATATAAGACCAAATACGGAAATGAAAAATAGCTGGGAGGATGTTCCCGAGGATATTAAAAATACCTTTGAAAGACTTGGACTTCCTCAGGCTGAGAGAGAATCCTTAGCTGGGGTAGGTGCTCAATATGATTCAGAGGTAGTCTATCATAATATAAGACAGGAATTAGTGGATCAAGGTGTAATCTATACGGATATGGAAACAGCTTTAAGGGACTATGAAGATTTAGTCAAAGAATACTTTATGAAGTTAGTACCTCCAACAGACCATAAATTTGCAGCTCTTCATGGTGCAGTCTGGTCAGGAGGTTCCTTTGTTTATGTACCTAAGGGTGTTAATGTTGACATTCCACTCCAATCCTACTTTAGGATGAATGCACCAGGTGCAGGTCAATTCGAACATACTTTGATTATTGTAGAGGAAGATTCAATGCTTCACTTCATAGAAGGCTGTTCAGCACCAAAATACAAGGTAAATAACCTACATGCAGGCTGCGTGGAACTATTCGTAAAGGAAAATTCCAGACTTCGATATTCAACAATTGAAAATTGGTCTAGAAATATGTACAACCTTAATACAAAGAGAGCCCTTGTAGATAAAAATGGTTCTATAGAATGGGTATCAGGATCTTTTGGTTCTAAGGTTTCCATGCTATATCCAATGAGCATTCTTAGAGGTCAAGGGGCAAAATCCGAATTTACCGGTATTACCTTTGCAGCCTCAGGTCAATATCTTGATACGGGTACCAAGGTAATTCATGCTGCTCCATATACTACTTCAACTGTCAATTCCAAATCCATATCAAAAGATGGAGGACATGCTTTCTATAGAGGATTGTTGAAAGTAGCCCCCGGAGCCCATCACTGTAAATCAACTGTATCTTGTGAATCCTTGATGTTGGACAATATATCAAAATCCGATACACTACCAATAATAGAATTAAACAACGATAATATAGATATCGGTCATGAGGCAAAGATAGGAAGAATAAGTGATGAAGCCATATTCTACCTTATGAGTAGAGGAATAAGTGAAGAAGAAGCTAAAGCGATGATAGTAAGAGGTTTTGTTGAACCTATTACTAAGGAGCTTCCATTAGAATATGCAGTAGAATTAAATAACTTGATTAATATAGAACTTGAAGGCTCAATAGGATAGGAGGAAAGTAAGGATGAAATGGAAGAGAATAGGACTGGAAAGCCTTACGTTTCCTGAGGCCAAAAAATACAACAAAACATATATAAATTGCCATAAATTATTAGAGGAAATAAAATCTGATACGATAATTGATCTATCACAAATCCTAGATAATAATTTGAAGACCACTTTAGAAACAGATGGCCTTGGAGAGGAATTTACCTCTCATGTAGATAATTTCTACAATAGCGGAATATCCCTTCATGTACCAAAAAACATGAGGGTTGAAGAACCTATAATTCTTAACTTCCTAATGGATAATGAAGATTCTACAGTCATAGACAGAAACATAATTACTGCTGAATCAGGAAGTGTAATAACAGTAGTAATAAGTTATAATTCTGAAAATAAAGGGCAGTTCTTCCACAATGGACTTACCAAGATTTATGCAAAAGAAAACTCTCTTGTAAATATAATAAAGCTTCAACAATTAAATGATGAATCCTATAGCTTCGATTCCAATATTGCTGTCATAGAAGGAAATGGAAAAGTTAATTGGGTTTCAGTAGAGCTTGGAGGAAAAATTACAGGTTCAAATTATACTACAATCTTAAATGGTGATGTCAGTGAAGGAAATCTTTCCTCCATTTATTTAGGAGATGGAGATCGTAAGCTTGATCTTGGTTATTCCATGGTGCATAAAGGGACCAGAAGCAATAGCAATATTGATACTAAGGGAGTTCTAATGGATAACTCAAAGAAGGTCTTTAGAGGAAATCTTATTTTTAAAAGAGGGGCTAGATTATCTAAAGGGATTGAGGGAGAATATGTATTACTCCTAGACCCTACTGTAAAATCCCATTCCATACCTGGGCTATTTAGTGAAGAAGACAATGTTTCAGGTGAGCATGCTGCCAGTGCTGGACAATTAGACAAGGACAAACTTTTCTACCTTATGAGTACAGGCTGCCTTTAGACCAGTAGTTGATAAAATTCCTGTTGAGGACATAAGAAGTAGTATTGACGCTGAAATTGAAAGGAGAATCATAAATGAGTGATTTTATTCCTTCCAATATTATTAAGGATTTTCCAAGTCTGAATCTAAAGGTAAATAATCATAGATTAGTATACCTGGATAACGGAGCTACAACCCAAAGACCCATTCAGGTAATGGAAGCCATGAGAAAGTATGCAGAAGCTTCTCATGGAAATCCTCATAGAGGTGCACATTACCTTAGTACAAGAGCAACAGAGGAATATGATTTAGCAAAAGAAGCTGCAAGAGCTTTCATTAATGCTAATTCTACAGATGAGATAATATTTACCAAAAATACTACAGAATCCTTAAATCTTATTGCCCAAAGCTATGGAATGGAAAACATCCATAAGGATGATGAAATAGCACTTTTAATCTCAGAGCATCATAGCAACATTCTTCCATGGCAAAGGGTAGCAAAGGCTAAGGGAGCTATTCTTAAATACATGTATGTAGATGAAAACGGAAGATTATCTAAAGATGAGATTAAAGATAAAATTACTAAGAAGACAAAATTAGTAGCTATGGCACATATGAGTAACGTCTTAGGGACAATTTTTCCGGTTAAGGAGATTATCGATTATGCTCATGGTAAAGGTGCCGTAGTAGTCATAGACGGAGCACAGTCTACACCTCATATTAAAGAGGACGTTAGAGACTTAAATGCTGATTTTTTTGTATTCTCAGGCCATAAGATGTTGGGACCCATGGGAATAGGCGTACTTTACGCAAAAAAAGAAATTCTAGATAGTATGCCTCCATTTTTAATGGGAGGGGATATGATTGAATATGTATATGAGCAGGAAGCTACATTTGCCCCTCTTCCCTTCAAATTTGAAGCAGGTACTCAAAATGTAGAAGGGGCTGTGGGTTTGAGAGGTGGTATTGAATATATTAATAAAATTGGCATGGAGAATATTACAAAACACGAAAAAGTCCTTACAGAATATGCCCTGGAAAAGATGCTCTCTATTCCCTATATAAATATTCAAGGTCCGAAGACAACTGAAGATAAAGGCGGCCTTATATCCTTTACTATAGATGACGTACATCCTCATGATACCGCATCCATTTTGGACAGCTACGGTATTGCCATAAGAGCTGGACACCATTGTGCTCAGCCTTTGATGAGATATTTTAATATTCCTGCAAGCTCTAGGATAAGTTTCTATATCTATAATACTAAGGATGATGTAGACGCATTTATAGATGGAATTAAAAATGTTAGGAAGTGGTTAGGTTATGGATCTTAGTACCATATATACTCAATTGATTATGGAGCATAACAAAAGTGCTCACAACAGAAGACAACTGGATAATCCGGATTTAAGTGAAAGAGGTCACAACCCAAGCTGTGGAGATGATATTACCTTAGATATTAATCTGGAGGAGGGAATCATAAAAGATGCCTCCTTCCACGGTCATGGATGCGCAATATCTCAAGCCTCTACATCCATTATGATAGATTTAGTTAAGGGTAGAAGGGTTGAAGATGCTCTTGACCTTGTAGAAAAATTCATAGGAATGATAAAAAAAGAGATTACTGATGAGAAAGAGCTGGAGATATTAGAAGATGCAATAGCCTTTCAAAACATTTCCAATATGCCGGCAAGGGTTAAATGTGCAGTACTGGCATGGCATACGTTAAAGGAAGCCATTGCATGAAAACAGAACAAAAGGAACCGACCCTTTTGATCCAAAGAAGATAAATTTCAAAAAAATTTAGAGCTTAGAAAACAGTTTATATACTGCATTTCCAATACATTCCTGACAATAATTTATTGACTATAAGTCTTTTAATAGCTATATTTATTCTTTTGTTAAATTAAAAAAAGCAGCCTTAGTCCATAATACTGAACATAGCTGCTTTTTATCCTTATTTTTTTGCCTCTATAATATAAGAAGTAACGTAATCCTCAACATTTCTGTCAGGAGCCCATGACCTAACTATCTCCTGACCATTGTCCTTAGGTGTAAGTATTATATCTTTGAAACCTGCTTCTTCTAGCATCCTTCTAATGTTTTCCACATATTCCGCACCTGCTATACAGCCTGCCAACATTTGTAAATCCTGTTTTATATCATCTGGTAGTTCTGCTGTTGCAACAACATCTGAAATTGATAATCTACCACCAGCTTTTAGAACTCTATAGGTTTCTTTGAAGACCTTATCCTTATCAGGTGATAAGTTGATTACACAATTTGAGATAATTACGTCCACTGAATCATTAGCTACAGGCAAATGTTCAATTTCCCCTAATCTGAATTCTACATTTTTATAATCGTCTTCCTCTGCATTCTTCCTAGCTAATGCTATCATATCAGGAGTCATGTCTACACCGATTACAAGTCCCTTTTCTCCTACTTGTCTGCTGGCAAGGAAGCAATCAAAGCCACCACCACTTCCTAAATCAAGTACTGTTTCTCCCTCTTTAAGTGAAGCGATGGCTATTGGATTACCACAACCAAGACCCATATTGGATTCTGTAGGTACACCTGAAATCTCCTTACTTGAATAGCCTATTCTAAGGGATGATTCTTTAATATCATTTGAAGATCCGCAACAACTAGATCCTCCACTACAACAGCCACCTGTAGAACCTTTCAAAGCAACCTTTGAATAATTATCACGAACTGCTTTTCTAATCTTTTCTTTATCTTTCAAAACTAGCCCCCCTCAAATATATGGTTATTTATTTGATAATAACTTCTTTAAATCCTTTGTAGATAGAACTTTACCTACAGAAACCACTTTGTCATCTATCACTAGAGCTGGAGTTGTCATAACACCATAACGTACTATTTCTACCAAGCCTTCTACACTTTCAACTGTAGCATCTATATTTAATTCTTCCAGAGCTGTTCTAAGGTTTTTTTCAATCTTTTCGCATTTATTGCAACCTGTACCTAAAATTTTGATTATCAAGTTAAACCTCTCCTTAAATAAATAAAAATGATAAAGTATTAAACGAATAGCCAATAACTATTATTCCTATTGACACAATTGCTAAAAAAGTTCCTAGTAGTTTCGGTTTTATTACTTTACTTAGCATTATCAAAGAAGGAATTGACAAGGTTGTTACCCCCATCATAAAAGACACTACTGTACCAATCCCCACGCCTTTAGCAACTAAGGCTTCTGCTATAGGTAAGGTTCCAAATATATCTGCATATATTGGAATTCCTATGAATGTTGCTATTAAGACAGAGAATGGATTGTTTGGTCCTAATATTTTTTCTATAACTGACTGTGGAATCCAATTGTGTATTGCTGCACCTATACCAACTCCAACTAAAACTGCTATCCATACCTTAGAGAAAATATCTTTAACCTGGTCTATAGAATAATCAATTCTATCCCTACGGGTCATTTCATTGGCTTCTATACCTAAATCTTGAATCCCCCAAACATAATCTGCAATATATTCTTTCATGTCTAATTTTTCAATCACAACGCCTCCTATAACGGCAAGTATCAAGCCTATGACTACATAAGCAATAGCTAGCTTAGCCCCAAAGAAGGACATTAGTAGTAATAAAGATGCCAGATCCACCATAGGAGAAGATATTAAAAAGGAAAAGGTAACTCCCAGGGGTAATCCTGCAGAAGTAAATCCTATAAATATAGGTATACTAGAACAGCTACAAAAAGGTGTTACCGTTCCTAGTAATGCTCCTAGGATATTTCCTTTTATTCCCTCAAATTTCCCAAGAATCTTCTTCGTTTTTTCTGGTGGAAAGTAACTTTGGATATAGGATATTGTGAAAATAAGTACAAATAATAGTATGAAAATCTTTATCACATCATATATAAAAAAGTGAACACTCGCACTTATTTTACTTTCCATAGATAATCCAAATACTCTTTCTATAAGTAGCTCAACTAAATCCCATAACCATTCCATTTTAAGTAACTGGGCATTTAGCCAACTAAATATACTCTTCAATTTAATCACCTACCTCTATTCTATTGATACATACTTGATAATTCTATATACTTATTTGCAGCCTTGCTTTTTTCTATATCCAACCTAAGAGTAGGATAATCTGAAATATTATCAACGATTTTCTCAAGTATACCTTCAAATAATTCATCATCTATTTTTAATGAATAAAAGGTATACTGCTCCTTCCTCTCATCCTTAACAAATCCCATATCCCTAAGCTTTCCCAAATGCTTAGATACATTAGGCTGTGATATGCCAGTAATACCAGTTATCTGACATACACAGAACTCATTATGAAATAAGAGCACCATTATCCTTAGTCTAGTTTCATCCGATAGCAATTTAAAATAATTTGTAAGTTTATCCATCTAATTACTCCCTTCATTACCTTAGCTTCATCTCTGTACCAACTACTTCTTCCCAAGCTTTAAATATTGGTTTTATAATTTGCGGTCCAATCTTGGATATTATAACTAATTCAGACCCATTTTCAGCCTTATCGGTTAACTTATAGTCTATAGTTTTATTAACCACATCTACTTGATTCCATCCATCTTCAAGCATGAAAAACCCCTTGATTCTATAACTATCCTTTTTTATTATGTCTAAGAATTGAGAAAGTTTTTCCTTAGTTAGTTCTCCATCATAGGTTAAAGTTAAGGTCTTTGGCTTGTTTTCAGGAGTATTTGTAGTATCCTCTATACCAACCCAGTCTTCCTCCATTAAGTTCTTTTCTAAGAGGTTATAATCAAATTTTCCTTTTATGGATTCAATAATATCTGCTTTAGAATTAATCTCTCTTATCTTGTCCTTAACATCTCTCAATGTCTTATCGTCTATTAAGTCCACTTTAGATATAATAACTAAATGACAGAATTTAAGCTGTCTTTCCACTGTTACTATATCTTCAACTTGCTCAAGGAAGTTTTCTCCATCTACTATACAAATTGCTCCGCTATAGTCATATACATCACCTTTTGCAACCTTTACAGCCTCTAAAAATTCTCCTATATTAGATGGATCGGCTAAGCCTGAACTCTCCACAAATACGTATTCCATATTTCTATCAGCCATCTCAACTAAAGCAGAAACGAAGGAAAGTTGTAAGCAAGAGCAGAATATTGACCCCCTATTGATTTCTACAAGCTCCATACCTTCCTTGCGAATCAAGGTTCCATCTATACCTACCTTCCCAAATTCATTCATTATTACTGCAACCTTACTTCCTGTCAAATCATTTAAAACGCTAGTCAAAAAAGTAGTTTTACCTGCACCTAAAAAACCTGTAAGTAAATATAATTTTGCTTTCTTTTCCATTGATATCAGCCTCCTAGAGTCTTATTGAAATACAAGGACATATTCCCTCATGCGCATATGTCTATATATGCATAATACTCCTTTAATTTATTCTTGTCAATGATTTAACACAAAATCTTGTAATATAATTAAAAAGCAGCCACAGCCCATAAAAGTAATGAGCCTAGCTGCTTTTTTTAAATATCAGAGGTAATTTCATAGCAATTGCTTCATAGCAATTGCTTCACACCATTGCAACCTCCTAATCCTCACTTTCCTATACTCTTTCCCTTATATCTATTGATCCATTTAGTCATTAATCCCTGGTTTTCTTGTTCCATATCTTCAAAGTCTTCATTGAATAAGAGGTCCAATATATGATAAGATTTCTTTCCACCTCTTCGCATGGACTCTACACATTCCTGACAATAGGTAATAATATATTCTGTTTCCGCTTCCTGAGCTCTTCTTAAGGTATGAGCCTTGGCTATATGGCCTTGAGTTACAGGTACCATACCGCCTGCCCCACAGCAAAGAGTCCTTCCCTTCTTATACTTCATTTCCTCTACCTTAAAAGCTAAATCATCTACTATCTTTCTAACTGAACTATGGATTACATCCTCATCTCTGGTAGGACAAGGGTCGTGGATTGTAAATCTTTTGTCTATGTCTTTGCCTATATCTAATCTATCCTCTGGGATTCCTACATTAGCTAGTACCTCCCATAAGGAAACTACTTCAATGTCTTTACTATTATTACCTATAGTAACAAAACAATTTTGGCATCCTGTGATGATTCTTTTAATACCTTTATCCTTAAATTCTCTCTCTAATATTGAATAATATTCTTTAAACTTATCATCCTTACCCATGAAAGCTGTTGGTTTACCACAGCATTTTGTATATATGCCTATACCTGATATCTTATCTCTAAGATAATTATATGTATTTTCTACTATTCTTGGACTATATGAAAGAAGGCCACAACCTGGAAAAAATATGGTATCGGATTGTAAATTTTGAATATCAGAGGTAAATAGATTAGAGAAGCTAAGCTTTTGATGTAAATCTACTCCCTTCGTATTCAGTTCCTTTGGAAGTTTGCCTTTATTTATTTCTACTGTATCTCTTCGCAACTCAAGGAATAACCCCTTTAAATCTACTTGTGTTGGGCATACCTTAGTGCAATATCCACATAGCATACATGAGTAAGGTAGAGGGTATTCAAATTCTCCTGTAGATTTAAGTTCCCCCAATAGTTCCTTTGGAGAATCGCAGAACTTATCTAGCATAGGACAGCCTTTCATACACTGTTTACAACCTATACATTTTTCTTCTTCTTTTATTATCAATTTCATGGTATTATCAGTTATTTTCATATTCTACACCCTTCTAATTAAAGTAATAAGGGATTGCTTCATCCTTGTAGCAATCCCTGTTTACTTACTAATTAACAGATTTCTTATTCCTATCCATCCAGATCTTTCTACCTGTATATGCTAAAGCACTAATTCCAAATAAGAGTAACAACCCTCTTACGAATGTGGATGGATCAGATGACTTAGCTGAAGCATAGGAATAAACAATAGTTGCAGGCAATTGACCAAGACCTGTAGCTAAGAAAAAACCACCAAACTTCATAGGTGTCAATCCAGCTGCATAACTAATAGGATCGAAAGGCACAAAGGGTAAAAGTCTGGCTACAAAGATAGTGTTCTTTCCATACTTTTCGAAAAAAACCTCCACATCATCTAAAGCCATCTTGCTAGCAAACTTCTCAGCAACTCCTCTTCCATAAAATCTTGAGATTGCGAAACACAAGGCTGCACCAGCCATGGCACTGGACCATGATAGTATTGCTCCCTTCCACCATCCCCAAATCGCTGCATTTGCAAATGTTATAAAAAATGCCGGTATAGGAGCAGCAACAGATTGTAAAATCATCATCATAAATGAAATAGCTATAGCCCAAACTCCAAATGATCTAATATATTCTTTTACAGAATCAACATCTTTAAATGCACCGACCATGTTTCTCAAACCAAGATTTATAGGCTCAACAAAAACAAACATCAGTACAGCTACGACTAAAAGCAAGGACTTTATAATCGTAGATTTTTTTATCTTCTTCATTTGTACCCCCTAAAACTTTTATTTGTATTACTTTGTATTAAGCCAAAGTACTACTATTTTATGTTGATTAAATTTTAACACATGGAACTGTATAATTGAAATTAACTTTATCTATTATAAGCTTCTTTTAATAGATACTCCTTATTGGTAAAAAAGCTGAGGCCATCAAGCCTCAACCTTTTTTACTACAATTCACTATTTTTTACCCTTTTTATTAAATCTTCTACCTTATCCTTAATTAAATCCCTTATAACTCTATAACCTTCAATAGGCCCTCCACTTGGGTCATCTAAGCCCCAGTCCTCTGTATGGCTATTGGGCAGAAAAGGACATACTACGTTGCAGCCCATAGTGATTAGAATATCCACCTCTTCTGGGATATCTGTTAGAAGTTTAGGGTGCTGACCTTTCATATCAACTCCAACCTCTTCCATTACTTGAACAGCCAAAGGTTTTACCTCATGATAGTCTTCTGTTCCAGCTGAATATACATCCAGCACATCACTGCCTAAATGCTTAGCCCAACCTTCTGCCATTTGGGATCTACAAGAATTATGAACACATATAAAAGCAACTGATTTTTTCATTTTCTTTTCCTCCCTCTATTACACTTTACACTCTTATCCCTCATAACTAGGAGTAGGGAACCAATGTTTAGTTTCATTGACAAATTTAACAAGTAATAACATTACTGGCACTTCTGTAAGGACGCCTACAGTTGCTGCAAGGACTACCGGTGAATCAACACCAAAAAGTGCTATTGCAACAGCCACTGATAATTCAAAAAAATCAGATGCAGCAATTAAAGAAGCAGGCCCAGCTACGTCGTGAGGCAGTTTAGCTCCTTTACTCACTAAATATGTCATAGTAAAGGAAATAGTATTTTGAAGAACAAGTGGAACAGCTATTAAAAGTACGTAAAGTGGATGTTCAACAATAATATCGCCTTGGAAAATAAAAATAATTACAAGTGTTAAAAGTAAGCCTATTGTCGTTACTCCATCAAACTTAGTCAAAAATTCTTCATTGAAGTATTTTTCTCCTTTATTTTTAATGATTAAAGTTCGAGAGATGAAACCTGTAGCCAATGGTATTACTACAAATAGTACAATTGAAATAACAAGCATATCTAATGGAAGTGCTATATTGCTAAATCCAAGTAATATCTGCACTATAGGAATAAACAAAACTAAAATTAGTAAATCATTGATTGAAACCTGAACTAAGGTCTGTGCTGGATTTCCTTTTGTTAGAGTAGACCAAACAAATACCATAGCAGTACAAGGTGCCGTTCCTAACAATACTGCTCCAATTACAAAATCGCGAGCTAAATCTGCTGGGATTAAAGATTTAAATATATATTGCAAGAATAGTGTTGCCAATCCAAACATAAGAAATGGCTTGATTCCCCAACTGGCAAAACTAGATATAATTATCCCTTTTGGATGCTTTCCAACATTTTTAATTGCCTTAAAATCTATTCTTAACATCATTGGATAAATCATTAGCCACATAAGAATTGCTAAAGGAATGTTTTGTCCTGCTATTTGCATACTTTCTAATGCCGAACTTACTCCAGGTAGAAATCTACCTATTAAAATTCCTGTCGCCATACATAGTAACACCCATACGGATAGATACTTCTCAAAAAAACTAATTCCTGTAGGTAATTTTTCCTTCGTCATATTTAATCGCCCCTTTCAAAATTTGATTATCTGTCATTTTAACTTAAGTAGAGATTTCTTTTTCAAGTTATCTTCCAGTTGAAATGACAGAATTAGTATTATTAATTTAACAATGTGCTTAGCTTTTCACCCTTTAAATCCTCTGGGCTCCACTTAATCAAAGCAGTATATCCATCTGATACATCTGAAATCCTATTAATCCATTCAACTTCACTAGATGCCTTTGCCTTTAAAATCTCGTTTGTTGTTTCTACTGCATGGAAGCTTGAATTTATTATCCACCATTTACTGAATATCTCTGCTCTTTCTAAGTCCTCTTGAAGTCTTTTGGCTTCATAAAAAGGCGTAGCTTCAGGCAATGTAATTATTAACACTTCAGTTAATTTATCATCATTAAGTTTAGGTAATAGTTCCTTAACTGATTCTGGTATATCTCCCTGAGTACGTGCTATCTCTTTGTTGTAGCTTTGTGTGGATTCAAGTAATAATAGGGTATGACCTGTAGGGGCTGTGTCAATTACTACCACTTCATCCTTAGAACGCTCTACAATTTCTGCAAAAGCTCTAAAAACGGCAATCTCTTGAGTACATGGACTTCTTAAGTCCTCTTCTATATATGCAATATCATCCTCACTCATATTCTCCCTAGCTTTACTTAATACCTCTTCTTGGTATTTTTCTAATTCCTTCTCCTCATCAATTCTGCTTACTGTGATTCCGAAGCTTTCATCTATAACAAATTTCAAATGGGCTGCAGGGTCTGTAGTTGTAAGGTGTACCTTTTTACCTCTTTTAGCAAGTTCCATGGCTACTGTAGCAGCTATAGTAGTCTTACCAACTCCACCCTTACCCATTGTGAATATTACTTTCTTGCCTGAGTTATATAGGTCATCTATTACTTTATTCAAGGTTGTAGTATCTTTAATATCTAGATTCTGATCTATATGCTTTACATCACCACTAGAAAAAAAACTTCTAATATTCTCTATACCAGCAATATTGTAGGGTCTTAAAGGGATCTCAAAGCTTTCCAAATTCTTAAGGCCTTCTGGTATATCACTCATTATTTTCTGCTGTTTATTATAGATTTTATTAGATAAATCATCATCATGACTTTGTAGAACTCCATTAATTATTAAATACTGATTTTTTACTCCGATTTCTTGAAGCTCAATCGACGCTCTTTCAGCCTCTATTAATGCTGATGTATCTGGACGTGATATTAAGATTAAAGTAGTCTTTTCTCCGTCAGCTAAATTTTCTACTGCATTTTTATAAATATTCTTTTTATCTTCAAGTCCTGATAGTTGGCCTAAACAAGATGCACCATGGGTGCTTTCACTTATGAAGTTGGTCCAAGCAGAAGGAAGCTCAAGCATTCTCAAGGTATGGCCTGTTGGAGCTGTGTCAAATATTATATGGTCATACTCTTCTGCTGCCTTCTTATCTGTTATAAAGCCTGAGAACTCATTAAAAGCTGCAATTTCAACTGTGCATGAGCCTGAAAGCTGCTCCTCCATATTTTGTAGGACAAGCTCAGGAAGCTTTCCTCTATATGGTCCTATAACACTTTCTTTATATTCAGCAGCTGCAGCTTCAGGTTCAAAGTTGGCAACTGTAAGATTTGGTACATCATTTATTTTTACACCTTTGTTATCAAGTTTCGTATTAAATACGTCCTGAAGATTTGAAGCAGGATCAGTACTTACAAGCATTATCTTTTTTCCACTGTCTGCTAATACAACAGCTATAGCACAAGCAGTAGAAGTTTTCCCTACTCCGCCTTTACCGGTAAAAAACAAATATTTAGTTAAATCTATGTCATTTAATTTAAAATTTCTGAACATATTTACCTCCTATTTTATGTTTCTTTAGGTATCGAAAGTATTTGCTAATAATTGCATCAAATAATGCGATTAGTCAGCATTTTTCCGACCCCTTATTCCTGAGTCTTATTTCTCTCTTTTCTCGCCTGTAATTCAGACATTATATATTCCTCTGGTATTTCAAGCATATTCACCAATTCATCATTAGTAGGATATTCCTTTACCTTAACTACCTCTCCATCTAGGACGGTTATAGGTAGTACATCTACTCCATCTTTCATAAGCATTTCATTTACAGTAGTGCTATCGACAAATGCCTGTGGATTACTGGTAAGGTTATGTCTTTCAACTTTTACACCCTTCTTCTCAAGTCTACTCAGAACTGTTGCAACCCTTAATAAGTTCTTATCTACTCCTGGTCCGCAAACCCCTGTTGGACAACACATTGCAGGATCATAAATTACCATTTTCTTCATTTCCATCTCTCCTATTCACTATTAGCACTCCCTACCTAACCCTATTACATTACATATACAGTCTTCTGTACGATTGAAAATGTTCATTAAATTTATAACAATTTTATTGCAGATTAGCATATTCAAGGAATAGTAATTCCATACGCCTTCCTTTCTCATATTGACCATATCAGCATCCATTAATACCTTCATATGGTGAGAAAGTGTTGGCTGAGTAAAATCAAAATGCTCTAATATGTCACATGCACATCTTTCTCCACAGGATAGTATATCGATTATCTTCAATCTATTAGCGTCGGATAATACCTTAAGTAACTTTGCATTCTCTTCATAATCTATCATATATCTTACACCCCCTATATAGATGTTCATCTATGTATAGAATACTCTTAAGTTTATTTGTTGTCAATATAAAAATGAATATATTCTAAAAAAGTTTGGACTAGGTTTCCAATTTAAATAGTAGGACTTTCCTATTGTAATAAAAAGATAAAGGGACTGTTTCATATAAACAGTCCCTTTAAATATCAGGAACAAAGGGGTCGGTTCCTTTTGTTCCTTTATTCTTTTCCTAATGCTCTTCTAACTACCTTGCCTGCTATAGTACTCACAAAGTAAAGTCCTGGCATAGGATCATCCCAGGCCCAAGTTGAATGAACCTTCTTTGTAGTGTTGTCCCTTAGAATCTTTCCTAAGGACATCTGCCCAGACTTTAAATATCCTTTTACGGCAAATAAATCTTCATACATGTAATGGAATACATAGCCAGTCTCATATTCTACACTTTTATTTGGAGGTATCTTATCTGTCATCTCCAAATAGGCTATTAGAGGGAAGTTTAGTCCCGCTCTCTCAAGCATTTGGTTGAAGTTAATTGTTCTTACATTAACTTCAATAAGATAGATTACTCCCGTATTTTCATCACGCTTTAACTCTATCTCCGAAAAACCCTTATAACCAATTCCTTCAAGAAACGGCTTGCAAATCTGATGTAATTCAGGTATCCAAGTCTGCTTTGCATAAGTGGATGCACCAAAGTTATTTGGCCACTGTCTTATCTTATATGCAGCAGTATAATGGGTCACCTTTGAATCTTGGTTTAGATAAGCATCATAGCAATAGCAGTTCTCCTCAGGTCCTGGGATTATTCTCTGAATAACAATTCCATGATTATCCCTATGACACATTTCCACCTTTTCTATTAGGTCTTCTTCAGATTGAACTATAAACACCTTATGTCTGTATGCCTTTACAAAGGAGGCCGAATCCATTGGCTTAACTATGCAAGGATACTTTATTTCCTCCCTAACGCGCTCAATTAGGTTTGATTCCTTTGAGTTTATTGTCTCCGGAACCTTAACCCCAAATTTCTCAGCCAAAAGACTCATGCTATACTTATCCATTACTTCGGTCCAAAGACCCTTCTTATCCATAGGGAAAAGATAATGTTCCTTTAATTCATGAAAATAAGTATCTATAAAGTCAACATAAGGGTCTGCTCCTGGATATAATACAGGTTTTGCATCCTGCTTCTTAGCATAATCCACTAAGAATTTTAAAAGCCCCTCTGGATTTTCCTTATAATGGGGAACAAGGTGCTTCTCACTACAGTATTTGGACTTAGCTCCATATCTACTTTCTTCGCTATAGTCAACAGCTACTGTGTGTATTCCATTTCTCCCCAAACATCTTACTATACTTAATCCTACATAATAATTACAACCAAGTATTACTGCCTTATTCTTCATCTCAACACCACCTAGAAAATTCTATATATTATTATACCATTATTTAAAAAAATGCAACATCTGTTACCAAAATTCTTCTATTAACTCCTGGATATGGGCTTTATTAAATACTCTTTTATAATGGATCCATTCATTTGGAAATAAGTCTTTATATCTCTTGCTTCCATATCTATCATCTATTAGTAGGATCGAACCTCTATCGGTTTCAGACCGGATTACCCTCCCTGCCGCCTGCAATACTTTGTTCATGCCCGGATATACATATGCATAATCAAATCCTTGTCCTATACTGTTATTAAAATAATCCTTAATTATATCTCTTTCAAAGCAAATCTGAGGAAGTCCAACCCCTACAATAAGAGCACCTATTAGTTTATCACCTCTTAGGTCTATTCCTTCAGAAAATATACCTCCAAGGACGGCAAAAGCTATTAGATCTTCTTCATCATCAAATTTATTTAAGAAGTCTTCCCTTTGGGATTCAGTCATATTGTTTTCCTGAATTATGATGTTGAAGAGGGGATTTCTTTCCATAATCATATCATGGATTTTTCTCATATAGATATAAGATGGGAAGAATACGAAGTAGTTCCCCCTATTACCCCTAATTAGAATCTCAATATTCTCTACAAGATCCAAGTATGTTCTTTCCCTATCCCTATACTTGGTTGATATTTGGTCATTTACCATTAAAAGGAGGTTCTTGCTAGGAAAAGGTGAACTAAGCTTTATATAATAGTCTTCCTCCTTACCTCCCAAGAGGTCCCTATGGTAATCTAAGGGAGTCAAAGTAGCTGAGAAAAAAATAGCTGCCCTTCCTCTTTTTAATACCAGACTTAAGAGATAGGAAGAATCTACACAATAAAGCCTCATAATTAAATCCCTACCATCAAGTTGAAAACTAGTAATATAGTGTTCATCATAGAAATCAGATATCTTAAGAAATGTATTAATACTGAAATAGAAGTCCATAAGCTTGTCATATTCAGGATGTGCTTTTTCCTCAATAAGCCAAGGTTCTAAAACAGTCATTACTTTTTTAAGAGGATAATAGAAGTCATCTATCTCTTCCTTCTGATAATAATTGTCCTCTATATCATTATCCCTCTTAAGTTTATTGAAGATTGAATTTACCTTGTTGATAGCTTTATAAATTTGCGGATATTTATCCACAAAAACATCCTTTAAATCCAAAAATGTGGACTTATTTATTTCTGCCGAAAACATTTCTCTAGACCTATCTACTAGATTATGGGCTTCGTCTATGAGAAATACATAATCCTCACCCTCATTTTCAAAAAACCTTCTTAAGTATACTTGAGGATCGAATACATAGTTATAGTCACCAATGACCACATCACACCATAAGCTTACATCTAGGGAAAATTCAAAGGGACAAACATTATGCTTAAGGGCATATTCAGTTATTAGCTCCCTAGTCATCAAATCCTCATTTTGAAATATATCCATAACGGCATCATTTACCCTATCGAAGTGGCCCTTGGCTGCAGGACAATCCCTAGGGTTACATTTAACAACATCATTGCTACATATTTTATCCTTAGCAGTAATCACCAGGGTTTTTGCCCTTAGACCCTTACTAGCCATTAACTCCATACTTGCTTTAGGAACTTCTCTTGTTATAGTCTTAGCTGTTAAATAGAAAATCTTAGAGGTAATTCCCTCTCCTATGGACTTAATCCCAGGGTAGAGGGTTGACATGGTCTTTCCAATACCGGTTGGTGCTTGGGCAAATAGATTTTTCCCTTCTTTTATAGTTGTATAAGCAGCTACGGCTAATTGTCTCTGGCCTCTCCTATAGCTTTCAAAGGGAAAAGGGAGATTCTTTATAGAAGGATTTCTAATCTCACTCCAATCAAAAGTTAAATTAGCCCATTCTATATACATTTCTATAAGGTCATTAAAATATTCTTCCAATTCATCCAAGGTAAATTTCTTACAAAATTTCTTTAGCTGCTCTGTTTCAAGGTGAAAATAAGATAATTGTATTGAAATTTCATCCAGTTCATTTCGGATTCCATATATATAGGCATAACATTTTGCCTGAGCCCAATGAAGGGGATTATAATCCTCTTCAATGAGTTCAAGGTCCTTTGTTGTGCTCTTTATTTCATCGATTATAATATCCTCTCCTAAAGTTAAGACACCATCGGCTCTTCCCTCTAAGAGTATAGTATATTTATCATATATCTTGGTAAATTTAAGATAAACTTCAGGTCTATATTCTGGTCCATAGGATTTTTGCACCTTCTGATGTGCATAGGTTCCTTCCACAGCCCTAGTCATGGACATAAAGCTATTATCTATATCCCCTGAGCGTAGGACAAATTCCACCAGATTCCTAACAGAGACCCTAATAATATTTTCCATATAATCAATCCTTAATAAATCATTCTTACATTTGATATTTTACCAGTACTTATGGAACTAAGCAATGAAGTCTCCAACATTAGCTAGTATCATGCAGGAAACTTGACATTGACCTTTGACCTACAAAAAGAAATTCGCAACTTGGTTGCGAATTATTCTAAGAGTTCTATTTCTAAGTATTCAAGGGAGCAATAGCCCGTTTCTCCATCAAAGACGACCTTTGCCCAATTTCCTTCTCTTTCAATTACCTGAACCATTTCTCCTGGAAGTATAGTAATTATCTTCTCGAATTCTGTTCCTGGTCCAGTTCTCATATTAAGGTAATCCGTAGTATACATACGTAAGATTTCTGTATTAGTATCATTCTCTGCTTCATTAGTTGAAATTGCATCTTTCATTTCAGGCCCAGGCTTATTTCCAACTATGGAGGGAAGTATTATAATGGTAATAAGAAGAAATATGCCTATTGCAGTTATTAACTTAGAATTTTCCCCCATATTTATCACCCCAATATCTATATATCTTTAATATCCTTTATCTTAAGTCGGTGATTTACGGACTCCTTTAGTAAAGTGTATAGAATTGAACCTATAGGTATAAATAGAAGTATTCCCAAAATACCCATTAGGCTTCCACCAACTGTTACAGCTATTAATATCCATATAGATGGAAGCCCTGATGCCTTACCAACTACATGGGGGTAGATTAAATTTCCCTCTATTTGCTGTATGACTAAAAACATAACAACAAACCATAATGCCTGAATTGGACTCTCAACCAGTATTAAAAACGCTCCAATGATACATCCAACAAAGGCTCCAACTATTGGAATTAAAGCACTTACTGCTATTGTAAGACTTATCATAATAGCATAAGGGAACTTAAAGATAAACATTGCAATTAAGAACAAACTACCTATAATAATAGCTTCTAAAAGTTGGCCTGAAATAAAATTGGAGAAAGCACTATTTGATAGGTTTCCTATATAAAATATCCTTTGTGAGATTCTAGCTGGTGTAAAAGCAAGTATGACCTTCTTAGACTGTCTTAATAGGGCTTCCTTTTGAAGTAAGACATAGATAGAAAATATAAAAGCTACTACAAAGGTTATTATATTTCCAACTAAAGACGTTGCAAAGGTGAAAGTATTCCCTACCCAATCTAAGGCACTTCGTTGAAAGAATGAAATTACGCTTTGCTCTATGCTTACCCAATCAATATTAATATTATTTACCCAATCAGTTAGTTGTGGATTATCTATTAAATTTTTAACTACAAATACCTGGACATCCTTCCAATACTCAGGAAGCTTGACTGTCAACTCCTGAATAGTATTTACTAGCTCAGGAATTATTATCAAAAGGACTATTAATATGGTAGCTACGAATAAAATTAATGTAATTACATAACTTAGAGGCCTTTTGAATCCATTCTTTATCTTTCCCATTGGACTTCTTTCTGAGAAGAAGGTTCTTTCAATAAACATCATAGGGTTATTCATAATAAATGCCATTGCAGCTCCTATAATAAATGGGGATACCACACTTAAGATCCTTCTAAAAAAAACACCAAGACCCGCTATATTATCCAATAGAAACATGAGTATAATAGCAAAAGATATAAGAAAAACAGCATTTTGCATATTTTTAGATTTAAATTCCATGTAGCACCTTCCTTTTTTTCTTAATTAAATTAACGGGTGCCCTGGCACCGCACGCAGTCTCATGCACAAATTTGTTTATTCGTTTCACTCATTCAAATTTGGAATTC
>CAZPZN010000003.1:31560-45447 GCA_964590735.1 uncultured Tissierella sp.
CTGCGAATGACCTACCATCGATTTGCAAAAGGCGCAAATCGGGTTAGGTCATAAAAAGTCAGGCCCATTTGAATTATGTGCCTGACTCCTCTTATTCGTCTTCTTCTACTTCATTATCTTCTTCAATTTCATTAATAACTACATGCACCTGCTGGACTCTCTTTTCGTTGATTTCCTCAATATGAAATTCAAGATTCTCATATTCAATCGTTACTTGTTCGCCATCATTAGGGATATAGCCTAATATATCTATTAAAAATCCACCTAGGGTATCATAATCTTCAGAATCTTCATCTAATTCTACACCTATATTACTATTCAATTCCTTTATGGATATAGCACCTTTGGCGATAAAATTTCTATCGTCTATTCTTCTTATATCTGGTTCATCATGGTCGTACTCATCATCTATATCTCCGACAATTTCTTCAATAAGGTCTTCCATAGTTACGACTCCTGAGAAGCCACCATATTCATCGATTAGAACAGCCATATGCTTTTTCTTAGTCTGTAGTTCATTAAATAAGTCATTGATATTCTTACGTTCTGGTATAAAATATGCAGGTCTAAGTATTTTTTTAATATCTACATTCTTAAATCCTACCTTATAGGCTTCTAGCAGAAAATCTTTTATATAAAGTATTCCTAGTATATCATCTACATCTCCATCATATACAGGAATTCTTGAATATTTAAGCTCAAGCATTGCCCCCAAATATTCATCTATAGGATCCTCTAAATCAATCATAAAGACTTCAGTTCGAGCAGTCATTATTTCCTCAGCCAATTTATCATCAAATCCAATTACACTATTGATCATTTCTCGTTCCACTGGGTTAATAACACCCTGTTCTTGCCCTACCTCTACCATAGAACGAATTTCCTCAAGGGTAATCTTTTCTTCGACACCTTCAGTCTGAATTCCAAGAATACGCATAACTCCGTTTGTAGAAAATGTTAGAAAACTTATAAATGGTGCCATTACCTTAGATACTATGGTTAAAGCTTTTACAGCAAAGAAAGAAAATTTCTCAGCATATTGTAATGCTACTCTCTTTGGAACTAATTCCCCAAATACTAATGTAATATAAGATAATATAAGGGTTACACCTATAAATGCAATATCCTTAGCAAAAGGCACACCGTAACTTAATAATAAATTCCCAAAATCATTGGAAATTCCCACTGCTGCAGAAGCAGATGATAAAAATCCTGCGAATGTTATACCTACTTGAATTGTTGATAAAAATTTTGAAGGTTCCGCAAGAAGATTTAATAACATTTTAGCCTTCTTACTACCTTCGTCTGCCTGAATATTTAATTTCTTTTTGTCAACTGATACCATTGCCATTTCCGATGCAGCAAAAAATGCATTTAATAAAGTAAGAAATCCTATTAAAAGCAATTGTCCTGTTATCGGGGCCCCAGATTCGTCTCCCATCTAATCAATTCCTCCTATTAATATGTAAATATGATGTATCTTTTAAACATAACTGCAATCATGGAAAATTTGCAACAATATGTCAAAACGATGTAAAAAGTTATTAGTACTATATCATCACATTCTACTTGTTTTGTCAATATCTATCTATTAAAGCCATCTATTATTTACCATCTTTACATTGTAATCCTTGTCACTAATGCTACAATACGGACATCTATTGACACCATGAGCTTGATCCCTAACAAAGATTACCGGTTTAGAGCAATAAGGACACCACTTTTGACTATCCCTTAAGTTTGCATCTTTAGGTATTTCCCTATCTGGTATATCATTTCTCGTATTTATAACGTCGAACATGTCCAATTGTCTTTCCATACTTGCTCCTCAACTATAGTTAACCACATCTGTCTAATCTATAGTATACCATAAAAGTTAATAAATAAATTACCTTAAGGAGATTTAATCAAATTTAAATATAGGGACAGGAAGAAAACACAAAAAATAAATCTAGAAGATTCCCTTTGCGTTCTAATAATACTATCCAGTGCTCTCTTTGCACTATCAGAACCATCAATTGGAACTAGTATTTTTTTCATAATCAACCCTCCATACTTACTTAACTATTAAAACTGAAGTTTTGATATGATGAACCACCTTATCCGAAACACTTCCTAGTAGGGCTCTTGAGAAAACTCCTCCACCTCTACTTCCCAAAACAATTAGGTCAAATCCACCTTCTTCAGCAAATTTAATAATCTCATCTACAGCATCACCAAGTCTGGTCTCCGTAACCATGACTCCATTAAAACCTTCAAAGATTTCCTGAGCTTTCCTTATGATTTGGTCTCCACGCATAGATGCATTCTTTTTAATCTCATTGGCGAGCTCTCTATTATTGATATACACCGTATCTCGTAATGGATTAATTACATGGAGAATAGTAACCTCACTGTTTATACCTTCTGCTATCTTTCTAGCCTTAAATAATGCCTTATCCGAATACTTTGAGCCATCAACAGCAACTAACATTTTATTCATTTAAAAAGCCCCCTTCCATTACTAAACCATATGAATCCTTGTGTATTATTTATACCCAGTTAAATTTTGAAAACATACTATTATATGCAATAATTCGCTAAAGTATGGAAAAACTCATACTATGGGCTTTTCTTTTCGTTTACAAAGGGTTATATTTAAGCTAAACTATACTTACAATATAATAGAGGTGATAAAATGAGTGATTTCCAAAATAAACTGAATGAATATGCAAAATTAACAGTGAATCTAGGAATTAACCTTCAAGAAGGTCAGCCCTTGGTGATTTCAGCTCCAGTAGAAGGCGCAGACTTCGTAAGACTACTAGCAAAGAACGCTTATGAATCTGGGGCTAGCGATGTGTTTATCAACTGGAATGATGGTGACTTAACTAAACTTAAGTATGAAAACGCTCCAATGTCAGTATTTGAAAACTTCCCACAATGGAAATGTGACGCTATGGTTGACTATGCAGAAAAAGGCGCAGGGTTTATTTCAATCCATGCCGACGACCCTGAGCTACTAAAGGATATAGATCCAAAGAAAATTGCTACTGCTAATAAATCAGCAGGAATAGGAATGAAACCCTTTAGAAAATATACAATGAACGATATAAATGCTTGGTGTGTAATTTCCATACCAACAAAGGGCTGGGCTCAAAGGGTATTTAAGGATCTAGATGGAGACCAAGCTGTAGAAAAGCTTTGGAATGCTATTTTTAAGGCTACTAGAATGGATTTAGAAGATCCATTTAAAGCATGGGAAGATCATATAAAAACCTTGGAAGATAAGGTTACTTATCTAAATGATAAAAACTTTAAAAGCCTTCATTACACTTCATCAAATGGAACCAACTTAAATATTGAGCTACCAAAAAATCATAAATGGTCAGGCGGAACTGGACGAAATGCCAAAGGAACCTTCTTTGTAGCTAATATGCCAACAGAAGAAGTATATACTCTGCCTCACAAAAATGGGGTAAATGGAGTAGTTTATAGCACTAAGCCCTTAAACTATGGAGGAAGTCTAATAGACGATTTTAAAATTGAATTTAAAGATGGTAGAGTTGTGGACTACGAAGCTAAAATAGGTCAGGAAATATTAAAGGACTTGTTGGACATTGACGAAGGAGCAAAGTATCTTGGTGAGGTTGCATTAGTTCCTCATAGCTCACCAATTTCAACCTCCAACATTATATTCTACAATACCTTATTCGATGAAAACGCTAGTTGTCACCTGGCTTTCGGAAAGGCATATCCTACAAGCTTACAAGGTGGCGAGGGTATGACTGAGGAAGAATTGGAAATGGCAGGGGTTAACAATTCCTTAACCCATGAGGACTTTATGATAGGGTCCAGTGATTTATCCATTGTTGGTACTACTCATGATGATGAGAAAATCCAGATCTTTAAAGATGGAGAATGGGCCGTATAAATTAAAGGGCTATTGGGGAAGATGCAAAATGTTTCCCAATAGCCCTTAGCTTTTATCAACTTATATAGGATGAGTTTGAAACTCCTCATCTAAAAGGTCACTTGATATTTTATATTTTTCAGCTTGCCTTTGCTTAAAGAATTCAAGTGCTACCTGAGGAAAGGATGCATAGCTTAGTACGTCTTCCTCTTGCTCAAGGTACTCCTTGATTTCATTTCTAAATTCATCTAATTGAGGACTTAATAAATCAGCAGGTCTTCCAGTGAATATCTCCTCATCACCTATTATCTTTGTCTTAATTTCATTTGATATCTCTACTGGTGGCTTTCCATAAAGACCCTTCACATAGTTTTTGGCTTCAACTGGTACCATCTTATATCTTTCCCCAAGAAGAACATTGAATACGGCTTGTGTTCCTACCATTTGACTCATCGGAGTTACTAATGGTGGATATCCAAAATCCTCTCTTACTCTTGGTACTTCCTTAAGGACTTCATCAAAAAGATCTTCTTTACCTTGCATCTTTAGTTGACTAACTAAATTCGATAGCATACCTCCAGGTACTTGATATTTCAATGTATTAATATCAACATTTAATACTTTTATATCCATTAATCCTTTAGCAATATATTTTTCTCTTAAGGATTTAAAATAATCACTAACTTCTAAGAGTATCTCCCTATCTAAATCTGCCTCATATGGAGAATCATTTAAAGCTGCAACCATTGGTTCTGTTGCAGGTTGACTGGTTCCATTGCCAAGGGGAGAAATAGCTGTATCTATTATATCTACTCCTGCTTCTATGGCTTTTAAATAGGATTGGTTTGCCACTCCACTCGTAAAGTGTGAATGCAACTCTAATGGAACCTTAATTACTTTCTTTATCTCAGTAACTAACTCATAAGCTGGATATGGTAGAAGAATTCCCGACATATCCTTTATGCAGATTGAATCTGCACCCATCTCTTCCATTTCCTTAGCCAGATTTACATAATATTGTGTATTGTGTACAGGGCTAGTAGTGTAACAAATAGCCGCTTGTGCATGACCACCAAATCTCTTAGTAGCATTTAGTGCTGTTTTTATATTTCTCAAGTCATTTAGAGCATCAAATATCCTTACAATATCGATACCATTTTTAATAGAGAGTCTTACAAACTCTTCAACTACATCATCCGGATAATGTTTATATCCCAGTAGATTTTGCCCCCTTAGGAGCATTTGAAGCTTAGTATTTTTTAATACCTTCCTAAGAGCCCTTAATCTTTCCCATGGATCCTCGTTAAGGAACCTTAGGCAGCTATCAAAGGTAGCTCCTCCCCACACCTCAAGAGCATGATATCCTACCTTATCCATCTTCTCTGCGATAGGGAGCATCTCATCTAATCCCATTCTTGTAGCAATCAGGGATTGATGTGCATCTCTAAAAGCTGTTTCTGTAAATTTTACCTTTGCCATGTGCATCTCCTTTCTTATTCATTTATATTATACATTTCCATTATATTAGATATAGGGGATAAATCAAGCCACAATTAATGTGGCTATTTTATCTATTTTGCCCAGTCTATAAAATTATCTACAACCTTATCTAGATACTTAATGGTCCTTTCGTTTGCATATTTTCCATTTTCATCAAAATCATTTTGAACATTTGGAAGTAGGACATGGTTTCCAGGTAGAGTAAGAGCTGCCACACCTGGAGCATTTAAAATTTGATGAAGTTGCCCTTGCATCCTTGCAGTTCCGACATTGCCATCTGAACACCCCACCATAAATACAGGTTTTTTCACAAGAACTCTATCCACTCTAGAGCACCAGTCCAAGGCATTTTTCAATCCTCCAGGTATACTATGATTATACTCTGGGCTCACAATTAGGACACCTTCTGCATTCCTAATTTTATCCTTAAATTCATTAACTGCTTCTGGAGGATCATTTTCAATATCTGCATTAAACAATGGAAGGTCATTTAAATAAAGAATTTCCATATCTAGCTTCCCCTTGTATCTTTCTTGCATAAAAAGTGCGACTCTCTTATTATAGGATTCCTTTCTTAAACTACCTACAATTGTAACTATTTTCATAAAATCATCTCCATTTATTTAAATTTAAATGAATATACTTGCTGCTCTAATATACTATTACCCATCATAGATTGAAAATCACAAGGCCCTTTAACAAGCTTTTAGGTAAGAATGCTCCCACTACTTCTAAAGTGGTTGGTCCCTTTGTTTAAAAAAATAAGCCTAAGTAAATTAATACTTAAGCTTGTTTGTTTAAATCTCAACTTTTATTTAGAATTGTCGCAGTTTGTACATCCAGATACATTAGTGGTCTTATCCACATCTTTCCTTCCAGTATATATAAAAATTGCATCTCTTAAAAACTCTGCACTACCCTTTTCTTTATCATCATAATAAGCTTTAAATCTTTCATCATCAACATACATTTGAGCTAGATTAGCATGGGCTTCTTTATCATAGGTTCCCCAACTTAAGGTTATCCATTCCTTATGAAGCTCAGCAGCCTTTTGAGCTAAATCACTAGCTGGATTCCTATGTTTAAAAGCTTCTCCTAGATAGTATTTTACTTGAGAAGCAAGTTCATTTAGCAGATTAAAATCCTCTTGGGTCATATTCTTAAACCTTTCATTGGATTTTTTAACTAGATCCTCATCATACTTTTCTCTGATTTCGTCTCCAAACTTCTTTTCATTTTCCTTTAAAAGCTTATCCTTTAACCCTTCAAACTTTTCCTTATCATTCATTACTATTTTTTCCTCCTTATAGGCTATTGTTTTTTCAACATTATTTAATAAAGTTTCAATCCTATATTTTTCTTCAAGTAGCCGTAATCGATGCTTTTTTAATGCAGCCTTTTCATCAAAATTAGGTATATTAACAATATCCCTAATGGTCTCCAAATTAAAAGCTAATTCTCTATAGAACATAATAAGTTGTAATTTATCTACTTCCTGCTTTCCATATATCCGATATCCTGATGAATTGATCCTTGCTGGCTTAAGAATTCCAATTTCATCATAATATCTTAAAGTCCTAGAGCTTATACCTGCCAACTTAGCTAATTTTTGTACTGTATATTCCATGGCTACCTCCTCCTATTACTTTATACCCTTACGTAACGTAAAGGTCAATAGGAAATTAAATAATTATTTAAAAGATTGATAAAAGGGTAAATTAATAATTATGTGGTATGAATGATTTAAGGAGTGATATAATTTGAAGAGTTTTACTAGTTTTAAGTTAAAGGATATGGAATTAAAAAACAGAATCGTAATGCCTCCAATGTGTATGTATTCAGCAAAGGAAGATGGATTTGTTACGGATTTTCACGAAACCCATTATATTTCAAGAGCAGTAGGTGGAACAGGTCTAATAATCCTAGAAGCAACAGGAATTACACCTAATGGGAGAATAAGCAGTAATGATTTAGGCATTTGGTCCGATGACCATATAGAAGGACTTAAGAGAATCGTTGATAAATCTAAGGCATATGGTGCAAAGATGGGAATACAATTGGCACATGCGGGTAGAAAGTGTGAATCCAATGATGTATTTATAGTAGCACCTTCTCCTATAAGATTTAGTGAAGATTATAGAGTTCCAAGGGAATTAACTAAAGAAGAGATAGCCACTATAGTTGAGCAATTTAAAGACGGTGCAAAAAGGTCAAAAGAAGCTGGCTTTGATATGATAGAAATACATGGAGCTCACGGTTATTTAATAAACGAATTCTTATCTCCTCTTTCTAATAAGAGACAAGATGAATATGGTGGAAGTAGGGAAAACAGAGTACGATTCCTAAAGGAAATCATATCCGCTATTAAGGATGTATGGCCTGATGATAAACCAATAGCACTAAGGGTTTCTGCAGATGACTATACTGATGGTGGAATTGACAAAGAGGAAATAGCAGAGATAATTAACCTAGTAAAAGATCAAATAGATTTAGTACATGTTAGCAGTGGTGGTGTTGTTAGGGCAAGAATTAAAACCTTCCCTGGGTATCAAGTTTCACATGCAGACTATATCAAAGAAAAATGTAATATACCAGTGATAGCAGTTGGTTTAATTAAGGATTATGATCATGTAGAAGAGATAGTCTCCAACAATAGAGCAGACTTAGTTGCTGTTGGTAGAGCAATATTAAGAGATCCATATTTTGCATCTAATATGGCATATGAAAAAAATCTTAAGAATGTAAATGCTGAACAATACAATAGAGGTTACTTTTACTAAAAGATAAGGAGTTCTCCCAAGAGAAACTCCTTTTTTAAATTACAAACATACCTTTTTGTACTTTTGATAAAGCTTTGTATAATAAAACAGCAGTTACAGCTCCGAATAAGCCTTGCATTAAGTTTCCTGGAATACCTACAAGAGCTGCCTTTGCTCCATACATAAATGTTTCAGCAGTATAGTATCCTAATGCCATCCAAATTCCACCAATAAAAGTAGCAAGGAGTGGATACTTCTTACCTATATTCGTCTCTAGAATTGCTCCTGCAATAAAACCTTCTAATCCTTTAACCACTAAGGTTATAGGAACATAATGAGTATAGCCAAGGAGTAAATCAGCAAGAGAAGAACCTAATCCTCCTACAACTAGGCCACCCTTTTTACCCAACATCATAGCAGCAATAAAGACTACCATATCACCTAGATTAAGATAGCCATTGGTAGAAGGTGTTGGTATATGAACTACCATGGTCATTACAGTAGTCATAGCAATCAGGACTGCAGCTTTTACCATTACTAATACTTTTTCATGCTTCATTATTAACATCTCCTTAGATGTGTATTGGTACGCCTACTTGCAAAACCGTTATTGTATCTATAAAATCATAACACTTTTTACGCTGTAATGCAATAGTAAATTACCCAGTATGCAAAATTATTAGTCAAAAAAACACCTGATAGTTAAATAAACCATCAGGTGTTTGAATCTTTCTTATTCTAAGACTAAGTTCTTTGCAAGTTTTTCTCTTTCAAGTTGTTGTTTCTTTAACTTTAAATTTAGTTCCATGCCTTCATTTCTAATTAGCATATAGGATGCAAGGCTTGCTAGGAAGTCGGATATAGGAAATGTCAACCATACTCCCATTGCTCCTAGATTCAATCCTTTAACCAGTATGATTGAAATTGGTACCATTAGTATTATCTGTCTTAAAGCGGATATTAGTAATGAAGTCTTTGCTTTTCCCATTGCCTGGAAATAATAGATGGATACATAATAAATGCTTACTACCGGGAATACTGCAATCATTATTCTAAATGCTTTAACTGACTCATATATAATTGCTTGTTCAGTAACGAATAGACCAATTAACTGTTCTGCAAAGATAAATAGTATAGCCCAGATAAAAACAGATGTTAAGAAAGCATATTTTGTTGTCTTCTTCATTATTTCCTTAAGTCTTTTGAAGTTCTTAGCACCTATATTATATGCTGCAATTGGTTGCATAGCTACAGCAACTCCTATCATTCCTATGAATAGGAACATATAGACCTTAGAAACCACACCAAGTACAACTATTCCTGAATCTCCAATAGTGGATCCCAATAGATTGTTTAATACTGCCATTAGGATACCATCATCCGCATCTACTATTAATGCAGATACACCTACTAGTAGAATGGATTGGATAATCCTCATATCCAGTTTAAATCCAAATCCAATCTTATATTTCTTAACTAACTTCCTATAGTTATAAAAAGCAAAGAGAAATCCTATCATTTGCGATATGGCTGTTGATATTCCTGCTCCCATAACTCCTAAGCCTAAATTAGTAACTAATATAAAATTAATTACTATATTAACCAAAGCACCTATTGAAGTAGACATAAGTGATATCTTGCTGTTACCAACCGAATACATTATATTTGATATAAATAATGTCATGCTTAAGAAAACACTACCTAGTATAATTAATCTTAAATATTGTTTTGCTAAAGGTAATATAGCTTCACTTGCACCTAAAAACATTAGTATCTTTTCACTAAATAAAAGAACACTTACAATTATTATAGTCATTACTAAATATGATGCTGTAAAACCGCTCATTAGTACGTTTTTAGATTCTTCAAAGTTCTTTTCTCCATTACTTCTAGAAAAGGCTGTTGAAGTTCCTATAGCTATCATAGATGCAATAGCATATACGATCCTCTGTATTGGAAAAACTAGAACTAAGGCTGCAATTCCTGATGATCCTACTTCTCTACCTACGAATATTGTGTCAATAATTCCATATAATTCGGTTATTAAGTATGCAAATATGATAGGAATCGAAAATCTAAATAATAGCTTTCCAATCTTCTCTTCTCCGAATAATTTTGCGCTGCTCATTATAAAACCTCCATTTAAATGTAGCCAATGGCTACTAACCAATAAAGGAAAGCCCTTAAAGGAACTTTCCATGGTCACATGATAATATTATCATTATGAAGGTTTTAAATCATTCACCGGATTAACCAAATTAAAGTACAATTTTACGATTTACAGAAAATGTATTTTTTAAGGAATCTTAAAATAATCCAAATTTATTAGGGGTTTTGTACAGTATTAAGGGTAAATAAGACTGCTCCATTAGGTTTTACTTTGGTTACTACATTGAATACGTTGGATTTTTTCCCAAAGTAGAAGGATATATTGGGTTGAACATATTCATCTAATAGGTCCCAGTGGATATTATCTATTCTTTCTGGGGATCCAAGGTTTATCCACTTATCATAGACAGATCCATGGTTCTTATTAAGGTCGTACTTGGTAATTTGAAAATCTCCATCCATGTTATAGATGTTTAAAGAAATTTTCATCTCCCTAAGTTTCTCCATAACCTCTTCCCCATAGATTATTTCTTCTGACATCTCTTTTGGATTGAATAATAAAATTTGATATCCTAGATCCGATTTTGCAACTATAAAACCTTGACCCTTATAGATAATCTCCTCTCCCATTAGGGATAAGAGCTTATATGCATAGAAGGATGGCTTATTGAGATAATTAGAAGTGAATATTCCATCACCTCCAAAGAAGGTATCATTGGTTAGTATAGTCTCTTTCGATATCTCATCAACTAAATTTAGTATAATTCTCTTATCTTCAAATATATAGCTATAGATTAAAAAAGGAGCCATATAAAGGGTATCATATAAAGGACTTATTTTTTCCTTTAGAAAATATGGCTCTAAATCAAACAGATCATAGTTGAGCCAACTTTCCACATCATCCTCATATACATTGGAAAAATGTTGTATAAAATCTTCTATAATACGACTTTCTACCCCCTTAGTATTGATTATAGGAATAAGCTTCATCCTTTTAATAAGGTCCAGTATATTTTCAACTCTAGTCCAATTTATAAACCTATAATTCTTACCCCTATATATATCCATATCATCGGAGAATAGCTTGTTGACTAGGGCATACTTAAAACCAATCTGACCCTGGACTTCCTTTAAGATTCTCATATTCTCTTCTTCTAAAAGAAGGGATATATCTCCTAGGTCTATGAGATTAGGTCCTTCAAAGTGAGCAATTGGCTCCTTTGCTAAATCTATATCCAGTTTAAATATTTTATTATCGTAGTTGTATCTTTCATAGTCCTCTACATATTGAGTTATATAAGGTAGACCATCCTCTAGTTTAAAATACTTGATCTTCTTCATCTTTTCAAGTTGAGTGTCAGACACCTTATATTTCTTCCTATATTGCATAGGGCTACAATCATAATTCATTTTAAAATGCTTATTATAATATCTTACATGAGAAAATCCTACTTCCTCAGATATCTCACTTATATTCATATTTGAATCCAAAAGGAGCTTGGTAGACTCTTCCACCCTAATTTGGTTTAAAAACTCATTAAAGCCGTGGCCAAATACGTCCTTCAACTTAGTTGAAAGGTATTGGACACTCAGATACTCCTTATCAGCTATGTCTTGTAGACTTACCTTATTCATATAATTATTGTTAATATATTTAGTTATCCTATGGTATCTCTCAAGCTGGGTTTCATCATCCTTAAGACTTTCCTCTTCATAGAATAAATAGTGGAAATTGTTCAATAGATGATACATCATCTCAAGAAGATTATCCTCTATCTTATCCTCATAGTCATCAAGCTTTGAGATTACTTCATAGACCAAAACGGATATGAATCTTCTTAAAGTATAATATTTTTCATCCTCTTGAGCATTGTCCAATGTGGAATCAGTATAAAAGAAAGTATCCTTGGCATCATCATAATATCTTTCAAAGAAATTTGGGTCTATGTCCAAAAAAAGAACTAAATTATCAGGGTCATTAGATTCAATACGATAGACCTCATTAGGGTTTATAATTTCCATTTCCTTTTCAACCAGTGTATAAGTCTCGGTCTCCACTCCAAGTGTAATACTGCCTTTTAAGACGAATAAAACTTCAATACAATCTTGCCAATGAAATGGATACTCCATTATATTGGCAAGATAGATGTTTATAGGCAAGTCCTTCAAATATTCAATATGTTCCTTCCTCATAATTCCACCTCTATACGGTAACTTGATTTATTTTATTGTATCATATATTAAGCCTAGGTTGATAACGAAATCATGGTAAAAACTTTGCTTGATTCATTATCCTAAGGGTAAATATAGCATATTAGGTAATACTTATTTAAGGAGGTTATTTGCATATGGATAAAGAAAAATATATACCAGAAGTAAAATCCATGCTTAGATCAAGATCTGTTAATGTCCCAGAGGTTATATATAAGGCCAGCGGCATTAAATTTCTAGGTGTTAGAATTAAATCCCTATTGTTTTCAACTGATGTAGCTATCATAAAAAATAACAATGCTAACTCCATAATTGCAGTTTATCCATTTACACCACAGCTATCCATTATCCAATCAATCATGGAAGTAGCCCCTGTTCCTGTTTTTGTGGGAGTAGGTGGAGGATTAACTACTGGAAAGAGATCTGTCGCCATAGCTCTTCAGGCAGAATTAATGGGTGCATATGGAGTAGTTATAAACGCTCCTACGGCCCTTGACGTTATAGCGGAAATGAGAGAAGCAATTGACATTCCAATTATCTCAACTATTGCCTCTATTCATGATGACTATAGGGCTAAGTTAAAAGCAGGAGTAACCGTATTAAATATCTCAGGAGGACCAAATACAGCTAAAATAGTAAGACAAATAAGGTCTGAATTTGGTAAAGAACTACCTATTATTGCAACAGGAGGCCCAAGTGATGAGACCATCCTAGAAACTATAGAGGCTGGTGCAAATGCTATTACTTATACTCCTCCTACATCTGCTGAGATATTTGCTGAAGTAATGAAAAAGTATAGAACTGAATTCTAAATCATTTATCTTTTCACCCTTTGTTAATTTTCTAATAAAATATAAGGAGGAACTATTTTGTAATGGAGCGTTTTCTAGTAAAGCTGGCTCCTTGCAATAGTGTGAAGTAATTGCTAGGCAATTACATCTGATATTTAATTAGAATCTAATAAAGGGTGATATTATGTTAAGAACCTTAATTTCAGGAGCAGATACCATAATAAGACGCAATGAGGAGGATATAAACTTTGTAAACTTTGATAATGCTGCCACAACACCTCCACTTAAATCAGTCATAGAAGCAATTAACAACTTTTCTCCATTTTATTCTTCCGTCCATAGAGGGGGAGGTTTAAAGTCAGATATATCATCAAACATCTATGAAAATGGAAGAAAAACAGTCCTTAAATTCCTTAATGCTAATGAATCCTTCCATACCGTTGTATTTCTAAAGAACACAACTGAATGTATAAATAAACTGTCCTACAGACTAAAAGAATACATAGGAGACAAAGTAGTATTAATTACAAGTATGGAACATCATTCGAATATGCTCCCTTGGAGGGAAAAATATAAAACGGACTATATCGAAACGGATGCTCACGGCAGGCTCTGCTTAGAGGAT
>CAZPZN010000004.1:0-2798 GCA_964590735.1 uncultured Tissierella sp.
ATACCAAAATCTCATCTGCATTCTTAATAGTTGATAACCTATGGGCAATAACTAGGGTAGTTCTGCCTTGTGGTAATTCCTCTAGAGATTTTTGTATTTGTACTTCAGTCTCATTATCTAGGGCAGATGTAGCTTCGTCTAAAATAAGAATAGGCGGGTTCTTAAGAAATAGCCTAGCTATGGATACTCTTTGTTTCTGACCACCAGATAGCTTAACACCTTTCTCACCTATATAGGTATCATAGCCATTAGGTAGACTTATGATAAAATCATGTATCTTTGCTTTTTTTGCTGCCTCTATAACCTCATCATCGCTAGCCTGCGGCCTTCCATATAATATATTATCCTTTATAGTACCAGTAAACAAAAATACTTCTTGCTGAACCAAGCCAATGTTTTGTCTTAAGGATTTTAGCTTTAAGTCCCTGATATCCTTCTTATCTAGAAGAATCTGACCTTCTTTGATTTCATAAAATCTAGGAATCAAATGACATAAAGTGGTTTTCCCAGCACCTGAAGGCCCTACTAGAGCTACAGTTTTACCAGCGTCTATCTTCAAATTCAAATTGGATAAGACTGTACTCTCATCATTGTTATAAGAAAAGCTTACATCCTTAAATTCTATTTCTCCTTTTGCTTCCTTTATTTCTAAAGCATTAGGCCTATCAACTATATCAGGCTTGATTTCCATTACTTCTACAAACCTTTCAAAACCAGTCATACCATCCTGTAGTTGTTGAGCAAATTCAGTCAACCTTCTGATTGGTTGCATAAAGTAGTTTACGTATAAAGTATAGGCGAAGAGGTCACCTATATTGATTATTTTCTTATAGACAAAATAACCACCAAGAGAAATTACTAATAGATTTAGGACGTTTTGAATAATTCCCATTCCTGCTACGAACTCTGCCATTACCTTATATGATTCCCTTCTGGCTTCGGAGAATTCCATATTTCCTTCAGAGAACTTCTCGATTTCATAATCTTCATTAGTAAAGGATTTTGCAACTCTAACACCTGAAATACTATTCTCTAATTGGGCATTTACATTAGCTATCTTTTTCCTTACTTCTCTAAAGGTATCTTCCATTCTTTTTCTCTTCATCATTACGAAGATGACCATAATAGGGATAAATATGAATAGCATCAAAGTCAATCGCCATTCTATTGTAAACAATATGATAAATGAACCAGCTAGCATAATAAAGGAAATGAATAGATTTTCTGGTCCATGATGGGCTAGCTCGGTTATTTCTCTTAAATCATTAACTATTCTTGACATAATGTGACCAGTCTTTGTATTATCAAAGTAGGAAAGGGACAAGGTCTGTAGATGAGAGAATATATCTTCCCTCATATCTTTTTCTATATAAACTCCAACCAAATGACCCCAATAAGCTACAATATAATTACTTATATATCTAATGACAAATAATATTATCATTAATATAGTCATTTTAACTAGTACATCCATTCTTCCATCTGGTATAATATCATTAATCATATATCTGGAGAATATAGGGAAAACCAAATCCAGTATGGACATCAAGAATGCAAAAAACATGTCTAAGAAAAATAATTTCTTATGTGGACCATAATAGGATATAAACCTTTTTAGCATAGACTCACTCCTTATGTTAAACTTTATCTTAAATACTTCGATACACGAATAATATTATATAATACAAGGCATGTTTTTACAATTCTTTAATAAATATTTCAGGAGGACAAATGACTCAGACACTTATTTTCATAACAACATTTATAATTCAATTCATAATAGCTATTGAAATGAATATGATAGGCTCCATAGCACCTTTTTTATCTCAATATTTCCATATCAAGCCTAATATGGTAATACTCTTTAATCTTGGCTTTTCTGCCGTGGGAATTTTTGTACCACAGCTTGGTATATTAGCAGATAGACATGGAAAGAAGAAAATAATCAAATTTGCATTATTATTTTTTATCTTTGGGAGCATTTTAGCAAGTTTTTCAACTTCAGCAATATTATTTGCCATAAGCAGAATTTTCATCGGTCTAGGTTATTATACCTTAAGTGGAACAAATCTTTCATATGTATCCGAATTTATTAACTATGAAAATAGAGGTAAGGCCTCAGGTCTTCTCAGGACTGCCTTTGGGATAGCTACAATCTTTACACCACTTTATGCTACCTCTCTGATAACAAAGTTTAATAATCTTTCAAGTGTATATCTACCCTTTGTTCTATTAGGAATAATTGCATTTATACTCTTATTAAAACTACCTGAAACGGAAGTTAATGAGGATAGCAAGCTAGACATTGATGGTTTCATAAGACTATTAAAGGATTCCAGAAGCAAGAAGGTATTTGCATCCATCTTTTTCATAACCACTGCTCCTACCTTAACTCTTTCTTTTATGGGAATATTTTTAGCAGAGAAATTTAATCAGACACAGGTGCAAATAGGAATAGCCTATACAATAGCAGCCATTGGAACCATTTCAGGAATATTACTTGCTTCGCTTTTAGCTGATAGAGTTGGAAAACTTAGGATATCTAAAATATTTTTCATATTAATGGTCATTGCACAGATACCTTTACCCTACCTTGATAGTCCCATATTCCTTGCTGTATTTGCAGCAATATTTGCTGTGGGTTTAGATGGAGGTTGGACTGCATACCAGACCTTTGCAACTGAAATTTCTCCCCAAAATAGAGGAACCTTTATGAACCTATTCTATACCACTAATGCATTAACAGTAACTTTATTCTCCTTTGCTAAAATAGCAATCCTAGTTAATACATCGTGTTT
>CAZPZN010000004.1:2808-34392 GCA_964590735.1 uncultured Tissierella sp.
GGTCTATTATTTACTCTATAGGAGGTTACTATCTTGCTGTAGGAATAGGAGCTATATCCTCAGCCATAGGACTCTATTTAGTAAGCACCCTAAAAGAAACAGGCGAAGTTTAGACTTCACCTGTTTTTTTATTACGAATAGGAAAGTTCTACTTTCAATTTCTGATATAATAGAGAACTTTCCGTAAATGAGTAACAAAAATAGCTTCCTCTAATACTTCTTTAGAAGCTATTTTTTATTTTACAAAGATCTAAGTGCTTACAAAATTTATTACAAGACTTAGATGGACTATATTCATCTATGCTACTATTATTATCAACAAATTCCATAAAATCAATTATTTCATTTATAATACTGACTCTCTTTTCAGGTGTAATTTTGAGTGTCACAACTTCTCCAGTCTCAAGGAATAGTAAACTCATAGATACTTGCTTTTTTAGGATCTTCTCAACTGCATAGGAGTATAGGCCTAGTTGTGCTTCATAGTGCTTAATAAGCTCTTCCTTATTTATTAGCCTGTTGGTCTTGAAATCCACTATTTCTACCCTATCTTCTTTCACATTTATCCTATCTATTATTCCAGTAATATAGCTATTGCCAAGCTTTAGATGAAAAGGCTTCTCTCTATAAGCTTCTATATATTCTACAGAATCCTCATATTTTATAAAATTATCTAGGTAAGGCTTCAATTCTTCCATTATATCCTTATCTACTTCAATAGCAAAAGACCTAAGAATATCTTCTATAAGAAGTTCACTATCCATATTTCTTCTATAATGTTCACAGAACTTGTGTATTATATTTCCCTTTTCAAGTGCTGATAAACCTTTATTTTTATGGTTTTCCTCGAATATTTCATCATCTTTTATATCTATATCTTTTATATTTACATCTTCAGGACTCTCAAGATTTAAATTAAATTGTATTCTCTTATAATGATCATAATAAAATGCTCTAGGACAAGTCTTATATGATAGAAACTGACTTATACTATATCTTTCAAATTTCCTTTGTGGAATACTTTCTAAATTTATAAATGGTAGTAGATTTTCTTCCCTTTTTCCATTTAAGGATTGTAAATTTATTAGTTTGACTGGTGCTGAAGTCCTTATATTTATTTCTACATTCTTAATTACATTAATATGGTCTACATCCAAGATATCTTTAATCATTGCCTTAAAGCCTCTATCCTTGCCCTGATTAGCTAGTATAAGCATATCCTTTGCCCTAGTCATTGCAACATAAAGCAGTCTCTTTCTTTCCTCAAGATCCTTTTTATCCAATTCATTTTTTATAAGGTCGTATTTACCCCTTATATCATCAACTCTTATTCCTATTCCATCTTCCTTGCTAAAGAGAAATCTTGGGTAAAAAGATCTAATGTCCTTACTCATCTCTGGAATAATTACTACTGGAAACTGAAGACCTTTAGACTTATGAATAGTCAATAATTTTACAACATCTGAATTCTCGGATTCTATAACCCCTTCTGATTCAGATTCATCCTTTTGAAGGTCTACATAATCTATAAAGTCCTCTAAGGTCTTTGTAGAGTTATCTCCAAATCTAAGGACCATATCCTGAAATTTATAAATATTTGCAAGGGCTTGCTTGCCCTTATTCATTAATAGGTGGCCTTCTATAAAGTTGGTCCTAGCTAAAAGCCTCTCAAGAATCTGATCTGTACTGAGAATATCCTTAATTTCATACATATGCTTCAATAGTTCATAGGCGGATTTTAACTTCCTTACTTCATCTTCAGGAAGAAAGTAGCTTGGATTTTCTAGATAATCCTTTAAAGTATTATAAGGATTTAACTTCATATTCTTTAAAACCATAAAAATAGTTTCATCTGATATACATGCCATAGGACCCCTTAAAAATCCTATGGATGAAACTATGTCATAGGGATTACTTATAACTTTTAGCGCATTTATTATATCCAATATTTCTTGTCGTTTGAAAAACTGTCTACTAGAGGAATTGTAATAGGGTATATTGTAGTTTTTTAAAGCCTCTTCATAATAATAATTTCTAGTAGTAGCTCTAAAAAGCAAGGCAAAGTCCTTATACCTATAGTTAGCCTGATCTACCAGTTGTCTAATGCGACGGGCTATTAAATCTGCCTCAAATACTATAGATTCCTCACTATTTCCCTCAAATTCATTATCCTCAAGAATTTCTACATCTATTAAGTTCTTAGATTTCTTAAAAGGGGTGAGGCTGTCATATCTTCCATCCATGAGTTGTCCAAAGACCTTGTTTACAAAGTTGAGTACAGTATCTACTGACCTATAATTCTTAGAAAGGGTTATGGCTTCATTACCAGTGGTGTTTTCTATATCCTTAAGCACATCATAGAATACACCAATATCCGACCCTCTAAAGGCATAGATGGATTGCTTTGGATCCCCTACTACAAATAGATTATTCATATCTAAAGGACTTTTTTTACTACAAAGCTTATAGAATATTTTCTTTTGGAGTTCATTTGTATCTTGAAACTCATCTATCATAATATATCTATATCTTTCCTGGTATTTTTCTCTTATCTTTTCATCATCTAATAGATTTAAAACCTTTATCTGCAAATCATCATAATCTAGAACTCCCTCTATTCTCTTCTTCCTAGTATATATTTCATCCACTAAAATTAGAAGGTCTAGAATACTTAAATACATCCAAGAGTAATCCTTTTCCTTACAAATAAGAACTCTATCTATAGCTTCTTTCAAGATTTCAATTGTCTCAGTTTCCTTTGTTGGTTTTCCAATTTTAGACTTAATATATTCTATTGTTGGATAAACTTCAGCTTCTTCAAGTCTATCCTCCATAAAGGAAATCCACACTGGGTCATCCTTTAATTTTACAATATTACTAGCCTTAGTAAGCTTACCCTGCAAATATATTATACAATCCTTTATTCTCTTTAAATCCTCATCATCTATTGTCAAAGAATCTAAAAAATCCATTGTCATTTCCTTTACCTCAATATAGGAAAGACCAACGGTTCTCACTAGATTATAAACTTCCTTAATATCCTTTTTAAGGTTTTCCGTCCTATATTCCTTAAGCTTTAGCATAAACTTGAACAAATTCTCATCCTTAAGTAATGAGTTAATTGCTTCTTCTATGGATTCATTTAATAAATTAGTAGATGTTACATCATCCATAACCTGGAATAGGGGATCTATTTTACTTTCTATAGGGTTTTCCCTTAAAATTTTTCCACAGAAGGAGTGAATTGTTGATATATTGGACTTCTCCATATCCCTATAAAATCTTGTCCACTTTTCACCCCTATGGAAATTCAACCTAAGCTCTTTTCTTATCCTCTCCACCATTTCCTGAGTTGCCTTCTTAGTAAATGTAATTGCCACTATGGACTCTACTTCCTTATCCCTCTCCAAATTTCCAAATTCAAGAATGTGGATAAATCGCTCAGTTAAGACCTTAGTTTTTCCAGTTCCAGCTCCAGCATTTACAGCTACATTACAATCAATGGTTTCTATTGCCTCTCTTTGCGGGTCATATTCAAGTGTCATTATTCAACCTCCAATACCTTTTCATACCTACATATATCCTTATAAGGGCAATAAGGAGAACAATCCTTTGGATTAACGGAAAAATCCCCTTCATGTATGGAATTCACGTACTTGACTATATTCATCTTTGTTATATATAAAATTTCATCCCACTTATCTTTATCTATAGCACCTTTTTGTCTCTTATTAATAAAATCCCCTTGGCCAAGTATCCCCATGGAAAGAAAGAATTCGCCATCAGAAATGGTTAAATATGATCCTGCCACAATATCTCTTTCTTCCTGAGACATGATATAAACCGGTAATTGTAAGCTTAATCCCTCTTCTATCCTGCTTATATCCTGTTTCCCATAGGAAGAGGACTTATAATCCAATACCATATATTTATCATTAGGTAGTTTATCAATTCTATCTATAAGACCTCTAAGCTTAATTTTCTCGTTGTCGTATTCTATTTCAAATTCTTTATTCTTTCCAAATTCAACCTCGAAGTCATAAGGCACAATTCCTGGACTTTTCTTTAGACGGTCAATATCAGAGCTTATGAGATTCATTAGTCTAATATATATGTTTTCAATTATAAGTAGGTCCTTTTCATCCTCTTGATTAAAACCTTCCATTTTGCCATGCTTATATACAAGGGATTTTAATTCATCCAGTGTTTCTTCAAATTGAAATTCAAGAATATTCTCCATATTCCTTTGATACCTTCTATAGTATTGATATAGGACTTGATGGTAGATAGATCCAATATCTAAGGGACTATATTTTTCAACATCTCTACCCATTTCTTCAATATTGAAATACCTACTTAAAAGGAAATAATAAGGACATTTAGAATAGCCTTCTAAGTAGGAGATGGAAAATACTTTATCCTCCAAATCCTTTTTAATAATGTCCTTAATCAATTCATAGTCAAGCTTACCCCTATAATTGTTAAAGTCATTTGATGATCGTAAGTAAGCTAACTCTGCTATTGAATTTATCTTTTCTAGCTTGCCTGGGTATCTATCTTCATGTATTTTTATAAATTTTTCATCCAAATTGCCTTTAAAATATTTATATAAAAGTGAATTGGTAAAATCCTTTTCGCAAGATGAATCCTCTATTTTTGAGTTTATTAAATAATCAACTTCAAGATTTATCACCTTTAGTTTTTCTTCAATTTCATCACCATCTATTCTAGAAAGGATTTCATCTATAAACATGGAGGGTATGTTCTTTCCCTCCTCTAAAGAATTTTCATTATAAGACATAAATAGGTCTTCACTACAAGAAGATATAATTGTCTTAAACTTCAGGGCTTCATTAGAAAACCTCTCATGATAATCCTTTAGAGAAATTCCCATTCCCTTTAAGACACCATAGTTATCATCCTTTAGAAAAAAGCTAGTATTGTTTAAATTCGGGTATTCTTCTTGTGAAAGACCAACAATAAATAATTTTTTAAATGATAAACCTCTAGTGTTAATTGGATTAAGAACTTGGAGGCCATTAAGATTATAATCCGATTCCATTATACTTTCACTTGAAAGATAATCCTGCAAAACTATAAAATATTCCTCAATAGTAATAGTCTGCTGGATTAGGCCTATTTCATCCATCTTATTAAGAAGAGTTCTTAGCATTTCTAAAGCATTTAAATCTCTATTAATAATTTCCTGGTCCCCTTGAAATTTATTTATAATCCACCTATCTATATGATAATCATCTATAAGTTTGATAAAACACTCATTATATCTATCTACTTCTCCCTCTTTTGGAATAGAAGTATTTTCTACTTTAAGTACATTTACAAGCTGGAATAAATCTGTTAAAAATTCTTCAGAAACACTAAGAGGTCGGTTTCCCCCTAGTAGTTCCTCAAGCTCATTTAGATCATTAAAATCTAATCCTCGGACGATATATTCCATCTCATCCTTATTCTCATTACAAATTGGGAAGTAAGTAGACTTAATTCTATTTAAAATATTGGATTTAGTAGTAGAAATCCTTGAATTTATGAGATTGCAAAATTCCTTTACCAGGGGAGTCATTATTAATTGACTAGAACTACCAATTGATAGAGGGATTTCTTCTTCTAAAGAAACCCTTTTTAGACTGTTTAAATAGCCATTACTAAGTACAACAAGACCCATATCTTGCAAAGAAATACCCTCTAGAAGATACTTTTTCATCTCCCTAAAGATCCTTTTAAGCTCCAAATACCTTGATGGTCCTTTTATTATCTCTATTCCATCTATATATTCAAATTTTTTATCACTATTGGAAAAAAGTCTTTCACTTAAGGCTTCGAAGATGTTTTCTTTATTTTTTTCTATAACGAACTTTTCAAAACCCATTGTTTCCAATTCTTTTATGGTGCTTATGAGAAGCCTATTGTTATTTTCAGCACCAAAAGGCATATTTATGTGAATGTCCATATCCATATTTGAAAGCTTATTGATTATTTCCAATTCAATAGGTCTAAAATCGTAAAATTCATCGATAATGATAAAATCCAAATGACGTAAATGTGAAACATTCTCATCTAAACTTTTAAGACAATTTAAATAATCATTTTCTCTATCAGTAAGCTTATTTGATTCTAGTTCTATTTCATATTCCTTATAAATAAGCCCTATTTCCCTATAAAGTTGATTGTTTGGACATCTTTGTAAATATTCTTCAGGAGAAAGTAAAGATCTTTTAATCTCTCTAATGATGTCGATACAAGATTCTATAAAGCCCTTCATGTCTATAAAGTCCTTATAGTATTCTAGTTGATCCCTAGATACTAAGTCTTTTAAAATTTTTCTAATTACTAGACTCTTCATAGGATCGCCTATTGTTTTTCGAAAGTCTCCCTTAACAATATCATTTACAATATCATCAAAGGTACACAGGTTTAAATCAAAAGTTGAATCCACTTCTCTAATAAATTCTCTTCTATAATTTTTTAGAAGTTGACTATTGGGAAGAATATAATAGAATTTGTCACCTTTATTTTCCTTTAGGTAATTAAGTGCTTTTTCCTTTAAGTATTGCTTATTATCATTGTTAAATGGCCCTACATATATGTTTTTCATAATTACACCCTTTTAATTTTGTCTAAAGCTAACTTGCCAGCCCCTATTATACCTGCATCGTTTAAATAGATAGCTGGTACAATCTTAATCCCCTCTGGACTATTTACATATTCATTATATTTATTTATCATATTGTCCCACCAAAGGTCACGACCATTGATTAGTCCTCCACCTATAATAATTCCTTCTGGATCAAATATATTCTTGATGCTTGATATATATATGGCTAGATTGTCTGAAAACTCACGAATAACCTTCTTAGCAATACTATCCCTTGCATATGATTTAAAAATTTCCTTACTTGAATACTTATTTCCTGTAAGCTCAAAATAGTGGTCTTCAATTGCCGTTCCTGATACATAACGTTCTACACAACCCTTTTGACCACAAGTACAAGCCCTTCCATTAGGATAAAGAATTCCGTGGCCTAATTCAGCACCTTGAAAATTCTGACCATGCCATATTCCTTGGTCCTCAGTATAAATGCATCCCCCAAGGCCTGTCCCTAAGGTCATCATTATAAAACTATTAAAGTCTTTCCCTGCACCAATCCAGCCTTCACAGATACCTGCAACATTAGCATCATTATCAACGTATATCTTCCTACTTGGGAATGCACTTTCTAGAAAGCTTTTAATATTGGTATCTCCCCAATCTTCTATATTTCCCCCATGTCCAAGAACCCTTCCATTGATATTATCAATAAAGCCAGGTGAACCTATTCCAATAACATTAATAGAGTCATCCAGATCTAGAAGATTTTGAATTACTAGCCCTATCCTTCTCAATACTTCATTTGAACCAACCTTTTTACCAGTTTCATGTTCATACTTTACTATTATATTTCCTTTGCTATCCACTATTCCGCCATTAATACTTGTCCCACCTAAATCAATACCTATAGCTTTTTCCACTAGGCACCCCTACCTTAATTTATTATTTATTTCATTAGTGTTTACATTTATTTTTTCTATATCTAATTCCATTGTTTCATTTAGACCAATATTGTATTGATCCTTAAGCTTTAATATCCTATAAACTTTTTCATCTATTTGGTCTATGGAAATCCGACCTTGATCTAGCTCTTCTTTAATCCTATCAATTATTAAGTCTGTATTTCCTGGTCCATGGGATATTAGTATAATATCACCGCCTGCTTTTAGAAATCTAATAGCTGCCTCCTGAATCGTATAATTTTCAACAATTGCACCCATGGTCATATCATCAGATATAACTACTCCATCATAAGCCAAGTCATCACGCAATATATTATCTATTATAACACTAGACATAGAGGAAGGATATTCTCCATCAATTTCAGAAAAAAGGATATGAGCAACCATAATCATATCAATACCTTTATCAATAGCATTTTTAAAGGGTATTAGCTCCATTTCTCTTAGTTCATCTATGGTCTTATTCACTATGGGCAAGTCTAAATGAGAGTCAAGAGAGGTATCTCCATGACCTGGAAAGTGCTTTCCACTAGCTATTACCCCCTTAGATTTTATCCCTTCCATAACTGCTAAGCCATGGTCTGAAACAGACATAGCTGTTTTTCCATAAGCTCTATTACCTATTACAGGATTTGAAGGATTGGAGTTAATATCCAATACTGGAGCAAAATCAAGATTAAATCCAAAGCTAGATAGTTTAAGACCAAGGTTTTCTCCATATTTGAAAGAGACCTGAGTATCATCTATTTCTCCAAGCCTTGAAGGATTTCTAAGATTGTTTACTAGAGGCGATAATCTACTTACCAAACCTCCTTCTTCATCTATTGAAAGAAAGAGAGGCATTTTGTTAATATTATTTTCCTTTTTTAAATCAGCAAGCAAATTTAATAGCTTAGCTTCATTGGAAATATTTCTAGAAAATAAGATAAAACCTCCTACCTTATTTTCCCTTATATTATGGATTTCATTTTTGCTGATATCCAATCCTTGTAAACCAACTATAAGTAACTGCCCTATTTTCTCTTCTAAAGTCATGGATTTTATCAATTCCTCTATTTTATCCACAGGTTTTACAGGTTCTATGGGATCGGTAGGCTTTGCTGGAGGCTTTATTGGTTCTGGAGTCTCAACTACTTGAGGTGGACTATTAAGCGGAGGCTCAGAAGGCATGCATCCTGTGATAATAATGGATAGGATTATTGCTATATTAATAAATTTTTTCATAGGTAATATCATCCTTTAAGTTTAGACTTCGACTAATTAATATTTAAACATAGTTTACCCATATTTTCAACTTTCACAGCTTTAAACCCGACTAATGTTTCACAAATCTACGAACTACAACATATTCTAGTAATGAGAATATTCTCTAGTTTTCCAGGAGGTGTAAAGTATGGCTAACGAATTAGCTAGGAGAGAAATGAGAGGTATTGATGATTCATTACTATTCTTTTTCCTATTGCTAGTAATAATCTTCTCAAATAGTTATTGGTTCTAATTTAGTCAAAGTTTTGTAGCTTAAAAAAGGACATCTAGGCAATTGCCTAAGATGTCCTATTCTATTCTACTCTCTACCTAGCCTACTCAGACTAAATGATATAATAAAGCCAACTATACAAACAATCAAACCTAAGATATATTCTCTAATAGATGATGGTATTGGTAATATACTTAGTATAGATCCTGAAACGAAACCGATGACTACATAGTATGTATATCCATAAAAATTATGAAACATGTAATTTATGAATTTGGAGAATAAAAGAATGCCAGCAAGTCCCCCTATAGCCACTGGAATTATAACCAATAAGTTAAAGCTTACCATTGCATCCAATAAATATTCATACACACCTATATACATAAGTATGAAGGATGAACTTACCCCCGGGACTATGGTCCCAAAACCTAATACCCCTCCATATATGATGTTATCCAATATACTAGGTGACCTATTTGGGATTAGGTTAATATATTGTCCATTTTCTAGGATCATAAATATTATTGTTATTAAAAACGAAAAAATACATGGAAGTAAATACTTTTTACTAAATCCATTTTTATTTGCTTCTTTAAATACGGTTGATATGGTTCCAAGCATTAGGCCTACAAATAGAAATCTTACCTCAAATTCATAATTTTCAAAGAGGTATTTCATAACTCGACTAAAGAGAAGAAATCCAGCTACCATGCCTAAAGCTAGTGGATAAAGCATCTTCACCTTTTCCCGAAAATTATCAAATATATTTGCAAGTGATTCAGTAAGTTTTGTATATACCCCTAACATTACTGCAAAGGCACCACCACTTACTCCAGGTGCTACAGCTCCTATACCAATTACTAAACCTTTTAAAAAATCCGTTAAAAAACCCATATGACCAACTCACTAACTTAAAATTTTAATTCTATTCTCTACAATTTCATTTAAGTGATTCTGTCCATTTTTTCCTGCTTGTCTTTTATCCTCCTACCACGCCTAATCCTTATTATAACAGAAAAAACACTTCTAGTAATTTAAGAAGTGTTTTTATTTCCTTAATCCTATAATAATACATTCACCAAAGTTTCTGGCTCTCCTACAATTGATGTGAAGGTTTTTGCTTTATTATCCCACTTAATAGGATCATAGTTTCCAGCTCTTAGAGCCTCAACAAAATCCTTATGATCTCTGATATTACCGTAAAAATCAGTTGCGAAGCTACCTACCTTTTCCACAATATGTGAATCACTACAACCCAAACAAGGTATATTTAGGCTATTAGAAAGGTTAAAGGCCTGTAGATTATGGTGATGAAGGGTAGAACCATTAAAAGCTTCCACGCCAGTTAATAGCTTAGAAAGTCTTCTTATATTATTGCCTATACCCCTCATATTATTTCTAAAAGGATGTGCAGCAACAGCCGCTCCTTTTTCTCTTTTTACTATATTTAACAAATCCTCTGCACCCATCATTTCACTTGGTATGTCCTTTAGCCCAAATACTAGGATATCACCTTCAAAGGTAAGTATTTCAGCACCAACAATAACAAGAAGACCATCTATTATGGCAGAATCTCCGATTTCATTTCTCAGAGTATTGTTATCATGATTAGTTATGCAAAGTCCGTCTATGCCCATAGCACTTGCTCTCTTTATAGCATCTTTAAAGTCAAGCTTACTATCAGATGAATATTTATTTTCATGTATATGACAATCGATAATCATAAGATTCCTCCTCTTACCATTAATATATTTATATCACAAAACAGATAAATATTTAACGATATTCGAAAATATTATATTAATATTCTTATCATTTATTTTCTTTATATATGTGATATTTATACTATTATAGACTAGTATAATTTTATGTTTTATATTGACGAAATATGGTATAATTTTCATAATAAAGGGGGGAAACATAATGCTTAAGATTATTAAAGAACTGCCAAAAAATACGGCTATAGGTGAATTTGCCGGAAGAGATAGTGTAGCTGCAATAATAAAGGCATTAGAAGATGAGACCATTACTAACATCTTACCTATTGCTTCTTTTGCCCCAACTGAATATGGAGATTTTGAAGTACTTAAATCCAATTATGAACAAATGGTAACTAGAATTCAAAAATTATACGGAAATGGAAGAAAAGTCCACCCCCTAACCTATTATAGTAATCCTGATCTTTGGAGTATAATAAATGGGCGATTTCTAGATTTTAATGTTAAGAACTTTGGATTCTATACACCTTGTATTGGATGTCATGCATATTTACATCTAGTTAGAATCCCCATAGCTTTAAAACTAGGATCTAGAATAATCACAGGCGAAAGAGAAAGTCATGACGGGCGAATAAAATTAAATCAAACATCAGAAGCCTTAGATGCCTATGTTAAGATTGCTAAACACTTTAATGTAGACCTTATTATGCCAATAAGATATATGGAAGATGGAGATCAAGTTAAAGACTTAATAGGATGGGAATGGGAAGAAGGAAAAGCTCATCAATCTTGTGCCTTTAGCGGTAATTATATAGAGCCTGATGGCTCAGTATATTATGATAAAGAACGTGTTCAATCCTACCTTGATGGATTCCTCTATCCTGTTTGTACAGTCTTAGGTGAGGAATTAATAAAGGATGAAGATGTGACTAGAGACCAAATGATTAAAGCAGTTAGAGACCGAGGTGGTATATTTTGAAGACAGTACTTATGATACTTGATGGGCTTGGTGATAGACCTCATGAACTATTAGGTGGTAAAACACCCTTGGAGTATGCAAGAACTCCCAATCTAGATAGGCTCTGTGAAAAGGCTGAAACAGGGATAATGATTCCATATAAACAAGGTCTACCCTTAGGAACTGAAGTAGCTCATTTTCTTTTATTTGGCTATCCAATAGAAGATTTCCCAGGACGAGGAATTATCAATGCTTTAACTAGACAATTTGAGCTAAAGGATAAGGCTGCATATCTATGTACATCATGGGCATCCGTTGAAGAAAATGATGGTTTATCAATAAAGGAAAGATGGGCCAAGGATTTGTCTGATGAAGAAATTGCAGAATTAAAGAAGATCCTACCTGATAATATCGATGGAATAGATTTCCAATGGAAACAGTCTCTAGAAGTACATGGTGTTTTAAAACTTGAAGGAGATAGGGTAAGCCCAGACCTATCGGATAGCGACCCATTTTATGATAATAGCTATGTTATGAAGGTTGAAGCCTTTGAAACAAAATCTGAAGATGCAATCTATACAGCCAAGATTATGAATAAGTACTTGTTAGAAGTCTATGACCACTTAAAGGACCATACTATAAATAAAAAAAGAAAAGAAGAAGGAAAAAATCCAGCTAATTTTTTACTGACTAAATGGGCTGGTAAAAAACCGGATTTGGAAAGCTTTGAGGAAAGGCATGGACTTAGATCTGCAATAGTTGCAAATGGATTGTTGATGCGAGGTATAGCTTCCCTCTTAGGAATGGATTTTATTCGATATAAAGATTTCGAAAATGGGGTAAAAATTGCCTTGGATAATGATTACGACTTTATACACCTTCATACAAAGGATACAGATGAAGCAGCCCATACCAAAAATCCATTAAATAAGGTTAAGGTACTTGAAAAAATAGATGGCGAAATTAAAGCCCTTGTAGATAGTGCCTTAAATGAGGAAATCCTCCTAATAGTAACTGGTGACCATTCTACACCGAGTTCAGGAACATTAATTCATTCAGGTGAACCAGTTCCTATAATGTTTATTGGTAAAAATGTTAGGGTTGATGATGTTAAGACCTTCGGTGAAAGAGCTTGTGCCAAAGGCAGCATAAGAATGTTTGCTGGGGACTTAATACAAATGGTATTAAATCTAACTGATAGGGCTCAATTCTACAATTTTAGAGCAGGCCCAAAGGCATTAAACCATATACCAAAAAAGATTAATAAATTAGGTCAATAAAGACAGGATTAAGTCCTGTCTTTATTCTTCCACTTGATACGAATTTCGCCTGAGTTTAGGCTTTCAATATCCCCATACCTAGTCTTTACTATGAGATTGCCATTTTCATTTATATCAATAGCTGTACCGTATACAATATCATTGCCTTTATCATAGCTTATCTCCATTCCCAATATAAAGGAACGGCTCTTGTAGTCTTGGATTAATTCATGTCTCTTTATAGACTTAAATATCATGAAAAATTCATTCAATATCTGAGCAATAATCATGTTTCTAGACACATCCATAGGAAATAAGGACCCGGCAATTTCAGTAAGTTCATCAGGAAAGTTCTCTTCCTTAGTTTGAATATTAATTCCTATCCCAACAATTATACTTTCAATCCTTCCACTTTCAAAGTCTATGGTAGCCTCAGTTAATATTCCACTAATCTTCTTATCCTTTAGGAAAATATCATTAACCCATTTAATCTTTGGACTTAGATTAGTAAGTTTCTCAATGGCTTTACAAACTGCTGCAGCAGTATATATGGTAATAAGTTGACTATCCTCTATATTTAAATCTGGTTTAATTATAATACTCATATATATACCGGTTCCACTAGGTGAGAAAAAGGACTTTCCATACCTCCCCCGACCTTGGGTTTGTTCATCTGCTATAATTACAGTTCCATCCGCTCCACCTTCTATTGCCATTTTTTTAGCTAAGGTATTTGTAGATTGTATGGTCTTGTATATATGTAGTTTAACTTCTTTATCTATTTTTAAATGTTGTTTAATCCCCTCTTCTGAGATTAAATCATTCGCATTATCAAGTGTATACCCCTTATTAGTAGTCGCCTTAATAATATAGCCTTCTTCTCTCAAGTAGTTTACTGCCTTCCAAATAGCAGACCTTGATACCTTAAGTTGTTGGGCTATCTCCTGGCCTGAAATTGGATTGTCTCCGCTTTTCTCTAATAAGCTCAAAACTTGTGATTTAAGTGACATTTTCACCCCTCCATAAGGAAATTATATCAAAGGAAAATTTGATTATCAACTACTATGGTTGACAATATAACTTAAACAAAATTAAAGCCCTTAACCATGGATTTGGAAAAGGGCTTTAAAAAACCTATTTGGAGTCTATAATAAATGATATTTTTGCATTAATTCTGTAATTTACCACCTTATTATTCTCCACCATTGCTTGCATATTGCTAATATAAACGCTCTGGATATTATTCAGTGTTTTAGATGCTTCATTTACAGCCTCCTGTACAGCTGCTTCCCAACCATTGGTTGATTCAGAAAGGACTTCTATCACTTTTACTACTGCCACTTTACTCTCCTCCTCAAAATTTATTTCCTATTTTAGTTTAACCTAATATTTTAAAATAATCCTTTCATGCCCAAGATAAGATTAAAATAGTGTGAAATTTAAGATTCATATGTTATAATTATTTCATTATACATAAAAGAAAGGACAAGACTATGTACCAACTATTCTCAGTAATAATTTCATTTCTGTTTATACCTTTTTTAATTAAGAAAAATTTTGGCCTTAGTAAGACCCTTCTAATAATAGCAGGAATACTTGGAGTCTTATCAGGAGTAGGAATAGTAGCTATAAAGGATTCCATACTTAGCGTTTTCTTAGATTATTCTTCACTTTCAAGCGTTTTAGCCGTAGCCATGGTCACCATTTTAGGTGGGTTGATGAACAGATATAATATATTAAATAAAATTGTTGAATCCATGATCTTAGTGGTTCAGAATAAGAAGGCTATATTGATGATTATTCCCGCAACAATTGGCATGTTAATCGTTCCAGGCGGGGCACTTCTTTCAGCTCCATTCATCAATAATCTAGGTCAAGAAATGGATATAAAACCATCTAGGCGTGCTGCCATTAATCTTGTCTTTCGTCATATTTCTATGTTTATATTGCCTTATTCTACTTCCATCTTAGTCATTGCCGCAACTATACCTGATTTGAACATAGGAAAGTTGATTTTAATTAATCTAATATTCGTAGCCGCAATGTCTTCTTTAGGATATATGATCTATATAAGGAAAATAGATGGAAACAAATCAAAGGTAAAAGAAAAAAGAACTCTAAAGAGCTGTCTAGATTTAATAGCCTTTGCATCTCCTATTTATATCTGTGTAGTTCTAAATGTATTAACGGGCCTTCCATTTTACCTTACTTTAATGGCTAGTGTTTTACTAGTATACTTTCTAGGAGATAAAAAGAACTTCTTTAAGAATATTATCGAATCCTTTAACATAGATACAGTTCTAATAATTATCGCAGTTTTTATCATTAAGGGAATCATATTGAGGATGGATGATTTGCTTAGCCTTTTCAATAACCTATTTATGGGTTCTACTAGCTTGTACTCAATAATGTTTATATTCATGATATCAGCATTCTTTTTTGGATATATAACTGGCTATCAATCATCATCATTGATAATTCTCCTTCCAATGATGTCACAGTTAAATTTAGAAGGAAATCTATTATATGCATATACCTATTTTGCATTTGCAGCTTCTTTTTTAGGATATTTCTTCTCTCCTCTCCATCTTTGTCAAGCATTTACAGTTGAACATATGGGAACGACTACCCAAGAGCTTTATTATGAATATAAATTACTGGCACCAATCCTATTAGGCGTCTTAGTAATATCCTTTTTATTCTTAGTAAGATAATAACAAGATGAGAAGGTTGCCGGCTAATAAATTAGTAAGTTTAGGAGTGGTGTGAGAGACACTTTCTTTATATACGTAAAAAAGGTTAGACCTAAAATTAAATTAGGTACTAACCTTTATAATTATTTCCTTAAATATACCTTACCTACTCTACCTGTCTTAGCAATTCTGTCCTCTGCTAACTTATCTGCTGCTTTATATGTTGGAATGCTATCCCTCTTAGAAATCTCGATGATTTCATTAACATTATCAAAGATTTTACTAGCCTTCTCCATAGCCTTTTCCTTGTCATAACCTACAAACTCTTCGTATACATTTATTACTCCACCAGCATTGATGACATAATCAGGTATATACAATATTCCTTTTTCATCTAGAATATCTCCATGTTTTGTATCCTTTAGTTGATTATTTGCCGCTCCAGCAATTATCCTACACTTAAGCTTATCTATTGTGAAGTCGTTAATTATAGCGCCTAAAGCACATGGTGCAAATACATCACATTCCACTCCATATATTTCATCAGGGGCCACTGACTCTGCTCCAAAGTCATTAACAACCCTATCTATACTCTCTTTACTTAAAGCTGTTACGATTAAATTAGCTCCAGCTTCTTTAAGCAATCTACATAGCTCATATCCTACTGCACCTAAGCCTTGAATAGCTATAGTCTTGCCATTTAAATCACTAGACCCATAAACTGACTCAAGAGCTGCAAGAATTCCTCTATAGACCCCAAAAGCTGTTACAGGAGATGGATTTCCACTCTTTCCTTCCAATCCAACTACATAGTCCGTTTCTTGATTTACGTAGAACATATCCTCTGTAGTCGAGTTTACATCTTCAGCAGTTATGTATCTTCCATTTAAACCCTCAATATAACGTCCAAGGGTTCTAAAAAGAACTTCACTTTTTATCTTCTTAGGATCTCCCATTATTACTGTTTTACCGCCACCAAAGTTTAATCCAGCTGCAGCATTCTTATATGTCATACCCTTAGATAATCTAAGTACATCAATTATCGCATCTTCTTCATTCTCGTAATCCCAAAATCTAGTTCCCCCAAGGGCAGGTCCTAAAGTTGTATCATGAATACCGATTATAGCCTTTAATCCTGAACTCTTATCATGGCAGAACACCAACTGCTCATAATCATATTCCTCTAAGTAATCAAAAATCTTCATTATAAAATCCCCTCCGCCATAATTTAGCGCAATATTACCCTATAGCGTAAAATTGCTAAAATAAAAATATGACTCATTATAACAGGGTTTTAGAATATTTGCAATATTTTAATAACATTTTAATTTTTATTTCTTCTAGTTAAAATATCAAATACTACTGCAGCAACTAATATGATGCCTCTTTGAATATCAGAGGTAATTGCCTAGCAATTACTTCACACCATTGCAACGAGGTGGGTGATTAATACACACCACCTGTTTAAGCTAATAGGTACCCGCCACTTAAAGAAGTGGGGGAATGGGCAGTGACCCTGCCCATTTTTTACCTTCAAGTACTACAAAGTTGCTCATAATTTAAAAAGAAGATCTCTACTACAGAACTTTCATCTAAGGTAAGTTCGTAATTTTCAAGTACTTCCCTTAACTCTTTTCCACTGGACTCAAAGACCTTATTATTTCTAAAAATATAAGCTATATTTTCACTTTCCTCAGGATTTAATGCCAATGCCTTAAAAAATCTTCCCTTATCCTTTCTATACAAATCAATAATTATTTCACTAAACTCATGAGTAAGAGCTCCATCTGGATTTGAGTATAGTTTCTGGATCAAGGATATTTCCTCTAGAGAAAATTCCCCTTTTCTTAGGAATTCAAGTAATTCATTTACCTTTTCACTATCCTCCTCTATAAGAATATTCCAATCTCCCCAGTACATCTCATCCAAAAGTTCTAATCTCTCTTCAGCTGATAAACTTTCTTTATTCAATAGATCTAATATACGCATTATCATCACTCCGATACTATTTGCAAAACCCTATCAATATTATTAAAATCAATAAACCTACTTTCCCTTAATATTTCCTTACTTTCCTTCATTATTAAAATAGTAGGTACTGTAAATATTAAACTCTGACCGGCTACGATTTTAACCTTATTAATATCGATTCTCGCAATGTTTATACTATGTTTTCTAGCAATCTCCAAAACCTTTGGAAATATATCATGGCATACATTTCATACCGAAAGGCTAAAATATACTAATACCAGGTTGGAATTATTGATTATTTCTTCATATTCTTCCTTTGATTTAATCTCTATAGTCATATCCATCAGTTCTATCTCCTTAATCCATTTATTACTTTATTAATACCCAAATCTCTTGTAATGGGGTGAAATTGTTTATAAAATTTTTCCCAGGGTAAAATTCTATGAGGAGGTGATATAATGAGTAGTTTAAGACCAATAGAAGAAAAATATTCGATTGAAAAGGAACATTGGGTCGGAACTTCATTTAGAGTAAGAAATTATTTTCCTGAAGGAAGAAACCTTCTAGATAGATTTTCCCCTTTTGCCTTGATGGATTATAATGCACCCAGGGAATTTCCGCCATCTAAGTCTCCAAAAGGCATTGGTCCTCATCCACACAGAGGAATTGAAACTGTAACCATAGCATTTCAGGGTAATGTAGAACATCATGATAATGCTGGCAACCATGGAATCATATACCCTGGTGATGTCCAGTGGATGACTGCAGGAAAAGGAATTATGCACAAGGAATATCATGAGAGGGAATACCAATTAAAGGGTGGAATGTTTCAAATGGTCCAGCTTTGGATTAGCCTGCCAAAGAAGGACAAATACACAGAGCCTAGATATCAGGATGTTAGAAATGAAGATATGGGTAAACTTACACTTCAAAATGATATGGGAGAAATTACAGTAATATCTGGAGAAGTGATGGGTAGCAAGGGCCCAGCTCTAACCTTCTCACCAATTAATCTATATGTAGTAGACCTGAAATCTGAAGGAAAGATTGAATTAAATGAACCTGAGGATTATAATACAGGGATCTTGGTTTTAAATGGAGATATAGTTGTAAATGACCTGGCTTGTATCGATAATGACTTTATTCTATTTGAGAACAAGGAAGGAAAAATTGAGATAAGCAATAGATTAAATGCAAAATTACTAGTACTTAGTGGCCAACCATTAAATGAACCGGCTTATGCAGCTGGACCCTTTGTTATGAATAGTAAAGAAGAACTTAGACAAGCTGCAGATGATTATAGAAATGGTGTATTTGGAACCGATAAATTCTAAAGTAAAAAGAAAGATTGTCCTAAAATAATATATTATTTTAGGACAATCTCATGATACAACACTAAATAAGCCATTCTCCAAATAGGGATCCAATAAGAGCCACTGCTGTCTTTGCAGTTCTATTCTTATGATCAATTAAAGGATTTACCTCAACAAATTCAGCACTTATAAGCTTCCCAGTCAAAGCAATCATCTCCAAGGCAAAATTGCTTTCTCTATAAGTAAGACCTCCAGGGACCCTTGTACCAGTACCTTCTACAAGCATAGGATCCAAACTATCTACATCAAAGCTTACATGTATCCCATCAGTATCGCTACCAGCTATATTTATTGCTCTTTCTATAACCTCTGGCATCCCATATTTATCTACTTCATGCATGGTAAACACAGTAATTCCAAGCTCCTTAAGAAACTTTTTTTCACCTGCATCTACATCCCTGCAACCAATATAGACAATCTTTTCTGGATTAATATTCTTATCCTTCCCACCAATGGCCAATAAGCTCTCGTGACCAAAACCTAGACTAACAGCTACTGGCATTCCATGAATATTGCCTGTAGGCGATGTTTCTTCAGTGTTAATATCTGCATGGGCATCGAACCAAATTATCCCTGGATTCTTTTTGTGTTGAAGAATTCCTGCAATAGTCCCGATAGCAATACTATGATCTCCACCTAGTATAAGCGGGAATCTGCCCTCTTGCATAACCTCAGCCACTTTATTACATAAATCAGTGTTAACCTTTACCACCTGGTCCAAAAACTTTAATTTACTAATACTTTCATTAGGAGGCATATTTCTATCTATCATTATATCTCCAGTGTCCAAAACATCATAACCAATATCCTTTAACCTCTTTAGAACTCCAGCATATCTTAAAGCAGAAGGCCCGAGACCAACACCAGGTGTACCTGCTCCTAAGTCCATTGCTACTCCTATTATAGATATATTTGGATTAATACTTGGATTCATATATACATTCTCCTTTTGTCTATTTTATCTGGTATTCACTTTAACTCCATCATGCAAAATACTAGTTTTAACCCAATCAAATATATGATACCCTTATTTCTAGATTTTTTTCAAAAACAAAAAACCACCCTAAGTTTAATATTAACAAAGGGTGTATTTAAGTGCAATTATGATTGAGATTAATTATCCAATTTTAAATCCCATTGACTTCAAATTATTAATAACCTCTTCAAAATTAGATCTATAATCCTGATTAAAATGGGAATCAGAACCTATAGTAAGGATTTCTCCTCCCAATTCTTTATATCTTAAAAGAACCTCATTCTTAGGATAGGTAGTGTTTAAGCCTTCCCTTAAACCAGATGTATTAACTTCCATTCCCTTATTATTCCTGATTATTGCCTTTAAGATCTCATCTATTATTTCCTTATAATCCTCATATTTATATTGCTTATCCTTATATGGTCCATAACGAGAAATATAGTCCATGTGTCCTACTACATCATAAGCTTTAAAGTTCTCCACCATCTCAAGAACTAGTTTGAAATAGTCTAAATAGGCCTCATGTTTAGTTTTACCAACAAAAAAATCTCCAAAATAAAAATCCTTACCACTACCATAATGAATTGATGAAATTACAAAGTCAAATTTATATTTATTTAGGAAGTCTTCTATTTCATTTTTATAGTTTTTTTCATATCCAATCTCAACCCCAATTTTAATGGGAATCTCGTATTTTAATTCTAATCTTTTCATAAGCTCTATATATTCATCAAAATCTATGAAATCCATGAATTCGGGATCCTTAGTCCCAAAATCCATATGATCAGTGAAGATTATATCTTTTACTCCTAATTCCTTAGCTCTAATAATATATTTAACAATATCCGCATTGGAATCAGGCGAATACTTTGTATGAACATGGTGATCAGTATATAACATAGAAAATCTCCTTTTAAATATCAGTGGTAATTGCGTAGCAATTACTTCACACCATTGCAACGAGGTTGGGGACATCTTCACCTCGTTATTTCATTCTGCCTTTTAATTCCTCAAATACTTCTCCTAGACTTATTCCTTCATTTACTAGAAGAACAATCATATGATAGATTAAATCGCTTGTCTCATAAATTAATTCCTCTTTACTATTCTTTGCTCCAATAATAACCTCAGAGGTTTCTTCCCCTACCTTCTTAAGAATTTTATCTAGACCCTTTTCAAAGAGATATTGAGTATAAGAACCCTCTTGTGGATTAATCTTTCTATCCATAATAATCTTATATAGGTCTTTAATAGTATTACTTGTGTCTTTATACCCTTTAATCTCATTAAAAAAGCAGGAATAATTTCCAGTATGGCAAGCTACACCTATTTGATTAACTTTAAGGAGTATAGTATCTCCATCACAGTCATAATAAATCCCTTTAACTTCCTGTAAATTACCTGAAGTTTCGCCTTTCTTCCATAGCTCTTTTCTTGAACGTGAATAGTAATGAGCAAGGCCAGTCTCAATAGTTTCTTTTATGGATTCCTCATTCATATATGCTAACATAAGAACCTCTCCAGTGCCAATATCTTGAGCTATGGCTGGAACAAGACCATTTGCATCGAATTTAATATCCATTATAGGCTCACCTCGATTCCCTTATCTTTTAGATATGATTTTAACTCCCTAATATCTATTTCCTTATAGTGAAATACAGAGGCAGCAAGAACTCCTTCTACATCGGCTTCCATAATAGCTTTTAGAAAGTCTTCCATCTTACCTGCACCACCTGAAGCTATTATTGGAACACTAACATTTTTCTTAATAGCTTTTAATAATTCAATATCATATCCCTCTTTTGTACCATCTGCATCTATACTATTAATTACCATTTCTCCTGCACCTAGTTTTTCTCCCCTTATTGCCCATTCTAAAGCATCAATACCTGAATCAACAGTACCTCCATTTAGAAAAACGTTCCATTTATTTTCCCCAACCCTTTTTACATCCATTGCAAGAACTATTCTTTTAGAGCCGAATTTTTCACTAGCCGATTTAATAAATTCTGGATTCCTAACAGCAGCAGAATTAATAGATACCTTGCTAGCACCCCTATTTAAAACATCCTCCACATCCTCCACAGTAGAGATACCACCCCCTATACCGAATGGAATAGTACATTTTGAAGCAACTCTATCTATGAATTCCTTAGAAATCCTTCTAGATTCATTAGATGCTGATATATCATAAAAGTACATCTCATCCGCACCTGCCTTAGAGTAGTATTCAGCCAAGTTCTCAGGATCATCTACATCTGTAATGTCCATAAACTTCTTACCCTTGACCACTCTTCCATCCTTTACATCTAAACATGGTACAAGTCTTCTAATCATTTTAAGACCTCCTCTAGATTAAGCTTTCCATCATATAAGGCTTTTCCAACAATAGCGCCGTAGAGTCTCATATTTCTTAAAACTTCTATATCTTTCATTGTAGTTACTCCACCTGAAGCAATAATTTCTATATCAAGGGTGTTCTTAAGATCCTCATAGATTTTAAAATTTGGGCCACTAAGCATCCCGTCCTTGTCTATATCGGTATAAACTATTCGTTTAAGTCCAAAGCTCTTTAATTCCTTAATATAATCTAGAGCTTTTTTCTTAGATAAGTCTTCCCAACCATCCGTAGCAATAAAACCATTTCTTGCATCTATAGAAACTATTATTTTGTCATCATACCTTTCAATCATTTCCTTTAACCAAATAGGATTTTTAATAGCAGCAGTACCTATGATTACTTGAGCCACACCCGCATTTAGATAAGTCTCCACAGCTTTTGTATCCCTAATTCCTCCTCCAATTTGCACTGGTATTTTTACTGATTTCACAATATCCTTAACAACAGACTCGTTAATTCTAATACCAGCTCTAGCACCATCTAAATCTACAAGATGAAGGATTTTAGCCCCCATGGATTCCCATTTCAAAGCTACTTTTACAGGGTCCTTTTCATAAAGGGTAATATTGTCAAATGAGCCTTGTACAAGGCGGACGCAAGATTTATCCTTTATATCTATAGCAGGATATATAAGCATTATAAAACCCCCTTTGTGCTGATTATCTCATTTCCCTTTATAGCAAGAGCTTCCTTCAATGCCCTTCCCAATCCTTTGAAAACAGCTTCAATCTTATGGTGATCATTTTCCCCTCTTATAATATCTATATGAAGTGTGATACCAGCAGAAATGGCAAAAGCTCTAAAGAACTCTCTAAAATCCTGAGTATCCATGCTGCCTATCTTGTCACTTATAAAACTTAAATTATCAACCAAAAACGGTCTATTTGAAATATCTATGGCAACTAGGGCTAGACTTTCATCCATAGGAGTAATAGTAGATGAAAATCTAACTATACCCTTCCTGTCTCCCAGTGCCTCCTTCAATGCAGCTCCAAAGACTAGACCTACATCTTCTACACTATGATGGCTGTCCACCTCTAAATCTCCCTTACATCTAAGTTTTAAATCAAAACTTGCATAAAAGGCCATGGCCTTAACCATATGGTCAAAAAAACCAATCCCTGTATCTATGGAAATATCACTACTTCCATCTAGAATTAATTCAAGCTCTATATCTGTTTCTAAGGTTTTTCTATTAATCTTAGACTGTCTCATTAATAACCTCCTCTATTGCCTTTAATACCATATCATTCTCCTCAGCTTTTCCTATGGTCAACCTGTAGTAACCCTGTAAATCCCCAGCAAAGTCCCTAATTATAATACCTTTCTTTGCTAACTCATTGGATAAACCTTCCTTTCCCTTAAAGAAAATGAAATTTGTCTGGGAAGTTATGGGATTAAATCCAAGGCCTTCAAGTCTCTTACATACCCTTTCTCTCTCACTTTTTATTAAAGAGATATTATCCTTAATAATATCTTCATAACCAAAAACCTTTAATCCTATGGACTGGCTAATGGAATTAATATTATAAGGGGCTCTTACCCGATTTATAAAATCAATTGTCTCTGAATCTGCTATCATATAACCTAACCTTATTCCAGCAAGGGCATAGGCCTTAGAAAATGTTCTAAGTACTATTAAATTTTTATATTCTCTTGTATTATCCTGGGTCTCCATATCTGAAAACTCTATATATGCCTCATCTAGTATTACCATGCAGTCACTAGCTTCAACTATTCTTATAACATCCTCTCTACTGATAGTGGAACCCGTAGGATTATTAGGATTGCATATGATTACTACTTTCGGTTTCTTCAACTTTATAAAATCAATAAATCCTTGAACATTCAATTTATTCATATCTTCTAGTGGGTATTCCTCATATATTCCCTTGTTTATTATGGTATATAGTTTATACATGCTGAATGTAGGTGAAAAGCTTACTACTCTTTCTCCACTTTCTAGATAGGCTTTCATTACTAGGTCAATAAGCTCACTAGATCCATTTCCAAATAGAAATTCCTTACTCTTTTTATGAAGCTTTTTTGCTAGTTTTTCCCTTAATCCTGTGCAAGAATCATCAGGATATCTGTTATTACCCTCCATCCAATCGATTCCTTCATTGGCATCAAGCTTTACATTATATTCTTGTTGATTTACCTCATAGGATTTAAGATTCTTTATATCCTTTCTTAAGTACTTTAACATTCTAGTCCTCCATTCTTATACTTATGGAATTTGCATGACCTGTAAGACCCTCATCCACAGCTATATTTATAATATCCCTTGAGGCTCTCCTCAAAGCTTCCTTGGAGTAATAGAGAAGGGATGTCTTCTTGCAAAAATCATCTACTCCTAAAGCAGATGAAAACCTTGCAGTTCTTGAGGTTGGAAGAGTATGATTTGGCCCTGCATAGTAGTCTCCTACAGGTTCTGGTGTATATTCTCCTAGAAAAATAGCACCAGCATTTCTGATTTTTCTAAAATCATTAAAAAAATCATTAGTGAGTATCTCCAAGTGTTCAGGTGCTAATTTATTTGCAATTTCAAATATTTCCTCTCGATTATTTGTAACTATTATTGCTCCATAATCTGTTAAGGCTTTTTCTGCTATTTCACTACGATTAAGAGTCAATAGTTGTATCATTATTTCCTTCTGAATGTTTTCGGCAAGCTCCAAGGAATTAGTAACTACAATAGCTGCAGCCCTCATATCATGTTCAGCTTGAGCAATCAAATCAGCAGCAATATATACTGGGTTCGCCTCTTTTTCAGCTAAGATAAGAACTTCACTTGGACCTGCAATCATATCTATGCCCACAAAACCTGATACCTTTCTCTTTGCCATGGCAACATATATATTTCCAGGACCTACTATCTTATCTACCTTGGGAATAGTTTCAGTTCCATAGGCTAAAGCCCCAATAGCTTGAGCCCCTCCGATTTTATAAATGTCCCTTATTCCAAGTAGATCTGCTGCTACAAGAACAGAATCTCTAATCTTTCCATCTTTATCAGCAGGTGTTACCATGATTATTTTTTCTACACCAGCCAATTTAGCAGGGACTGCATTCATCATTACCGTAGATGGATAGGATGCTGTTCCTCCAGGTATATAAATCCCAACCTTTTCAATTGGAGTTATAAGTTGTCCTAGAAGGATATCATCCCCTTTCTCCATGAAATAATCTTCCCTAATTTGCTTTTTATGAAAGTCAGTAATATTATCAATGGCATTTGTAATTGCATCCTTCAAATCTTTATCAATGGTTTTCTTAGCATCTTTAATTTCTTCATTAGTAACCTTAAAAGAAGATATTGTGTTATTATCATAAATTCTAGTAAATTCTAATAGAGCCTGGTCCCCTTTAGTTTTTACCTCCTCTAATATCTCATCTACCTTCTTTAATACTTCATTAGAGTCCATCTGAGTTCGAGATAAGATACCCTCTACTTTATCCATATCATTTTTTGAATTATATATTTTGATCATTGGACACCTCCTAAAATCGCTTCAACCTTCTTTATAGTATCGTATTTAAATCTATAGCTTACCTTATTTGCCACTAGTCTTGCACTGATTGTATCCAACTCCTCTAGGATTACCAATCCATTTTCTTTTAGGGTAGATCCAGTCTCAACTATATCCACAATAATATCACTAAGACCAATGACGGGTGCAAGTTCAATAGAACCACCTAATTTAATGACTTCAACTGATTGACCCCTATCCCCAAATACTTTTTGCACATAATTTGGATATTTTGAAGCAATTCTAAGGACATCATTTTTCTTAAATGTAGATTGATCCTTAAATCCTGCAATTGCAAATCGACATTTCCCATAATTTAAATCCATTAGCTCATATATGTCCTTATTCTCTTCTAAAATCATATCTCTGCCAACAATTCCTAAATCAGCAACGCCTTTTTCGACATATGTCATTACATCAGATGGCTTTACAAAAATATATGTGATTTGCTCCTTTATATCTTTAAATACTAGCTTTCTTGAATCTTTTTCCCGAACAATTTCCATATCAGTATTCTTAAAAAGATCCAAGCCCTTTTCTCCCAATCTACCCTTTGCTAATGCTATAGTTAATCCATTCATCTTATTTACCCCCATAACTTAATTGAGTAGCTAAATTCATATCCATCACAAATCCTATTGCTGGAACATTTTTGCCAAATTGTTTAGTTAATTTGTCATAACGGCCTCCACTGATTACTTTTTTAGTCGTTCCCTGACAATAACCCTTGAAAACTATTCCATCATAGTAATCTAAATCAGGTATCATGGATAGGTCTAGATTTACCTTACCTAATAAGATTTTTTCCTTGAAGAAGTTCATCAAAGATTCTAAGGAATCTATGGCCTCTTCCATTTCATAATTGGCATAGAGGCTTCTAGCTTTATTAACAACTTCCTCCATATTCCCTTCCATATCCAAGATTACATCTAAGATAGTGCTCTTAACTCCTATGCTTTTTATCCTAATCTTAAGGCCATCCTTATTCTTCTTAGCAAGTAAATTTCTAATTTCAATTTCATCATTAGAATCCAATTTTAATTCTCTTATATATGAATCTAAGTATTTACTAGACCCTAACTCCAATACATAAGGGATATTAAGTCTTTCCATTAAATTAATTGCCATTTCCAACATTTCTTTATCAGCCTTAGCTGGTATATCTCCTAATGATTCAAGACCTAACTGATGGTTTTCTTTAATCCTTCCTCCTGATGAATTGCTATATACCCTTGAATTATAGTAAACTTTCAGTGGTGGTTTTCCTTCCCATCTAGAAAATATCTTCCCTAGAATATTAGTTGTAATATCGGGTCTAAGTATATAAATATTGGAATCTCCACCTAAAACCTTTACAGTCTTAGATAAATCTTGCCTAAAGTTAGATAACAAGAAATCATCATAACTTTGAAAGATATCAGGCTCAATAATAGAAAAACCCTTGGATTCAAAATAATCCTCCATTTCTCTTTCAATGCTCTTTTTAAATTTAAGTAATAATAGTTCTTCTTCTATACTCTTAAGCTCCATTTTCATACCTCCTATTGTAATAAAAACAAAAAAACCATATGGGCTAGCCCATATGGTTAATAGATACCTTCATAGACCAAGCCCTTTCTCTTCAACGAAAATTAGGGCTTGCATCTATGAACTAATAGTTCAAGATTACAATCCCTGCGATCTATGATGATGATTATTATTATTTGATTTTCTAGTAGATTTATTTGATATATTCATATCTTCACCAATCCTTTAATGCTTTATAAGAGTATAACATTAGCTCATAATAAAAGCAAGAGTCTTTAATATTATTTATAACAAAAAACCAGCCAATTTTAAAATTGGCTGGTTTGAAATCAAATAAGTTAATAGAAGAATCTATTAAGACTATTAATATACTACATTTGGTGAATACCAGTGGTTATACTTAGGGTTATTTATAGGTTTAGTATAAATATTCTCATCTGGAGTATATTTTGTCTTGATACTTGGATCGCCTATTTTTGTCCTTACTCCAATTTCAACAGGAATTTCAAAACATATCCTCTGTGTTAAAATAAAAGTACCACAAGGTGTTTCCCTTAGTTCAGGCTCATCACAAAGGCATGCTCTAATGGGAAGCTCCCTGACAAATGGCTTTAGGTCAATTGGAGTACTTACTTTCATTGGTACATAGGCTACTGATTCACATGACTGTGAATCCATATCTCTAGTACTCATACTCAACCTCCTTTAGGCTTAGATTTTATCCTAAACCATTTCCATTTTCATTACAATCTGTACAAATATCCTCATCAGAGGCTTCGATTGGATTAATTAATGCATCTCCAACTTCAGATGTTGCACCTATTTCAACAGGAACTCTAACACAAATCTCCTGAGTTATTAAAATTCTGACACTTGCTTCTCCTATACATGTTACTGGCTCCTCTGGATCTACAAGAACTACATCAGGATCTCCACAGCATAAAGTTGTTGTTGGAAGTTCATTAACAAATGGTGTAATATCCACTGGTACACAAACCCCTGCACGTAAGAATCCTTCTGCTGGACATGTTTCATCAACAGGTGGTTCACCATTACAAACAGGACCACAAATGCTTAAACCGCTTCTCGTTTCACTTGCTCCAAATATACAAACAGGAACTGCCCCAATATCAAATACTTCATTAAGCTCGAAACATACTGCTAATTCTCCGCCAACCTTATCTACTGGAAAATCAAATTTAAGTCCTGGACAACCTGTCGGTGGGTCCACTTGGCCAGTTCTAAATAGTTCTACATCTGTATCGGGACCAAATTCTACCTCTACTCCATCTACTGTAACTCTTGCAATATCTTCTAAAGTAATATTTGGACAAATACTAAAAACAAAATGACTTAAATCTCTAAAATCACTATTATCTTCTCCTACACCTAATATATTGTAGCAAAATCTTTGATTTTCACCAGGACCCGGTGTTAAATTTGATGCAATTAAATCTAGTTGAAATTGAAATGGTAAAGAGAAATCTCCTTCCCCTTCAACATCTGTAAAATCTATAAAAGTATCACAATTTAATTGTTGTAAAATATTTACCTCTAACACTTTTCGTTTCCTCCTTATTTTATTATCCTAAGCTTACTAGTATACAAATTTTATTATCTTTAAGCATAAAACACTGCTTACAGTTTTATACACCACTACAACGAGGTGGGTTATGCCTCGATATTGTTGATAAACCTTGTAATAACGACTCATATCCTAAGTTGTAGAATAATGTTGTCTAATATATTATATGAGTTAGTCCAAGGTATGTTACAGTTTCAGATTGCCTACAATCTTTCCCTATGGTAAAATAAATTATAGGAAAACATTTTCATTATTGGAGAGGAGGAATTATTTTGGCTATTAAATATGTAGCAGAACCCTTTAGAATTAAAATGGTAGAAACAATTAAAGTTCTTAGCAGTGAAGAAAGAAAGCAAAAAATCAAGGAAGCAAATTACAATTTATTTAACCTTAAAGCAGAAGATGTATATATTGACTTAATCACTGATAGTGGAACTAATGCCATGAGTGATGTTCAATGGGCAGGTGTTATGCGAGGGGACGAAGCCTATGCAGGTGGAAGAAGTTATTTCAGACTAATTGATGCTGGAAAAGATATATTTGGCTATGACTTTATCCAACCAGTACACCAAGGAAGAGCTGCAGAAAAAGTTATGTTTGGACTTTTAATGGGCCCCGGGCAGGTATCTATTTCCAATATGTTCTTTGATACAACTAGAGCACATGTTGAATTAGCTGGGGCCAGAGCACTTGACTGCGTAGTTCCAGAAGCAGAAAATCCTACTATTAGGGCTCCTTTTAAAGGAAATATGGATGTTGAAAAGTTAGAAAGGCTAATAAATGAGCATGGTAAAGAAAAAGTAGCTTTGGTTGTAATGACTATAACCAACAACTCAGCAGGAGGTCAGCCAGTTTCAGTACAAAACATGCGTGAAGTATCAACAATATGTAAGAAATACAATATCCCACTTTGCATAGATGCCGCTAGATATGCTGAAAATGCATATTTTGTAAAGCAAAGAGAAGAGGAGTTTAAGAATTCTTCAATTAAGGATATAATAAAAGAAACATTTTCTTATGCAGATATGTTTACCATGAGTGCAAAAAAGGATGCCATAGTTAATATGGGTGGACTTATAGGGATTAATAAGGATAAAGACCTATATCAAAAGGCTAAGGCTATGACTATATCCTATGAAGGATTTACAACCTACGGTGGCTTATCAGGTAGAGATCTTGAGGCTTTAGCAATAGGTTTATACGAAGGTATAGATGAAGAACAATTAAAATATAGAATTGGTCAGGTTGAATATCTGGCTTCTAAACTAGATGATGCTGGAATTGCTTATCAATCACCTGTTGGTGGCCATGGAGTATTTATAGATGCTAAGTCCTTGTTCCCACATATTCCATATAATCAGTTCCCTGGTCAAGCTTTAGCAGTAGAACTCTATCTTGAAGCAGGTATTAGAACATGTGATATAGGTTCATATATGTTGGGCAATCACCCGGATACTGGAGAACAGCTACAATCGGAATTCGAATTTACTAGATTAGCTATTCCAAGAAGAGTATATACTCAAGCTCATTTCGATATAATGGCCGATGCCCTTATAGCAATAAAAGAAAGGGCAAAAGATATAAAGGGATATAGAATTACATGGGAGCCTCCTGTACTACGTCATTTCCAAGCTAGTCTTGAGCCACTAAAGTAAGAAAGGTTTCTAAAAAATCTCTGTGGTATTACAATATTCGTATATATAGCTGGAATCTTCTACGGTGGTATCGGGTAAAAATATAGACTCCCTGGTTTAAGTACCAGGGAGTTTTCATATCAAAATAGTCTACTAGCAAATAATAAGCCTAAAACAACTATAAGCAGGATTATGAAGAATAAAAATTTGGATATTCCACCTGCTGCACCTGCTATTCCTCTAAATCCAAATAGTCCTGCAATAATAGCTATAACTAAAAATATTAAAGCCCATCTTAACATTATTCTCACTCCTCTTGTTAAGAATTAATACCCACAAATCCATTTGGACTAACAGTTTATCTATCAATCAAAAATCACTCAATTATGATTCTTGATTATCATCACATATATAACATTACTTAACTAGCAATATTAGCTAAGTTATTATAAAAATCCAATACTATCTCTGTAACTTCTTCACCAATTCTTTCTTGAGCTTCAAAGGTTGCAGCGCCTATATGAGGTGTAACACTTACATTAGGATGATTTATAAGATCATCATTTGGTGTTGGTTCATCCATAAATACATCTATTCCTGCACCAGCAACCTTATTGGTATTAAGCCCATTAATAAGGGCATTTTCATCTATTACCCCTCCTCTGGCTGCATTGATGATAATTACTCCTTCCTTCATTATAGCAATCTCTTCCTGACCAATCAGAGCTTTATCTGTTGCTGATACGTGAACTGTAATAAAATCTGCTTTTTCTAAGAGTTCCTTCAATGGTGTATAAGAGAATTTCATATCTTCAGTTATAAATGCATCATAGAAGATAACATTCATGCCGAGGGCTTTTGCCTTTAGAGCTATGGCTTTACCAATTCTGCCGAAGCCAATAATCCCTAA
>CAZPZN010000004.1:34492-44513 GCA_964590735.1 uncultured Tissierella sp.
TTCGTATCTCCCATATGAGCAATTCTAAAGGTTTTATCCTTCAAGTCACCATAACCATTGGAGATTATCATCCCCCTATTCCTTAATTCATTATTTAGATCTCTTACATCTATATTCCTAGTATTCTTAACACAGGTTACGGTTTTCGACAGGTGATTTTCATCAGAAAACAAATCAAACTTTTCCTTTGCCCAATTTCTTACAACTTCAGCCATATCCTCATGTCTCTGATATCTATTTTCAATTCCTTCTACATTCAATATATAGTCCAATTGATAATCCAGGGCAAACATATGTGAAATTGAAGGTGTGGATGGATATTGATAATCCTTTTTTATTATATATTTATATAAAGTTAATAGATCAAAATAATAACCCCTATTTTTAATACCTTTAGCCCTTTCTATTGCTTTCTGAGAAAAAGTACAAATTGCCAATCCTGCAGGTAAGCCTAAACACTTTTGACTAGATGTTATTACAATATCTATAGCTAATTCATCTATATTGACCTTATGACCTCCAGCTGAACTGACCATATCTACACAGAATATAATTTCTGGGTATTTCTTAATTACTTCTGAAATTTCTTCAATTGGATTTGCTATTCCCGTTGATGTTTCATTATGAGTAATTGCAACAAGGTCATATTTCCCAGTGCTTAGTACCTCATCTACTAATTCAGGACTTGTTGCTTCACCTAATTCGGATTCGAAGAGATCTGCCTCAACTCCATTAAAAATCCCCATTTCATACCATCTCTTTCCAAAAGCACCAACTGAAAATATTGCTGCTCTTTTTCCAGTACAACTTCTTAAGGCACCTTCCATTAAACCACTTCCTGAGGAGGTAGACAGTAATATCTGTTCCTTTGTCTGCCAAATTTTCTGCATGTTTTGGGATATTCTTCTTTGTAGTTGGGAAGCATCCTTGCTTCTATGGCCGATTTGAGGCATTGCCATTTTCGATAGAACATCCTCTCTAACATCTACTGGACCAGGTATAAATAGTCTTGTATGCATAATAACCCTCCTTTAATTATGAATTAAAAAACTCCCGTCCCTTATATATAAGGGACGGGAGAATATCTACCGCGTTGCCACCCAAATTAACAGATTAATCTGTTCACTCGAAATCCTATAACGTAGGAAATACGACCTTGCTTGTTTCACAGGTAGCTCAGGAATGGATTCATTAGCTTATTTACAGATTCTCACCTACCATCTGCTCTCTTAAAAAATCACTAATTACTATTTCCTTCATTGCATTAAAGTGTTATTTCTATACATTCTATGACTTATTATCAAAAATGTCAACTACTTTTTGAAACTTTTAGTAACTTTATATAACTTGCATTAGTATTTTTAAGATTTAACTTTTTAAATGACTTTTGATAACCCCTCTATCTCTTTAACAATCCTATTTCTCTAAAGAATTCACCTACATCTACACGAGATTTCCCTTTTATTGAATTTCCACAGTGTTCAGTCCATCTATCATTTTCCTTCCCATCTGTTCTATCAAAATAGTATTGAACCATAGTATCATTATATTCTTTAATCAATTCATCGTCCTTACTTTCATCGTAGAAATCTATTTTGCGAATTACATCCATTGGGAGTCTAGGTTTTATTTGAGGGTCTTGATTTGGATATCCTAAACATAATGCAAATAGCGGATATACTAATTTAGGCAGTTTGAATTCCTTGCTGATAGCTTCAACGTCATTTCTGATACCACCTACAAACACCCCTCCTAGACCTAGACTTTGTGCTGCTATTAATGCCTTTTGTGCAGCCAAGGCTGCATCAATTGCTCCTATTGTATATTGCTCTGTACTTTCAAAGGTTTCAGTATCTACACCTTCATAATATTTCTTGCCACGGTGAAGGTCACCGCAAAACAATAATACCAAAGGTGCATCTATAACCCAAGGTTGCCCCCCAGATATTTCCGCAATTGCTTCTCTTTTTTTCTTATCCCTAATTTCAATTATTGTATACGCCTGAAAATGGCTAGATGTTGGAGCCATTTGAGCACTAGCAATAATTTCCTTTACCATATCATCTGTCACTTCTCTATCCGAATACTTCCTAATTGACCTGTGATTTAAAAGCATATCTATTACCTTATTCATTTTAACTCCTCCAAAATGTTGATAAATATATAATACCCAATAAAGAAAGTATTAATGAAATGTATAATTATTCGTACAATTAGAATAATATATTGAAAAGTAATAACAAAATACTATTTTATTTGGTGACCAAGATAATGAGATCCCTCTGCTTTTTGCAATTATATGTTATATGTGTTATACTAATGAAGTTAAATTTAAAACTTAATAAACGAACTTTAATGCTTAATTCTTTATTTAAGAAGCGGGGGAACCAATTTCTGGGGTGAATCAAATCTTTGAAGGGTACCTTTAACCTAATCCGACAGCTAACCTCGTAAGCAAAGAAGGAGTATTTGTTGTGCTGTTTACAGGGCTATGGAACTCCATAGCTCTTTTTTTCGTACAGCCCATTCAAAATAACAAAGGAAGGTGAAAAAATGAAGATTATTAAAATGAACAAGGCAATAAGTATAATATTGTTATTGCTTATTGTCTTACCAACCATGTCTTATGCTCAAAGTTCAGATAAGGAAATTGTATTTGCTGATGCTGGATGGGATAGCATAAAGTTTCATAATGCAGTAGCAGGACTTATCGCAGAAAGTCTTTACGGCTATTCATGGAGGGAAGTTCCAGGCTCTACTACTGTATTACATGAAGGATTACTAATGGGAGAAATTGATGTTCATATGGAGGTATGGACAGCTAACATCGCAACTTATGAGGATGACCTAAGAGAAGGAAAATTTAAGGACTTAGGTGTAAATTTTGATGATAACTATCAAGGGATTTACGTACCAAGGTACGTAATAGAAGGAGATTCTGAACGAGGTATAGAGCCAGTTGCTCCAGATCTAAAATACGTTTGGGATCTAAAAAACTATCCTGACATATTTCCAGATATAGAAAACCCTGGTAAGGGAAGAATGTATGGTGGAATTCCCGGTTGGGAAGTTGATACCATATTACACAATAAGTATCTTCACTACGGAATGGATGAGAACTTTATATATTTCAGACCCGGTTCAGATGCAGCTCTATCCTCAGCAATTACTGGAGCCTATGAAAGAGGCGAACCTATAGCTGCATATTACTGGGAACCAACATGGCTACTTGGTAAATATGATATGGTTTTACTAGAGGATGAACCATATGATGAAGCCACATATAAAGAAGGTAAAACTGCACTACCTGCTGTAGATGTAACAGTTGGAGTAAGTAATAGCTATTACGAAGAAGAACCAGAAATGGTGGAGTTTTTGACTAAATATAGAACATCAAGTGCATTAACCTCTGAAGCATTGGCATATATGCAGGATACAGGAGCAGATTATGTAGAAACCGCAAAATGGTTCTTGCAGGAAAATGATGGATTAATAGATCAATGGTTAAACCCAGAAGATGCAGAAATATTAAGAACAGAATTATCAGGTGATGGATCTGCTAGCAAAACAAACTGGCTATATAATATACCTTTTAGAATCCCATTAAATGTTACTGATATTGATGATGCTGTAAGGGCTTTTAGTGTAAAATACGATTCATTTTTTAACGCTATAAGAGATGGATTAAATGAATTAGTAAGTTTTATTTATAGAATACTAAGCTTCATTCCATGGATAATTTATTTAGGATTAGTTTTATTAATTGGTTGGAGACTTACTGGAAGCATTGGAAAAGGGATATTATATGCCCTACTACTACTTCTCATTGGTTCAATTGGATTGTGGAATCATATGAATGAAACCTTATCCATTGTAATTGCATCAGTTATAATCTCCCTTCTAGTTGGATTTCCCATAGGGGTTCTACTATCAACAAGTGATAAAGGTGATAGATTTGTACGTCCTATATTGGATACAATGCAAACAATGCCAGTATTCGTATATCTAATACCTGCTCTACTATTCTTTGGACTTGGAAAAGCACCGGCTGTAATTGCCACAACTATTTATGCTGTAGTTCCAATTATTAGGTTAACTAATCATGGTATAAGACAAATAGATGAAGAAGTTGTTGAAGCAAGTAAAGCATTTGGTTCAACTAAGCTTCAATCCTTAGTAAAGGTACAAATACCTCAAGCCCTCCCTACGATTATGGCAGGAGTTAATCAAACCCTAATGATGGCCATGAGTATGGTAGTTACTACGTCCATGATAGGGGCTACAGGTCTCGGTATGGAAGTTCTTATTGGAGTAAACCGGGTAGAAGTAGGAAGAGGCCTTGTTTCGGGTATTGCAGTAGTTATAATTGCGGTTATACTAGATAGAATTACCCAAGGTTTGGTTAAACGAAGTGAGGTGAATGGAAATGAGCAATAATAATAACAATAATAATAATGATAATAATAATGATGTTTTATTAAGTGTTAAAAATCTATATAAGGTCTACGGTTCAGAAAAGAACAAAGCAATAAAAATGAAGCAAGCTGGTGCTGATAAAAACACTATTTACAAGAAAACCGGTTCAACGATTGCTCTTTGGGATATTAATTTGGATATTAAAAAGGGAGAAATTTTTGTAATTATAGGATTGTCCGGCTCGGGAAAATCAACCTTAGTAAGATGCTTTAATCTCCTAAACAAGCCAACAAGAGGAAGTATTCTATTTGAAGGAAAAAACATTAATAAATTCAGCAAAGCAGAATTAAACGATTATAGAAGAAATAAAATAGCCATGGTTTTCCAAAACTTTGGACTAATGTCCCACAGAAATGTTATGGGAAACGTGGAATATGGTTTGGAAGTCAAGGGTGTTTCTAAAGAAGAACGCCAACAAAAGGCTAAAGAAATGATATCCATGGTAGGCTTAGATGGTTATGATGATGAACCAATTTCAAGCCTATCCGGTGGTATGATGCAAAGAGTTGGAATTGCTAGAGCTTTAGCAACTGACCCTGAAATCTTACTGATGGATGAACCATTTTCAGCCCTAGACCCTTTAGTAAGAAAAGATATGCAATTTGAGTTATTATCTATTCAAAGAAAATTAGATAAGACCATTGTTTTTATTACCCATGACATTAATGAAGCATTTAAAATTGGTGATAAAGTTGCTATTATGAAGGATGGAGAGCTTATTCAGGTAGCTAGTCCTGAAGAGATGACCTCAGACCCTGCGACGGATTATGTAAAGCTATTTATAGATAGTGCTGATAAGACTCAGGTAATTAGCGTTAAAAACGTAATGACAACACCTAATAGTATCGTAAGGCTTAAGGACAATCCAAATTATGCTATTACAATGATGAGGAATAATAAAGTCTCTTCTGCTTACGTAGTATCAGATAGAATGAAATTTCAAGGTATTATTAACATAGATGATGCTATTAGAGCAAGCAAGGAAAAACTTAGTATCTCCGATGTGATGATTAAGGATGTTCCAACAACAAACCCTGATACTTTATTGACTGACATTATAACCATAGCAGCAGAGGCAAAATACCCTATTGCAGTTACTAATGGAGATGAAGTTCTTAAAGGTATTGTAACAAAAGCAGATGTATTATCTTCTATTCATTAAAAATTAAAATATTAAAAGGAGCCATTTCCATTTTGGATTATGGCTTCTTTTTTTGTGTTAGAATTTTAAATCCCTTATGGAAATAACAACTAGTATATTATCTTCTTTAATGATTGAAACTATATTGAACAAGTTAATAAATCAAAATTTTTATACTAGATAGAATTTTACACTTTGGATCATATAAGGAGGATTCTATGGATAGAGAAAAGAAATTTCCTATGAAAACAGATAATACAAAAAATGAAGTGCCTAGTAATCCTGGAATATCAAAAGGTACTTTAACTAGCAGACAGTTTAAAGAAGGAAAAATTGACGATAGAGAAACCGATGCCTTTTATAAGACAGATTATAAAAAAGAGGAATCTAAAGTTTCAATACCTACACTGGATGCTGTAGTTGAGGCTAAGGATTGGGTTGATAATGTATCCAGGTTGTAGTAAGAAAGGCAGTAGCTCAAAGTAAACTTTCCTATTCTTAATAAATGAAGGACAGCTAAAATCTAGCTGTCCTTAACATTAAATTAATTTAAAATCTGAAAGTACATCATCAAGAATTAAGACTAATTTATCTATCTCTTCCTTCTTAACATTTAGTGGGGGCAGTATTCTTGCAACATTAGGTCCAGCTGTTGCTAATAATAGGCCTTTCTCATAACAAGCTTTTGTAAATTCCTTAGCTTCAAATTCGAATGCTAGCCCAACTAGAAGTCCTTTTCCTCTCAACTCTAGGATACTGCTGTATTTAACCTTAAGGTCTTCTAGCTTAGCATATAAATAGCTACTCATTTCATTTACGTTTTGAAGAACACCGTTATCTACTAGCTCACCTATTACAGAATTAGCAACTGCACATGCTAGTGGGTTACCTCCAAATGTATTACCTTGATCCCCTGGAACCAATACCTTAGAAGCCTTCTCATTACCAAGAACAGCACCTATAGGGAAACCGCCGCCAAGGCCTTTAGCCATACATATTAGATCAGGAAGAACTCCAAATTTCTGATAGGCAAAGAATGTGCCCAATCTACCAATACCCGTTTGAACCTCATCAAATATTAAAAGAGCATCATACTTATCACAAAGTTCTCTAGCCTTTTGAAGGTATGCTTTTTCAGCTGCCACTACTCCACCCTCGCCCTGGATAGGTTCCACTATGAAACAAGAAGTGTTTTCATTGAATTTAGATTCCAAACTTTCTATATCGTTATAAATGGATTCTACTACGCCACCAATTAATGGTGCAAAGTCCTTTTGATATTTTTCTTGTCCAGTAACTGCTAAGGCACCCATGGTTCTTCCATGGAATGAATTCTTAGTGTAAATGATTTCATACTTGTTTTCATTTATGATTTTTCCGTGCTTTCTACCAATTTTCAAGGCTGTTTCAATAGCTTCTGTTCCACTGTTACAGAAGAAAAGACCCTGATGATCACTTAAGCTTGAGATTCTCTCAGCAAGCTTTAGTTGTGTATCAGACCAGAAAAAATTGGAGATATGCATAAGCTTTCCACTCTGCTCAGCAAGTGTATTAGATATTACCGGGTTTGCATGTCCAAGACAATTTACCGCTACCCCTTGAATAAAATCCATATATTCCTTTCCTTGGTCGTTATAAAGATAAACACCTTTACCTCTTACAAAGACACCAGGAAATCTGGAATATGTATTCATAATGAATTCAGACATTTATTTAACCCCCTTGATTGTAGTTGAATTACTATTCTTTCCAAAAACATCAGTAATTAGGCTATGAGCCCTTCTCCCATAGATTAGGTGGATACTCTTAGTTCCACCTTCGATTGCTTCGATACAACCTTCCATCTTTGGTATCATCCCACCACTAATTATTCCATCTTTTATATAATCCCTCATCTCACTTACAGAAATAGATGTTATTAGGGAATCCTTGTCATTTATATCTAGATATACTCCCTCCACATCAGTTAGAAGGACTAGCTTATCAGCTACTAGAGCTGAAGATACTGCTGCTACCACATGATCAGCATTTATATTATATACATTCCCCTCATCATCAGTCCCTATAGGAGCTATAACTGGTACATACCCCATATTTAATAAATCATTCAACAGCGATATATTTATCTCAACCGGCTTACCTACATAGCCAATATCTATCTTTTCATCTCCACTATATGTATATATTCTCTCAGCCTTAACAAGGCCACAGTCCCTACCGCTCATCCCTATGGCATTGACACCATATTGATAAAGACTACCTGATACTTCCTTATTCACCTTACCTGATAGGATAAATTCTACAACATCCATAGTGTCCTTATCAGTAGACCTAAGGCCATTAACAAATTTTGCTTCAATATTAAGCTTTTGAAGATAAGAAGTAATACTAGGTCCACCACCATGAACTATAACAGTCCTTATACCCTTCCTATTAAGGTAGGCAATATCTTCATAAAAAGCCCTTTTGCATTTTTCATCATTCATTATAGAACCGCCAAACTTAATAACAAGCAGCTTTCCCTTAAAGCTTTCTACATTATTTAAAACATCTTCCATCTCACCTATAACTTGGTCTAACACCATATACACCACCTATTTAAACTGTAAAGTAATTCTAATTTCAGAGGCATGTCACCTCTTAAACAAGACCATTTCTAATCCTCATTGAAGCATGAAACTTATTCATTTCATTATAATTTCAATTTTAGAATAATGCAAGACGTTCAGGAAAAAAGATTGCATATTCTTTTCTTCTTATGTATAATTGTTTCATTAAGAAGGAGGTATGCATTATGATTAAGGCTGGAGTAGTCGGAGCCACTGGTTACGGCGGACAGCAGTTAGTTTGGTTGTTAAGGAATAGAGCAGATGTAGAAATTACCTTTATTTCATCCCATAGCAATGTTGGAACTGATTTTGCGGATATTTATGGAAACTATAAGAATTTTATGCATGAAAGGTCCATAGATGTAGATGAAATTCCAAACTTCATTGAAAATATAGATGTATTGTTCTTAGCATTGCCACATGGAAAGGCCTTTGATTTAGTTGAATTAGCACGTAAAAACAAGGTAAAAGTTATTGATATAAGTGCTGACTATAGGCTCAAGGATGAGGTTGAATACGAGAAATGGTATGGTGTAAAACACGGAACTCCTGACTTGTTAAAGGAAGCTGTTTATGGACTTCCTGAACTTTATAGGGAAAGCATTAAAAATACCAATATCGTTGCAAACCCGGGATGCTACCCAACCACTAGCATATTAGCACTTGCACCTCTTCTAAAAAACGGGCTTATCGATCCAAAATCTATAATTATAGACGCTAAATCTGGTGTATCTGGTGCTGGAAGATCTGCAAACATTAACAATCTTTATGCAGAGGTAAACGAATCCTTTAAGGCTTATGCTTTAACTAACCATAGACATACACCTGAGATAGAGCAAGTTCTATCTGAACTAGCTGGAGAAAAATTGATTTTAAACTTCTCTCCTCACCTAGTGCCAATGAACAGAGGAATATTAGCTACTTGTTATGGAAATTTGAAAAATAAGGTTACAGAGGAAGAAATTTATGATTTGTATGAAAAAACATATGAAGGCGAATACTTTGTAAGAGTACTAAAAACTCTACCTGAGACAAGATGGGTAAGAAACTCTAACATATGTGATATAGGTATAAGAGTAGATAAGAGAACAAATAGAGTAATAGTAGTTTCAGCCATAGATAATTTAATTAAAGGAGCTGCGGGACAGGCTGTCCAAAACATGAATCTTATGTTTGGACTTGATGAAACTAAAGGAATTGATATGTTAGCAATGGCTCCATAGTTAAGGGTTTAATAAATAATCAGAAAGGAAGGTTAATGAATGATTAAAATTGGAAATAAAATGATTACTGATGTTCCAGGATTTGTTGCTTCAGGAATGTGGACCGGACTTAAAAAGAGCGGAAAAAATGATCTTGGAGTAATCTATAGTGAAAATAAAGCTATTGCATCTGGTACATTTACACAAAATAAGGCGGCTGCACCCCTTATTAAATTAGATAAAGAAATTATCGATAATGAAAACATACAAGCTATTGTAGTTAATAGTGGAAATGCCAATGCAAGTACAGGAACCCTTGGTTATAATAATGCTAAGGAAATGGCTAGAGTAACTGCCAAGTGCCTAGGAATTAAGCCTGAGGAAGTTATCGTTGCTTCTACAGGGGTAATTGGAGTTCAACTACCAATGGATAAAATTATTCCGGGAATAGAGCAAGTATGTGGAGCCGTTTCCGACCAAGGTGGAGAAGGAATTGCTAGAGCAATTATGACTACAGATACATTCCCAAAGATAGCTTCTGCAGAATTTGAATTGGATGGAAAACAAGTTATTATCAGCGGTATAGCAAAGGG
>CAZPZN010000005.1:0-29284 GCA_964590735.1 uncultured Tissierella sp.
GTGGAAAGACAGCTGCATTTGCTATACCAATATGTGAATTAGTTGATTGGGATGAAAACTAACCACAAGCATTGATACTAACACCAACTAGGGAATTAGCTATTCAAGTTAAGGAGGACGTATTCAATATTGGTAGATTCAAAAGGCTTAAAGTAGCTGCAGTTTATGGTAAGGCTCCTATATCAAACCAAGAGAAAGAACTAAAACAAAAAACACATATTGTAATAGGGACACCAGGTCGTACTATTGATCATATCGAAAGGGGTACTTTAGATACATCAAATATTAAATACCTTGTTATTGATGAGGCTGATGAAATGCTTAACATGGGCTTTATTGAGCAAATTGAGACAGTAATAAATAGTCTTCAACAGGATCGTGTTACTATGCTATTGTCAGCTACAATGCCATCAGATATAGAGTATTTGTGTGAAAAATATATGAAGAGTCCAAAATTTATTGAAATAGAAGATGAAAATAAAGCTATTGATAGAATAGATCAAGAAAGATATGATGTGGAAGAATTAGATAAGATAAAGCTATTAAAAGATATTACAATAGTAGAAAACCCTGATTCTTGTATGATATTTTGTAATACAAAACTAATGGTGGATGAGGTTTTTAGTGAGCTATATAGACTTGATTATTCATGTGAAAAAATACATGGGGGTATTGAACAAAGGGATAGATTGAAAGTTATGAATGATTTTAAGTTAGGTCGTTTTAGATATCTCATAGCTACAGATGTTGCTGCAAGAGGGATAGATGTTGATAGTATTAGCCTAGTAATCAATTATGATATACCACAAGATAGGGAAAGTTATGTCCATAGAATTGGAAGAACTGGACGAGTTAATAAGCTGGGTAAAGCTATTACCTTTGTAACTCATAGAGAAACAAAGTTTCTAAAAGACATTGAGGGATATATTGAAAAAGAAATTCCATTAAAGGTAAGACCAGACAAAGAAACAGTTAATGATTCTAAAGAAGAGTTTGAAGAAAAGATCAATACTAGACCTGAAATAAAAGAAACAAAAGGCGCTGAGTTAGACAAAGAAATTTTAAAGCTTCATATCAATGCGGGTAAGAAAACTAAGATGAGAGCATCTGATATTGTAGGTACGCTTTGCAACATCGAAGGTATTACAAAGGATGACATAGGGATTATAAATATAATGGATGTATCTACTTTTGTTGAAATTCTAAATAATAAGGGAGAGTTAGTATTCGATGAGTTACAAAATAAACCTATTAAAGGGAGACTTCGTAAGGTAAGCAAAGCAATATATTAAAGCATGAATGTTGGCTGACGGTGATCAAGCTAAAAGCGTAAACGTATCAATGGATTAATACAATTTGAACCTGCTATTGCAGGTTCTTTTACTTGTAGCTAAATTGTGTTATATTTAAGGAGATATATGATTAAGTTTGGACATTTAGGATGACTTGGGGTGATAATGTATGAACAAAATAATAGAAGTTAAGGATTTGGTTAAACACTTTGAAATCTCTACAATGCTGAAGAAAAACTATGTAAAGGCAGTAGATGGTGTATCATTTGATATATTTGAAGGGGAAACTCTAGGTCTTGTTGGTGAAAGTGGTTGTGGGAAATCAACTACAGGAAGGTTGATTCTTAAACTAATAAAACCCACTTCAGGAGAAATCTTACTAGAAGGCAGAAATATTAATAATATTTCTGATAGGGATATGAGGAAAATAAGGAAGGATATTCAGGTTGTTTTTCAGAATCCATATTCAGCCTTGGACCCCAAGATGACAATTAAAGATATTCTTTCTGAGCCCTTAAGTATACATAAGATAGTTTACAAGTATGATTATGGCAAAGAGGTAAAGAGACTATTAGACCTAGTTGGCATCAATCCTAAGGATGCATCAAAGTTTCCTCATGAATTCAGTGGAGGTCAGCGCCAGAGAATAGGGATAGCAAGAGCCATTGCTACTAGACCGAAGTTTATAATCTGTGATGAGCCTGTTTCGGCACTTGATGTATCTGTTCAATCACAGATTTTGAATCTCTTAGACGATCTACAAAAGGAACTGAAGGTATCATATCTTTTTATAGCTCACGGTCTCAACGTCATAAGGCACGTATCAAATAAAGTAGGTGTAATGTATCTTGGTAAAATTGTTGAAATTGGTACAACTGAGGAAATATTCAATAATCCCTTACATCCTTATACTAAGGTCTTACTTTCCTCTGTACCTATAGCAAATCCTTGGAGCGATAGAAAAAGGGAAGAACTAATAGGCGAAGTTCCAAGTCCGATTTTCACTCCAAGTGGTTGCAGTTTTCATCCAAGATGTAAATTTGCCATGGATATTTGCTCGAAAGAAACTCCCTTGCTACAATCTACAAAGGGAAATCAGAAAGTATCATGTCATCTCTACGATTTCTCTGATACTTCTAGGGGGTGTTGACTTGCTTAATATAATAAGGATAACAGCAATTAAGATTCTGAAAGCCCTTATTGTTTTTCTAATATTTGTTTATATGACAGTAGTCTTATGTTCTATACCAAGTAGCTTTACAGTAAATATTGAGGAAGATAGGCTAGGTCTTTCTCACGACTTAGGTCCAATTATTAAGGAAGCAAACGAAAAAACTACATCAACCTAAAAGTAAATATAGATTTGATGAGTTAAATGCTCTGACCACCATAAGTGAACTCTCAAAAGCTGAATATAAAGGTAGAAAATCAGGTTTTGGAAGCAACCAATTAGTAGCAAATCATTTGGCTGAAAAGCTAGAGGATTATGGGATACAACCTTTTGATGGAAAGTATATTCATGAGTTTGAAATGAATGAAGCAATAAATGTTAATGAGTCAACACTTACTGTGACTGATCAAGCTACAGATACAATTTCCTTAGAGCACAGAAAGGATTATTATATTGTAAATCCTATAAATATTAATGGAATATACGATATTCAGTATGTAACTATGGATGATTTGGGAAATTTCCCATATGGATTAAAAGAATTAAATCATCTCTTTGGCAAGGTTATTGTAATTGATATAAGAGGACTGGATAGTCTTACTGCAGGTCGGTTTATTGGAATTGTTATGAGTAATGCTAAACCTAGAGTGCTTCTTTACATATCGGATTGGGAAAGCACAGATGTAGTCAATAAGAGGGCTATAGATAGAGTTGCTCCTAAGAATACTGAAACAATAAATATTTCTGTTTCCTCTGATAAAGGAGATGAACTTATAGCCAAATCAAATTCTAAGATAGATCTTAAAATTGAATGTGAGTATGCAAAAAATCCTATCAGTAGCTCTGTAGTAGGTATGATTAAAGGCTCTAATGAGAGTTTAAAGGATGAAGTAATTATTATAGGTAGTAGCTTCGATTCAGTAGGAGATGATGAAAGTGTAAGATTTCCATCTTCTATGGAAGCAGGAGGAACTGCAATGGAACTTGAAATAGCTCGTATACTAGGAAGCTTAGAAGAAAGACCTGAGAGGACGGTTGTATTCACATTTTGGGATAGTTCAAATACAGTAGAAAGAGGTTCTGATCGCTTCTTAAATAAATATTTTAATGGGAGTAGACAAGCATTTTATATTGATTTGAAAAATTTCGGCTTTCATGACTCAGAAAAAATATTTGTAGATACAACTAATACACTTCCAAAGGATTACCTTGCTCAAGATTATATTAAAGCCTTGAAGAAGAATTCCAGACAAAATGATGTTGAAGTAATATATGGAAAGATTGGATCACCGATTACACAGGATACTTTAGCCTACGATATAAATTCTATTATCGTTGATAGTCATGGTATCGATGATGTAATTCGAACTCCCTATGATAATTTGGAACAAATAGATTCTGAAACTATCAAAGGGCCGGGTCAGATGATGATGAATACTATTTACGACATTATTTATGGGGGTATAAGATGATGGGTTCATTATTAGAAGTCAAGGATTTGAGGACTTATTTCATAGTTGGTAAGGAACCAATAAGAGCTGTAGATGGAGTAAGCTTCAGCCTAGAAAGAAATGAGACATTAGCAATTGTTGGTGAATCAGGTAGTGGCAAAAGTGTAAGTGTACTCTCTATTATGGGACTTATAAAGCCTCCAGGTAAAATTGTGGAAGGTGAGATATTACTAAATGGAAAGAATCTCCTTGATCTTTCAGAAAGGCAAATGAACAAAATTAGAGGAGATAGAATTTCGATGGTATATCAAGAGCCTATGACCTCCTTGAATCCTGCAATATCAGTAGGAGAACAAATACGAGAAGCCTTAGTAATACACAAATCTTGTTCAAGAAGAGAATCAAAGGAGAAAGCCATACAGCTTATGAGGGATGTGAGTATTCCTGAAGCAAATTTAAGATATAAGGACTTCCCAGAAAATTTTAGTGGTGGAATGAGACAAAGAATAATGATAGCTATGGCTATTGCCTGTTCTCCGGATATCCTAATTGCAGATGAGCCCACTACAGCACTAGATGTTACGATCCAAGCAGAGTTAATGGAGCTCCTAAGATCAAAGAAAAATAACCTGGATATGTCAATGCTACTTATAACCCATGATTTAGGAATTGTTGCTGAGAATGCCGATAGAGTGCTAGTAATGTATTGTGGAAAGGTAATGGAGGAAGCTTCTGTAGAAAAATTGTTCCGCAATCCTAAGCATCCTTATACTTTAGGATTGATGGAATGTATACCTAGTATTGAGACAAAGGCAGAAAAACTGATTTCTATACCTGGCTATATTCCACATCCATCAGAGTATTCTAACGGTTGTAGGTTTAGTAATCGTTGCAACAAAGTTATGGATATATGCAAAAGTAAAATGCCTGAGTTAATTGAAATAGAACCAGGTCACAAAGTCGCATGCTGGTTGCATTTTATTTAAGTGGGATTTGCTCACGACATATACAGGAAGGTTAAGGTAGAATAATCGCTACGGAACCATATCCAAACCGTTGGACACATCATCTTATCATCCAAAACTGTAGCGAAGTTGATACTGAGCTTATGAACTGGATTAAAGAAGCTTACAATTTTGCAATGGAAAAGTGACAGGATTCCAAGTTTCCAAAAAAGAACCGTTCTTAGGTTTATGAAATCTGAAGGCTGACTTATTTTTTTAGGAGTTGATAATATGTTACAGATTAAAAATCTTAATATAATGCACAAATATGATCTGAGAACTATCTTAAAAGATTTTACCTTTAATCTAAATGAGGGAGATAAGGCTGTTATTATAGGTGAAGAGGGAAATGGTAAGTCCACATTGATGAAAATTATTTATGATGATAATTTAGTCAGTGATTATGTTGAATATACTGGAGAAATTTTTAAAAATAATATGATACTTGGATATTTAGCTCAGGAATTAAGCCAAAAACAAAAGGAATTGACTATACTAGAGTTTTGTTCTGAGTTACCAACATTTTACGATTTAACACCTAAGGAGCTTTCTGGTATAGCTTCTACTCTTGGAATAGATCTAGGGATATTTTATTCAGACCAATGTGTAGGTGGATTATCTGGTGGGGAGAAGGTAAAATTGCAATTAGCTAGGATTTTAATGCAAAATCCAGATGTACTTTTACTTGATGAGCCTTCAAATGATATTGATATTGAAACCCTAGAATATCTTGAGGATTTTATAAATAGTTGCAAGATTCCTATACTCTTTATTTCACATGATGAGACTCTTATAGAGAATACTGCTAACGTTATTATTCATCTAGAGCAGTTAAGGCGCAATACTCTACCTCAACATACAGTTACTAAAAAAGACTATAGAACATATACTAGGGAGCGACTAAATAGACTTACTCATCAGGAACAAGTAGCAAAAAAAGAAAGAAGTGATTATGAAAAGCAGCAGGAAAGATATAGACAAATTCTTCAAAAGGTTGAGCATCAACAAAATATAATTTCCAGACAGGACCCTTCAGGTGGTAGGCTTTTAAAGAAAAAGATGCATTCTGTAAAATCTATGGGTAGACGATTTGATAAGGAATATGAGAATATGACTGAGATACCTGATTCTGAAGATGCAATTTTTGTTAAGTTCAATAATGATATTAATATACCAAATGGAAAGCAAGTTTTTGATTATTCATTGGATAAACTTAAAGTTGATAATCGTATCCTAGCTAAGGATATTAACTTAATAGTAAGAGGTCCTGAAAAGATTTGTATTATTGGGAAAAATGGAGTTGGAAAAACTACCTTAATTAGAAAGATAGCTGAAGATTTGTTGAATAGATCGGATATAAAAGCATCCTATATGCCACAGGAATATGAGGAAATATTAGACTTCTCCATATCTCCTGTAGAGTATTTGACAATAACCGGAGATAAAGAAGAGAATTCTAGAATTCGTACATTTCTAGGAAGTATGAGATATACTGCCGATGAAATGAATCATAGAGTTGCTGAGCTGTCAGGTGGTCAGAAGGCAAAGCTTCTATTCTTAAAGATGACTATGGATGGCAGCAATGTTTTGATACTGGATGAGCCAACAAGAAATTTTTCTCCCTTATCAAATCCTGTTATACGAAATATTCTTAGGGAATACAAAGGAGCTATTATAAGTATTTCTCATGATAGAAAGTATATAAAAGAGGTTTGTTCTATAGTTTATGAGCTTACAAAGGATGGTTTAGTCGAAGTGTTTCGTTTGTAGGGATGATATTTAATTTTGATGGAAGGCTACTATATTGTGCACAAATTGTCGGATGTGCAATTGGACCTCTTGATGTATTAAGTGTTGCTGCTAATACCTGGGCAGTATTTGAATCGATTGGCCCATTTCCAGAAACACTTCAAGATTTAATATGGATAAATTTACTTAGTAAATTTTGGAGGAATGAAATGAAGGATATATATAAAGAATATGGTGAGTATTTCTATGTACCAATGACTCAAGCCTTCAGTGTAGCACTTCCTGTTACTATAGGCTGCAGCTGGAATAGATGTCTATACTGTGATTTAAACCATAATAATAAATACAGAGAGCTTTCCTTGGATGAAATTCGGACTAAGCTTATAATGCTAAAAGACTTTTATAATAATAGAAAGAAACCCGTTGAAAAAATAGTGCTAGCAGGCGGGAATCCATTTAATCTCAGTACCGCTAGACTTGTCAGCATAATAAAATTAATAAAGGAGTACTTTCCTTATGTAAAAAATATAAGTAGCTTTGCAAGAGCGGCTGACATATTGAAAAAGACTAAGAACGAATTGTTGGAATTGAAAAACCTAGGCCTAGGAGAATTGTCTATAGGTATTGAATCTGGGAATGACGAGATATTAGCTTTTCATAATAAGGGAGTTACAGCTGAGGAGAATTTCCAAGCCTTAACTAAATTGGAGGAATGCAATATAACTTACTCTACCTATATCATGCTGGGCTTAGGTGGCAAGAATCTAAGCAATGAAAATGCCATAGATACAGGAAAACTTCTATCAAACTTTAATCCACAAGTTTTAACTGTAGTCTCATTAGTTTTATTTAAGGATGCTAAATTGATCGAAAAGGTAAAAACTAAAGAATTTATTAAGTTAAAGCCATTGGAGTATGTATTAGAAGAAAAACTACTATTGGAGAATTTAAATATGAAAGCTACTATATTCAATGCCAGCCACAAGACTAATACGCTAATTTTAAAGGGTAAGCTTCCGGAACAAAAGCAGTTACTATTAGATAAGATTTATAAATATTTAGAAGAAAATGATTCTATGGGCATCAGACATGTAAATGGACAAAAATGGAGAAGGTGGTCAATTGAATAGTATGAAAGATTTCGTTCTTAATCTTGCCAGTAAAAATGAGAAAAGGAATATTTATGGATTTTCTCTATTGGTACTGGAAACAGAAAGGGAGGAAAGAATAAATGTGATTAGAGCAGAAGAGCCTTTGATAATAACTGAGTTTTCGAGATAGAATTAGAACAGTTATTTTTTAACGAGTAATAGCATTCTTAAATTATCCATATATACGAAAAACTCGTAAATTATTACTAAATGGGTATGAATAAATAAAATATTCATTTAAGGAGAATTATTATGTATGAGCCAAAAATGAAGGAAAATGAAAGTAGTGTGGTAGACTTTATTGAAAAAGTTGAACAACCTAGAAAACGTGAGGATGCCTATAGGCTCCTAGAAATATTCAAAGATATAACTGGTTTTGAAGCAAAGATGTGGGGGCCAAGTATTATTGGATTTGGATCATATCATTATAAATATAAATCAGGACATGAAGGTGATGCACCTATTGTTGGTTTCTCTCCAAGAAAGGCTAAGATAACCCTATATCTCACACCAGATGATGATGTTAGTCAGGAATTGCTAAAGGAGTTCGGTAAACATACTAGATCAAAAGCCTGTATATATTTTAATAAATTAGATGATGTTAATATAGATATATTGAAGAAGCTGATAAAGCAATCTATTAAATTCATGAATGATATATATCCACAGGAGTAGTGTAAGCTTAGAGAAATGATTGAATGCTCTTGTTTTTACTTCGAACCATGGATTAGTACAACATATTTGATATAATGAAGTTAATACAAAAAGTGGGGTGCTAAAAAAATGAAATTTAATCTTGAAAAAGGCGGAGAAGTACAGGTTCTATTGGTTTTTAAGGATACTGAAGATTTAAATGAATACAATGAGCTTTTTAGCTATGTTAAGGAAAAAGAAATCTTTAAAGCTAATGAAGCTGAAGTTTATACAAGTATATCCTATAAGGATGAAAAAGTTGTATTACTAGGACTAGATGACCAAAATAAACTAGATTTTAATGTTATTAGAAAAGCTTTCTTTAAACTTGGAAAGGAACTAAATAAAAATAAAGTTGCAAGTATTGGACTAAGAGTTCCAAAATTTGAAGGACTATGCTATAAGAGAACTAATGCTGCGATTGCGGAAGGATTACTTCAGTCAGAATACAACTTTGATAAATATAAAAGTGAAAAGAAGGATGCATTAACACTAAAGGAAGTATATCTCGAGATTTTAGAAGAAAAAAGATCCAAGGTTGAAAAAGCAATTGATGAGGTCCAATTACTAATAGAAGGTATATTTTTGACAAGAGATCTAGTCAATGAGCCAGCTATAAATATGTATCCTGAAATACTAGCACAGGCAGCAAAAGATAATCTTGAAGGTTATGGTGTTGAAGTAAATATATATGGAAGAGAAGAAATAAAGAAATTGGGTATGGAAGCATTCTTAGCAGTATCTGAAGGCTCAACTAAGGAACCACAATTTATTGTTATGTCTTATAAGGGAAACCCATCATCTGATAAGAAAATAGCACTTGTAGGAAAGGGCTTAACCTATGATTCAGGTGGCTATCACATAAAGCCAGGAGAGAGCATGGGCAGCATGCATTCTGATATGGCAGGAAGTGCTTCTGTTATTGGTGCAATGCTATCTATAGCAAAGGCTAAGTTAGATAAAAACGTAGTGGCTATAGTAGCTGCATGTGAAAATATGATCTCTGGTGGGGCTTATAAGAATGGAGATATTATTAACTCCATGTCAGGGAAGACTATAGAAATAATCAGTACTGATGCAGAAGGTAGAGTTACTTTAGCTGATGCATTGTGGTATGCTGCAACTGTAGTTAAAGCAGATAAGATTGTAGATTTAGCTACTCTTACAGGAGCATGTGTTGTTGCATTAGGAAGCATAAATACTGGAGCTGTTACTAATGATGAGTCATTAATGAAGGAAATTAATGAAGCTTCAGACCTTGCTGGGGAATTTGTTTGGGAATTACCTAATAATGATGAATACAAGGAGCTAAACAAGAGCCATTTTGCTGATATTAAAAATTCTGGCGGACGTGGGGGTGGTGCTATAACTGCAGGCTTATTCCTATCAGAATTTGTTGATAATAAACCATGGGTTCATTTAGATATAGCAGGTACTTCCTTCATATCAGGCGATAGAGGATATTTACCAAAGGGAGCAACTGGAGTACCAGTTAAGACCCTATATTATTTCATTAAAGAAGCTTAAAAATTGGGTGGTCAAAAAATGACCACCCATTAATTTTCTTAGCCTAGGCAACCTATTTTGATATGATTTTTTAAGGAATCCTTTAGGAAGAGCTTTTGTAAGCACTAAAACTAGTATATAGGCTAATCCAGCAACCAATAAACTTAATATAAATGTGTATCCATTAGAGTTTTGTAAATTGCTTAAATCAAAGTTGCTTAGATATATCATCAAAACCATAAATAAGGAGGCTAATATAGGCTTTCCTAAAATATCGAAATAATCTAGATTAAGTCTTATTGATTTTCTTAATGTTAATATATCAAAAAATAGAATAAAGATAAATGAACAGTAGTAAGAAATGAAGATCCCATTTATGCCAAACTTGGAATTTCCAACTAAAAAATAGATTACAAACACTTGGACTATCATTCCTAATAGTCTTGTAATTGTAGCTATGACTTGTTTGTTTATTCCATATAAAATTCCAGTGAAATTATGCTGCAAAGCTATAAGTATAGTACTAACTCCCATAATTTGAATGTATTTAGCAACGTAAGGGTCATTATATAAAAAATGTGCTAATGATTTGGAAAGTACTATATACACAGACGCTAGAGGTATAGATACCAATAGAGTAACCTTCAATGATAGCTGTATATCATTTCTAATTTCTTTATATTTTTTTAGTACAACCTGCTCTGTTAGACTAGGAATCAAATTAACTACCAGGGCATTTGTAACTATAAAGGGCATTCCTATTAATGGCATTGTCATTCCCATTATTCTACCCATGCTGGAGAGTGCTTCGCTGTTTGACAAGCCCAGACTCATAAGTCTATTCGGAATTAATATAGTATTTAAGAATCTTAGAATCGCACTTAAAAATCCTGAAATAGTTAGCGGCATAGACATGAGAAGTATTTTAACTAGAAAGACTTCTCTTTTCTCTTTTTTTGAATGTATTATAGTTTTTTTCTTTGAAACTCTTAGCTTAAAATAAATAAACCAGATCAAATTAAAAAACTCACCAATGCTTATTCCAAAGATGGCAAGTATGGCTCCATATAGTGGTTCGATAGGATATACGAAATATATAATTATCATAATCACTATAAGTTTAGTTGTATTTTCTATTATTTCTCCTGAGCTTGGAATTACTATGTTTTTCAAACCATAAAAGTAGGCCTTAAAGGAGGAGCTAAGTGAAATAAATATTAAGGCTGGTATTATTAGATAAACACCAAATATCATATCTTTATTTTTAAAAGCCTGGATTGAAATATAGTCTGAAAACAGGTAAATGATAAACCCTAGAATAATAGCAGTAATAAAATTAAGAGTCAGTGAAGTCTTATGAATTTTCTCTATGTTGAATATATTATTCTTAGAGTTTTGCTCAGCAACAAGTTTTGTTACTGATGTTGAAGTTCCGGAGTTTATTAGTATTAAAAAAATCATTAGTAGAGAAATTGCAATTTCAAATAGTCCCATGGCTTCTGCACCAAGATATTTTGATAATAGGATTTCATATGTAAATCCAATAATTCTTACAAAAATATTCATAAATACCATTAGAATTGACCCATATATGAATCTACTTCTATTCAAACAATCACCTCATATAAACAACTTTAATTAACTATATGAGTTTAGAGTGATTACAATACCATCCTGGAAAGTTTTTAATGGTGAAAGGATGCCTATGGTATGAAAGAATTGCTATGAAATTACTTCTGGTATTTAAAAATTATTTTGTCTACTAGTAGGAACTTTGAATATAGAGTAGAATAGATTTATAAAGAATTAAATCCCTTTGGATTTTTACTACCGATAGTATTTAGGAAGATTAATCAATATTTACAAATTATGAACAAATGGAAAGTAGGGATAATGTTGCAATCAAATATTGGGGAAATAGCTGCACTTGGAACGGCCTTGTGCTGGACAATAGTTGGCATTACATTTGAAAGTGCAGGTAAGAGGGTAGGCTCATTATCTGTAAATTACATAAGGTTGGTATTTGGATTTATATTTATTAGTTCCTATGCATTACTTACAAGAGGATTGATATTTCCTATAGATGCAAGCTCAAATAACTGGATATGGTTATTGATATCAGGATTTATAGGGTTTTTCTTAGGTGATTTGTTTTTGTTTCAAGCATACATAGAGATTGGGTCTAGAATTTCAGCATTAATAATGGCGGCATCACCACCATTAGCAGCATTATTAGGATATATATTTCTAAAGGAAAAATTAAGACCAATAAGTCTTTTAGGTATGGCAATTACAATTATTGGTATAGCAATTGTAATACTAAGTAAGGATAGAGATGAGAAGAAGGTAAGGGTTAATTATTCTTTTAAGGGATTATTATATGCCTTTCTAGGAGCATTGGGTCAATCCCTAGGATTAATTCTAAGTAAAGTAGGAATGGGGGATTACAACCCTTTAGCAGCCACTCAGATACGTATAATTGCTGGTTTTATTAGCTTTACTGTGCTATTTATAGTCCTAAATAAGTTCGGAGAATTAAAGCTAGCTATAAAAGATAAAAAAGCTATGAAAACCATAGCTATTGGCTCCTTTTTTGGGCCATTTGTCGGTGTTACCTTATCATTACTATCATTACAATATACATCAGCAGGAATATCATCCACAATTACCGCTATCACTCCAGTTACAATAATACCCTTCTCTATAATTATATTTAAGGAAAAGATTATGACAAAAGAAATCTTAGGAGCAATAGTCTCTGTAATAGGGGTCGGGATATTATTTTTGTAAATATTAAACTATTTATCAGTTGATAAATAGAACTGTTAGAAGAAGAGGGGATCTGGTTACAAGATTTGGTGGTGAAGAATTTATTCTTTTGCTATTAATTATTCCTAAAATGTATTATTTTTTCAAACCAATATTCTATTTGAGATTTGTCAGGACAATTTTTCAAATAAACAAAATTGAAAGGATGACTAATATTAAAATCACGTATTTGAATTTTTTTGAGATAGCCATTAGAGAGTTCTTTTTTTATGGCCTCCTGATACATAAATGTGATTCCAATATCTTTGTGGCACAATTCTTTAATAGCATTCATATTACCGATTTCAATTTTTCTTTTAAAGTCTTTTACACTTAGATTTCTATTGTATAAGCCTTGTTCAAGTATATCTCTGGTTCCACTGCCTGTTTCCCTAAGAATAAGATTTTGATCAAGCAATTCTTCCAGATCACTAACTTTGGATGCAAATTTGTTATCTGGTGAACAAACACCAATAAATAGTTCATTGGATATTAGCTTATAATCAAATTGATTATGGTTGAAATGGCCTTCCAGCAAGGCGAAGTCGATTTTTCCCTCCCAAAGCATTTTCTGAAGTATATTAGTATTTTCTACAAACATTGAAATATTTATTTCTGGGTTATCTTTAAAAATTTGATTTATAATAGGTGGAATCGTATATTCTCCAATAGTCAATGTTGCTCCAAAGTTTAATGGTTTTACTTGGTTTTTAATTCTCTGTAATAGGGGTAGTATTCGCTCAGAATTTGCATGAAGTTCCTTTACATACTGCTGCAATGCTTTGCCTTCATCAGTAAGTGAAAAGTTCTTTCCTTTCCCTGAGATTAATACCACCTGATAATAATTCTCTAAAAATTGGATATGTTGTGAAACAGCTGGTTGTGTCATGTTCAATTTTTTAGCAGTATTTGTATAATTACAAGTCTCACAAAGCGTAAGAAATGTCTGTAATCTATTATCTAACATTTTGAAGCCTCCATATAAGATTTACTTATATAAATATAAGTTATTATAATTTCATTTTATATAAGATTAATGATATATTCAAGAGAGTATTTCACTAATTTGGAGGTGCATTATGTTTAATAAGTTAAACAACATAGGGCCTGGTTTGATGCTTAGTGCCTGTGTTGCAATTGTCGCAATGTTTTTAAGTAGTTTAATTCCGGGTGATATTATAGGGGCTACAGTTATGGCTCTTCTAGTTGGTATGGCATTCAACCCCATATTAAACAAATATAATCAATTCAATGCAGGAGTAAGTTATACAGGTAAGATTGTCCTTCGTATTGGGATAGTACTTATGGGTGTTAATATGAACTTCTCTGAAGTTTTGGATGTAGGAAAATATTCACTTTTTGTTATGATTTTTACTATGGCAACTGCATTTGGGGCTGGGAACTTAATTGGCAAAATGTTCGGGATGAACTGGAAACTTACTAATCTATTATCAGTAAGCACTGCAATATGTGGTGGCTCTGCTGTTGCTGCAGTAGGACCAGTAATAAAGGCAAAAGATGAGGATATAGCCTACGCAATTTCTTCAACCTTTATATTTGATGTTCTTACGGTTGTGGTGATTCCATGGATTGGTATAGCACTTGGTATGTCAAATGCCGGTTATGGCTTATGGGTAGGTACAGCTGTTAATGATACATCATCAGTTGTAGCAGCAGGGTATGCATTTTCAGATCTTGCAGGTAATACAGCAGTTATAGTAAAGCTCACCAGAACATTATTTATAATTCCTTACGTATTAATTTTCTCTGTTATAACGGAAAGGCTAGAAGCAAGATCTCAAGGTTTGAAGGGTCGTACATCTGTTAACCTTAAGAAGATATTTCCTTACTTTATTATATTATTTCTTATTGTTGTTGGCTTACGCAGTACTGGAATTATACCTATTGGATTAGTAGCTAATCTTTCGAAAACCTCGAAGTTTTGCATGGTAATGGCTCTATCGGCTATTGGCCTTAAAACAAATTTTAGAGATATTAAAGATATTGGATTTAAGCCAATGATTCTTGGATTTATTGTAGATACTCTTGTAGTTTTTGTATCCATAGGAGTTCAAATAGCAACAGGACGTTTTTAGAATATAATCAGTTGCATATATCCCCCGTTTTCTTAAGTGGCCGGGTTCCTTATTAATCAAAATGGTGTGATGCAATTGCAAGCAATTGTTTCTAATATCTAAAGTGGCGGCTACCTATTAGCTTAAACAAGGAGCAAAGGAACAAAGGGGTCGGTTCCTTTTGTTCCTTTGTCATCCCGAGCGTAGTTGAGGGATCTCCGAAATTAAATCAAAAGAAGCTCCTGAAATATTACAGGAGCTTCTTTTGATTTTTAATTTTGTTTTTTAACCATTGAATATTCATTATAAGCTTTAAAGTATGGACAAGAGTTGAAGGTAAAGGTTACAAATTTCTCCATTTCATCCTGGTCCAAATTCATCATACATATATAGGTTTCGTATTCATCATCATAATCATAGTAGGCACAATTATCACAATTTGTTTTTCCGCTCACTTTTCTCCCTCCAAAGCCTAATAGAATTGCTAATGTCTAATTCTATCACATAGGACTACTACTTTCAATTTAATCAAATTCCTAGTTATAGTTTCTGCTTACAAATTCCGCCTCTTCCATACAATTGACAAGCCAGTCTTAGATCTAAATAATCCGAGAAATCTTTGTCTCATTAATATTAGAAATATTTTCCCATTTTCTTAAGGAATCTATCATGAAGCCTACAACATCCATATCATATACCTTATTTAAAACATCTTGAGTTACAGCACTCTTTGCGCTTCCAAAGGATATTATTTTTCCTTCATCCATCACCAAAAAATTATCTGTAAGTCTCAAAGCAAGGTTTATATCATGTAATACCCCTACTATGGAATGTCCTTCTTGGTTGGACCATTCTTTTAGATAATCTATTAATTCTGCCTGATATCTTAAATCTAGATGATTAGTAGGTTCATCAAGTAAAATAATACTAGGTTCCTGTGCCAAGGTTCTTGCAAGATAAACTCTCTGAAGCTGACCACCTGAAAGGGTATTTATTTGTTTATCCTTTAAGCTATATAGTCCAACGGCTTTTAAACATTTTACTACACAACTTTTGTCATAAGCTGAAGGGCCTTTAAATACACCTTTCATATGCAGATATCGTCCAAGAAGTACAGTTTCATATACAGTATATGAAAAGAATATGGATGAAAGTTGGCTCATTACTGCAATTTTACTGGCAATTTCACGCCTTTTCATCTTACTAATATCTTTTTTATCTATGAATATATTCCCCTTAATAGGGAGAAGTCCTGCAATTGCTTTAATTAGTGTGGTTTTACCACAACCATTTGGTCCAATTATACAGAGATTTTCCCCAGGTTTTAAGGTGAAAGATACATTATTAATCACATCTATGCCATCATAGCCTGCAGATACTTTTTTCAATTCTAACATATTATCTAACCTTTCTTTTTGAAAAATAAACATAGGCAAAGAATGGTGCTCCTATTAAAGCTGTAACTGCTCCTACGGGTAATTCTGAAGGTGATATTATGGTTCTAGCTATTAAATCACATATTACCATAAAGGCACCTCCTATAAACATGGACATTGGAATGACAATTTTATGTGAAGATCCGAAAATCCTTCTAACTACATGAGGTGCTATTAAATCGATAAAGCCGATAACTCCAACAAATGAAATAGCAGTGCCTGTCAAAGCCGCTGATAAACCCAGGAGTATCCACTTCACCTTATTGATTTCTACTCCAACTGCAGAAGCTTGTTCCTCTCCAAAAGTCATTAAATCAAGTTCCCTAGAGTATCTAATTAAGACTATCACACCAATAATTACTATTGGTAAGAGTATCAAGACACTTGACCATTCTCTAGAGGCAAAGCTGCCCATTTGCCAGAAGATTAACTGTTGTAGATGTTCCCTTCCCAAAGAAGACATAAGGGTTAATATGGCATTAATGAATAGTGAAAATACCATTCCTACTAAAATAATGGTATTATTGGACATATTTCTGTCTAATTTGGCTGTAAAACTTACTGCCAAGAATACGGTCAAAAGTCCAAAGGTCAGTCCAAATACGGGTAATATAAAGATTCCTAGAAAAGGAATGCTTAAGCCGGTTAGTATTACTATTCCAGCGCCTACTGAAGCACCTGATGATACCCCTAGGGTATAGGATGAAGCAAGGGGGTTTTTAAGTACAGACTGCATTACAGTACCGCTTACTGCTAATGCTCCTCCTACTATAAAAGCTAGTAAAGTACGAGGTATTCTTAAATTCCATACTATAGAAACTGAAGCCATTTCTATATCCTGCAATAAAGGTGTTGAAAATATTTTATTCATTAGAATATTTATTGTAGCCTTAGGCGGTAGATAAACACTTCCAATACCAACCCCTAACACTATTACAATGATACATATAAATATAGTTATTAATACATAAAGTTTAGTTTTCATAGATCTAATATTTATCAGGATATGAAGCCTTAGCCATTTCTTCTAATGCTATAACAATATTGTGATTTGGTAGGGAGCTTTTCATATTATCCACGTAATAAACTTCATCATTTTGGATAGCATTTATTGATTCCCATCCAGAACGTGATTTTATTTCATCAATAGGATTTTCTATATAATTTACATTAGTAAGGATTACATCTGGATTTGCAGCTAAAACTGCTTCTTCTGCCACAGATAGCCAGCTTTCCTGATCACCTAAAGCATTTGTTGCTCCTATTAATTCGATCATTTCATTTAGGAAAACACCTTTTCCAAAGCTATACATATAGGGTGCAGCTCCTAGTTCAAAATAAACTGATTTTTTGTCCGTGATTGTATCTCCAACTTCCTTAATGGCAGCAATTTTTTCCTTCATATTGTCTACAATTTCCTGCCCCTTAGTTTCTTCCTTTACTGCCTTTGAAATAAACATGATATCATCGTATATTTGCTCAATACTTTCACTTGAAGGTATATATGCTATAGTTATTCCTAAATCAGTAACTGGTTTAAAGGGGTCATTACCCTCTACCATACTCATGCTTGTTACAAATATAATATCCGGTTTTAATGCTATTATTTGCTCAATATCAGGAGACATTAAATCAATATAAGGTAAATCTTCAGATAATACCCCTAGAGTTTGAGATTGAGTATCTGCTGCTATAATCTGGTCTTTATAGCCTAATTCCATTAAAACCTCTGTAGTCGAAGGAGCAAGGGTAATTATTGAATTGATTTCTTCAGGAATAGTAATTTCATTGCCAGCTGGATCTATTAATACTAAGGGGCTTTCTGAACTAGTAGGTTCTTGTTCTTGAGTTTTTGATGGTTCCTCTGGTGCACATGCTGTAAGAATTGACATTAACATTACTAAGACAATTACAATTGAGATAAACTTTTTCATCTTCTTCCTCCTTTTTTTCGATTAAAAACTTCATCTTACAGTCTCGCGACATAAAAAAACGTTCCAGAATAAATCTGAAACGTAATAACCACAAAGTAAACTTTGGAATCTATCTAATGCTATCCAAATATTTAGCTGTATCTACTATCACCCCATCGCTGTAGAGCATAGTGCTTGCGGTTCTTACGCAAATAATACTGGCAGGTATTCCGACTTAGAGGTCATTGCTAGTTTTTAACCTTCCCAGAATATATCCAGTGGTTTGCTTTCGCATAAAAACAGCTCTCTCAACACGGCAGCAGGACTGTTTAGGATTTTAACCTAATTCCCTATTATCACAATGTGTGAACCAATATTGAAGTTGTTTAATTGATTTTAGTATATTATACAAAGACTTCTATGTCAATAAACACTAGTTATCTAAGCTGTTACTTTATTTCTTTAATGGTCGTTTTCTCATTTTCACTGACTGGTATAAGTAAATATTCTTGTCCATCTATCATTTGTGTTTTTATTTCATCAACCTTTTCAGGTTTTACATGTAAAACAATATCATAGTCTATATTCTCAGGGTTTAACTGTTCAATTTTTCCCTTAAGGAATTCTACTTGTTTTTCTAAATTCCTTTCATTTTTCCTTAATTCGTTCACCATAAGAATTTTACCATCGATTAGATTTTCTACTAATGGTACTTCATCAGTAAATTCATCTTCATAATATTTTTCAATTCTGGATGTATATTCTTCAGAAACCCCACTGTCTATAAGAACATTTTTAAGTTCGTCTTTAGTTAATTTAATAGGGTTATCATCTATGTCATCAGATGTTGATTTATGTTCTTCAACTATAGTATTTAAGTTTTCTTGAATATTCATATATAGATTATCTACTTCTTCCTCATCAGCAACTATAGAATCCTTTACAATATATTGGAATTTCTCCTTCTGAATAGCGGAAGAATCTTTTGAAGGACAACCTAATGTATCTTCCATTAATTCTGGATGAGTATCTTTTGCATTCTTTGTATAATACATAATGGAGTTTACATCAGGACCTCGTTCTATAAAAGCTGGATAAATAAATCCATTAATAGGGGCTCCAACTATCCAGTCACGCATTCGTGATTTAATCATATTCTCCTCTTCGTAATAAGAAAGTCCTGGAGCTGAGAGTGAAACTGGACAAATTGCACATAATACATATTCATAAACTTCCTCAGATTCATCTAACTTAATATTATCAGATGTCTTAGTTATTATATCGTATACATCATGGAAAAGCAGAATCAAATAATTTTCGGCATAATTATAATTATCAATAACTGACTTATAAAATTCATTAATGATTTCATCATCTTTTAGTTTGCTTTTTTTGAGTTCTGTTAAAAATATTTGCTTCTGGCCCATCTCACCGTCTGGAAAATCAAGTTGCAAAATATTGTTTCCAAGAGTACCAGATAGGACTTTTTTTGCAATTTCTAAGTATTTAAAGTAATCATCTTCATCTAAATTAAGGAAGGTCTCCTTTAATTCTAGAATTACGTTTTTTTCCGCATTAACAAAGCAACCAGACAATCTGGTAAAGGTGCATTGATCTTTTTTTAATCTTTTTTTCAACTCGAGTATGTCTTTTCTTTTCATATATTACCTCTCAATTCTTTAATATAGCTACATCATATCATTTTATAACATCTAAATAATGGTTGTCAATGGACCAAGGCCTATGGATTGAGTATTTGTTGTAAAGGAAGAAAGAAGGGTAAATAAAAAGGCATAGACAGAAAAACTTGTAGATTTTGATTCTGGTCAAAGTCATAGATTCTTTAAAGCTTTATAATAAAGAAGAATTGGATCAAATTAATTGTATTTTAGATAAGTGGGGGATGAGAGTGAAAGATTATAGCAAGTTTACTACTAATGAACTGATAGATCAAATATTGGAAGAGAATGAGGAGTATTTATGGACTGAGCTTTCAAGGATTAGCAAGCTTACGACTACAATATTAAAAGTGCATGGACAGAGTCACCCTGAACTTAATAAGGTCTTCAAATTGTTCCATATTCTAAAAATGGAAGCTGAATTACATCTTATAAAGGAAGAAACTATCTTCTATCCTGTAGTAGAAGAATACCTAGAATTAAAAACAAAGGAAGATTTAGATAAGGTAATAAATCAAATAGTGGAACTTGAATCAGATCATTCAAATATATTAGACCTTCTTGAGAAATTAAAAGAAGTTACAAATAACTATACTATTCCAGATGATGGATGTCCAACCTATGAAACTAGCTATAATAAACTGTATGATTTGGATGCTGATCTAACACATCACATAAATCTTGAGAAGGATGAATTGTTCTCTAGATTAAAGGAACTGAAATAATTAGTAAAAAACACCTAAGAAAGAATATATCTCTGAGGTGTTTTTTTGTGGAAGATTTTAAGCTCAGGCCCTGATATTACCAGGCGTTAAACTATTGTTATGGTTCTTAATTATTGATATTATTAATATTACTAGGGGTTAGCCAAAACCAAAATGGCAATGAAAGGATTATATAATGTTTAAAGGACAAAATGGTAGATTTAAATTAACTGGAATAATAGTTATACTTGTAATGGTGCTTGGTATATATGCTACTATTTATGCTTATTCAGATAAAGGAAGTGAAAATGATTCTAGTCAAACTTATTCGGGATATATGAGTATGGATCATATGCTTAAGGAATCATATTTAGGATATATAGACAAAGACCAAGTTAAAGATAATGAGGGGTTAGAAAATCCTGGAGAAGGTAAGGAAATAGCAGGAAAAGACAACAATGAAGAAATAAATGGAGAAGCGTCAAGTGAAAATCCTCCTATAAATGAAGAAGAAAAAAAGCCAGCTCCTACAAAATCTAATAGTGGAAAGAAAATGGTGGTAGGTTATTATTCTTCTTGGTCAGCTTATTCGGGTTTTACACCTGATAAAATAGATGCAAGTAAGCTTACCCATATTAATTATGCTTTTGCAAATATAGGTAATGACCTTAAAATCATGCTGGGTGATTCTCAAATCGATTCTTCAAATTTCAAGATGATGAATAACTTAAAGAATAAGAATAAGGATCTAAAGATTCTAATCTCGGTTGGGGGCTGGACCTGGTCTGATAAGTTCTCAGATGTGGCTCTAACTGAAAATTCTAGAGCTACATTTGCAGATAGCCTAGTTCAATTCTTAATATCATACAATTTAGATGGAGTAGACTTAGATTGGGAATATCCTGTATCTGGAGGATTAGCAAAGAACTCCAAGAGACTAGATGATAAAAAGAATTTCACTCTTCTTCTAAAAATTATAAGAGAAAAGCTAAATGAACAAGGTAATAAGGATGGGAAGCATTATCTTCTTACTTTCTCAGGTGGGACAAGCAAGTCATATGTAAATAACATAGAACTAAATAAGATCAAAGAATATGTGGATTTTGCAAATGTTATGACCTATGATATCCACGGGAACTGGGATAAATATACTGACTTTAATGCACCATTATACAATTTCAGCAGTTCATCACCACATCATAAATGGAGCGTGGATTCAGCTGTAAATCTTTGGCTTAATGCAGGCTTTCCAGCAGACAAGCTAGTTATGGGGGTTCCTTTTTATGGATATAGGTATGATAATGTAGCAAATCCTAATAATGGATTTTTACAAAGTTACTCTGGTGGAAAATCTATAACATATAAGGAGATTGTAGGCCTTCTTAATTCTTCAAATTATACAAGACATTATCATACTGAAGCAAAAGTTCCTTGGGCTTACAATGGTTCTACATTTATAAGCTATGATGATGAAGAATCAATGGGGGCTAAGATGCAATATATTAGGAACAAGGGACTTGGAGGAGCTATGATATGGGAGCTGAGCCAGGACAATAATGAAATACTTCTTAACTCTGTGTATAAGGGATTAAGATAAGTGCTTAGGCCTCTCCTATTCGTAATAAGAGAAGAGGATAAGTAAGATCATACTTTATGATTTTTACTTATCCTCTTTTTCGTTTTTCTTACTTTTCGCTTACCTTTATAAAATCTCTTGCTTGCATATACCATCTTAGTTCTGCTTTACTTTCTCCTACTTCTACATCTGGGAACTTAAAACAAGCTGCAGATCCTTTCTTAAATGGAATAAAGACTCCAGAAAGTTCCTGGCTCCAAATTGATAAGAATGGTTGTTGTCCAACTAATACAGCAACTTCACCTGATTCCATTTCATTAAGTATATTTCTAACATTTCTAACATTTCCCCCAGTAGCTAGGAAATCAAGGTAATTAGGCTTATCTAGTTCAAGTTCTTCTGAAAGCATTTCTGCAGTTTCTTTAGCTCTCAACTTTGGACTAGAGTAGATAGTAATTTTTTTCTTTTTACCTAACATGGATTTAAATCCATCTGCACTTTTCTTTAATAGTCTTTTTCCTCTAATGGAAAGGGACCTTAATTCATCTTCTGAAATTCTTTCCTTATCTTCTGCTAATGCATGTCTGTAGAGTATAATGTACTTACTCATATATGATTCTCCTTTGTAAAAATATTTGTTAGTATGATATGATTTTACCCTTATTTACAAAATGATACCAGTATTATTGATGAAATTTTTTCTTAAATCTCCCAATGAACCAGAATTCTATTGTAAGGAGGCTAAAGAAATAGAGCGGATGCCCGCTCATATTCTTATTACGAATTTTTAGAAGCTTTTTTAAACTTTGCTATATATGCCAGTTACAGCTTCTTTATAGCCCTTCCATTTAGGGTCATTTAAGGAAAACTCAGATTGTCTAAAGAAAGGAATAATTATTCTTCCTAATTTGTTTTGGTCAGCTTTTATGAATTTCTTTTTTTCATAATAGAAATTTGGTTCATTTAGTTCATCCACAAGAGGTTTTAGTATCCAAGGTGCTGTTACAAGGACAGGGATATTTTTATCAAATAGAATATCTAGTTCTAGTTTTATTACTTCTGCCCATAATTTTGCAATTTCAACCCACTTATCATCATGTACAGATAGGTTTATAAAATAGTTCTTGCATAGATTCTGAGCATATATATCCCATAAATCTAAACCTATGGCATTTAAGTTGTTGTATATATTACCAAATATAGGGCTATGACCTCTGTCTTTATTGAAGTCAGTAAGGTCAAATACATACTCAGTACCGGCAGACTCACCTACAGCCATTGGATTGCTCCCTAGAAGAATTGCTTTAACCTTATCTAGGTCTTCGAAGTAAGGCTTTGGTATCATGTGTTTAGTGTAAAAGTAATCTTTGTATTCCGATTCTAATCTTCCTAATAATTCCTTTTCGCTTATCATATAGACCCTCCTTTAGATAGACAAACCAAATCAATGATTTGGTGTTGGTCACTTAGTTGTATCATACCTTTGTATTACTATATTCATACCCAAATCAATTTATTAATACCATCCTATAAAGCAGAAAAACCCTCTTAGGTTAAACCTAAGAGGGTTTTTGTTATATTCTAACTTGATGATATACTTTCTTGCCTTTTTTAATTAAGATTTTTCCATCTTTAAAGTCATCTAAATTTACTGTTTTATCTATGGTTTCAACCTTTAGGTCATCTATTGTAACTCCGCCTTGTTCTACAAGCCTTCTACCTTCACTATTGGATTTAGTTAATCCTAGTTCCTTAAGTAGATCAAGGATACCAATTCCTTCTTCAAAGGTTTTTTTGTCCATTTCTGTAAAAGGTATTGATCCTTCCTCAACTCCACCAGAGAATAATGCTTTTGCAGCTGTTTGTGCTTTTGTAGCTTCTTCTTGACCGTGGATTAAATTAGTTACTTCAAAGGCAAGGACTTCCTTGGCTTTATTGATTTCAGCATCTTTAAAGGCCCCAAGTCTTCTAACCTCATCCATTGGTAGGAAAGTTAATAGGGCAAGGAATTTTTCCACATCTCTATCATCTACATTTCTCATATATTGATATAGTTCATATGGAGATGTTTTATTTGGATCAAGCCAAATGGTTCCAGATTCGGTTTTTCCCATTTTCTTACCTTCAGCTGTGGTTAATAGCTTAAAGGTCATGGCATAGACCTTATCTTGTTCTAACTTTCTAACCAAGTCATATCCACCAAGGATATTGGACCATTGGTCGGATCCTCCAAGTTGTAATTTACAATTATGTCTTCTATATAATTCTAAGAAGTCATAGGATTGAAGAAGCATATATCCAAATTCGAAGAAGGTTAATCCCCCTTCCATTCTGGTCTTGTATGCGTCCATTTGAAGCATCCTGTTCACTGAGAAGTGAACCCCAATTTCCCTCATAAAGTTTACATAGTTTAAATCAAGTAGCCAGTCAGCGTTGTTAACCATTATGGCTTTATCTTCTCCAAAGTCTAAGAAATGACCTAATTGTTCCTTGAACCTTCCTGCATTATGGTCAATAAATTCCTTTGTCATTACCCTTCTCATATCGGACTTACCACTTGGGTCTCCTATCATGGTAGTTCCTCCACCTATAAGAGCTATAGGCTTGTGTCCAGCCTGTTGCATGTGCATCATAACCATTAATTGTATAAAGTGACCAAGGGTCAAGCTATCTGCAGTAGCATCAAAACCAATATAGAATGTAACTGATTCATTTCCTAATAGTTGTCTTAATTCCTCTTCAAATGTAACTTGGTCAATATATCCCCTTTCGCTAAGGATATCCAATACGTTCCTCATAAATTCTCCTCCAAATCAAAAATCTTAGTTTGCTACACAAATCTATTGGCTAGCAATGCTCGCATAGATTTGGTGCGAGGGTGGTTTGACCTACCATGGATTTGCAAAAACCACAAACCAGCTTAGGTCATAAAAAAAGGGCTTTCTCTTATCCAAAGGACGAGAGAAAACCCGTGGTACCACCTTAATTTGCAATAGCCTCTAACCACGTAAAGTGTGGTATTCATCGCGACTCATAAAGGAAGTTGTAATTCGCTAAGTACTCATTTGCCGAATTTCCACCATCATCGACTCTCTGCTTAAATAAAGATACATGCTACTAATTTTCCGCCGCTATTATTGAATTATTAAGGATATATTAATATAAATTTCAAAAAAAGTCAACTATGGTTCAACAACTAATTCTTGACTGTTTTCCCATAATCCATGGATGTTACAATAGCTAGTAGCATATAGGGTTCCTGATTTTTCAGTTTTAAATCTTGCTGTAGCTACATAGTCTGTAAGTACTCCTAATTCACCATGTGCGGAAAAGTTTACATTAGCAACTTCCACAGGTTTTCCACCCTCTGGTTGGAAATATAATTTAACCCATACAATATGATGTTCGAATGTGTTTGGATGAGGGATTTCCTCTCCTATAAGTACTTTAATATCTACAAATTCGTCTTTCTTAATTTTCTCAGGTGCATGGATCACTGGTACGTGTTTTTCACCCTTCCAATCTCCGCTTACATACAATGCTCCTAAACTCTTCATAAAAACTCCTCCTAATATTTTATTAGTGGTAATAGATTACCACCCCAATAAATCTTTTATACCCTAAAAGAATGAAAATCATTCTATTATTCACATAATAAGGTATAATAAAGATAGATAAGTTGAGGAGAGATGAAATGAAAAATATAGAATTGATAGCAACCACAACCTTTGGATTGGAAGCAGTCTGTAAAAGGGAGTTAATGAATTTAGGCTATGAAAAGGTAAATGTTGAAAATGGTAAGCTTACTTTTAAGGCAACAGAAAGGGATATAGCAAAGACTAATATCTGGCTAAGGACTGCAGATAGAGTCCTTCTTAAGATGGGAGACTTCAAGGCTCTTACCTTTGATGAACTATTTGAAAAGACCAAAGCTCTACCATGGGAAGAGTGGATTCCTGAAGATGGAAATTTTATAGTAGAAGGTAAGAGTATATCCTCTAAGCTTTTTTCTATATCAGATTGTCAAAGAATAGTAGAGAAAGCTATAGTTGAGAAATTAAAAACAAAATATGATGTTTCCTGGTTTGAAAAAACAGGTGCAAAGTACACCGTTGAGGTATCCCTACTAAAGGATATTGCAACATTGACGATTGACACCTCAGGTGAAGGTCTTCATAAACGTGGCTATAGAGATAGAGCAGGAGATGCACCTATAAAAGAAACCTTGGCTGCTGCTATGATTTTATTAAGCTATTGGAACAAGGAAAGAACTTTACTAGATCCTTTTTGTGGATCAGGTACCATACCTATAGAGGCAGCTATGATTGGTAAGAATATAGCTCCTGGATTAGATAGAAACTTTGCTGCAGAAGAATGGCCAAATATTGATAAGCAATTTTGGACAGATGAAAAAAGAGCTGCTTTTAAGGTCATCGATAATGATATAAAACTAGATATCCTTGGATGTGATATTGATAAGCGATCCATCTTAAGGGCAAGGGATAATGCAGCCAACTTAGGTCTAGAGGAAGATATTCAGTTTTTTATGAAAGACATGAGGGATGTGGATCTGAAAAATGAATATGGTGTTGTAATTACCAATCCTCCTTATGGTGAAAGAATGGGAGAAAATGAGGAAGTCCAACAGCTTTATACCGACCTAGGGGATAAGTTTAGGGAGTTTGATACTTGGTCTATGTATGTAATTACTTCTGAGGAAGAATTCGAAAAATTATATGGTAAAAAAGCTGACAGGAAAAGAAAGTTGTATAATGGTAGAATTAAAGTAGACTATTACCAGTTTTACGGACCAAGACCACCTAAGAAGGAGGATTAATTTATGAACATTTATACTAAAACAGGGGATAAGGGATCTACTTCTTTATTTGATGGAAGTAGAGTTTCCAAGGATGATATCAGGGTTGAAAGCTATGGGACTGTAGACGAACTAGGCAGCTTTATGGGTTTGGCAAAGAATTTTGTCGAGAATAATGAGATTAGAGACCTTATACAAAACATGCAGAACAAACTTTTTACTCTAGCATCAATTTTAGCCACAGAAGATGCTGTAAATGTGAAACATCATATAGTGGAAGATGATATACTTTTCCTAGAAGGAATAATAGACAAATATATGAATCTTTTAAATAATCCAATGGGTTTTATTGTACCAGGTTCTAATACTAAATCCGCTTACCTACATGTTGCTAGGACTGTTTGTAGAAGGGCTGAAAGAAGAATGATTTCACTGTCGAAATTAGCTTTAGTAGATCCTCTTGTCATAAAATATGTTAACCGATTATCAGATTGTTTATATGCATTAGCAAGGTATTTAGAGGAGGACCAGATTAAGGTGGAGTATTAGAAATTCTAATACAGATTTTACATCCTATAGGAATAAATTTAATTATTTATTTATCAGCTAAATGTAGAAATCTTTTATATTATGTTATACAATAAATGTACTAACACACCTTCAAAACTTTGATTAAAACTTAACGAACCGTAGAAACACCAAATGCAAAAAATAGGTGATAAGATGATGAATAAAAGTGAAATAACAAAAGAAACTGTAAAATTTAGCGATTATGGCATCCTTAACTATGATGTATTGGATGGTATGGCCGATTGGGTCCGTGTGGTGGATGCCAATGGGATGATAATCTATGCCAATCACGCTATGAAAGAGGCATTAGGTGAAGACATAATAGGGATGGAGTGTTTCAAGGCTTACTGTAGGGATAAAAAGTGTACTTTTTGTATAACCAATAGAAGTATTCATACTGGGGAAACAATTCAGAAGGAAGAAATCATAAATGATAGATATTACTCTGTAAAGAGTTCACCAGTAATAAATGGCAAAGGGGAAATTAATGCAGCAGTTGAAGTTTTCAGGGATGTAACAAGAGAAAGAAAACTTGAATTAGAATTGATTGAAAGAAATAAGAAGATGCGAAAAGACCTTCAATTTGCCAAGAGGATCCAGGAGAGGATATTACCCAAGAAGGGAAATATTGAAAATATTAATATAGACTATATATATAAAGCATCTGAGATGCTCAGTGGAGATATGTTTGACTTATTTTACATCGATGAAGAGAATATTGGAATATATGTTAGCGATGTGGCAGGTCATGGAGTTGCAGCATCAATGATGACCATGTTTATAAGACAAACTATGAGGGGTATAAAGGATGACATATTGAGTCCATCCCTTGTGTTAACAGAACTACACAGAAGATTTGGGATGTTAAATCTAGAGCCAGAGAAATATTTCACTATCTTCTATGGGGTCTACAATAAAATAACTAATGAATTTAAGTTTGCCAATGCAGGTCATAATTGCATACCAGTTAAGTTTACTGAAGCTGCCTATGAACTCCTGGAGGTAAAAGGGTATCCAATAGCAATGCTTTTTGATACCATGGTTTATGAAGAGAGAAGAGTACAGCTCAGCCCAGGCGATAAGATACTATTTTATACAGATGGAATCACTGAGGCAAAGGATCATAATGGTCTAGAGTTTGGAGTAGAAGGGATTCTAGATACTATAAAGAAGAATCCAAATAATCTTTTAGAGGAAATAGAAAACAAATATATATATCACAGCTGGGGAGAGCAAGACGATGATTATGCCCTAGTGCTTGTGGAAGTCTTAAAAAAACCTAGAATTTAATTCTAGGTTTTTTTTAACTAAATAATGGGTAACTATAAATATATATAAATTACAAGAAGGTTAAATACTAAAGGGGGGATTAGTATGAATATTAAATTGGATTATTCAAATGGGTTTGTAAAGGAATATGAGATGAGGTATATGATGCCTTTTATCAATAAAAGTCATAATCTTTTACATGAGAAAAAGGGACCAGGGAGTGAGTACATAGGTTGGATTGACCTACCTGAGAGCTATGATAGACAAGAGTATAGGAGAATTAAAGAAGCAACAAAGAGGATACAAGAAAATTCTCAAGCCTTAATAGTTATTGGCATAGGGGGATCCTATCTTGGGGCAAGAGCAGTTATAGAAGGGTTAAGTCATACTTTCTATAACGTGATATCAGAAGAAAAGAGAA
>CAZPZN010000005.1:29384-36192 GCA_964590735.1 uncultured Tissierella sp.
GCTTTGGATGGAATGAAAGAATACTCCAATCCAATAGTTGAAGAGAATCCATGTTATCAATATGCAGCTATTAGAAATATCTTATATAACAAAGGCAAGGATATAGAAATCCTTGTTAATTACGAGCCATCCCTTCAATATCTATCAGAATGGTGGAAGCAGCTCTATGGTGAATCCGAAGGTAAGGATGGAAAGGGCATATATCCTGGTAGTGCTAATTTTACTACGGACTTACATTCAATAGGACAGTTGATTCAAGATGGGAAGAGAAATTTATTTGAAACAACAATAAATATTGAAAGCTCAAAGGATGAGATTATTCTAAAAGGAACTAAAGATGACTTAGATGGACTAAATTACTTAGAGGGCAAGACTCTAGACTTAGTAAATAAGAAGGCATTTGAAGGTACATTATTGGCCCATGTTAATGGTAATGTACCAAATATTATAGTTAATCTTCCTGAGCTAAGTGAATTTTACTTTGGAAAGCTTATATATTTCTTCGAAAAAGCATGTGCTATATCAGGCTATACCCTTGGAGTTAATCCATTTGACCAACCTGGTGTAGAAGAGTATAAGAAGAATATGTTTAGATTATTAGGAAAAGCAGGATATTAAAAATATATGATTTTTTAATTTAAGAATTGATTGGAATAAAGTAGGATACAATAGATTTTATACTGGAGGTTTTTAATATGAAATCCTTTATTAAAGTCTTTATTGTATCCTTTTTAATATTCTTTCTTGCAATCTATGCAGGCTCAGCCTCCTATATACAGGAGAATAATCTAGATGCAAATATTGGCTTTGGTTTCTATAAAGACGAAAACATATCCAAAAGCTTATTGAATAAGTTGGAGACTAAAGCTAAGTCACCAAAGGTATATAAGTCTTTAAATGAGGCTATTGAAGATGAATCTAGGGTGAATTTTCTAATTATGGGCTTGGAAGATGTAAGGACGGACACAATTCTTCTAGCTTCCTTTAACGGGGATTCCAAGGATTTGGAAATCATTTCTATCCCTAGGGATACTTATGTTCACAGAAAGGGATATAACTCAGGAGACCAAAGAAAGATAAACAGCGTTTATTATAGCCACGATGTTGAAGGTGTTATGAAAACAGTATCTTATCTGTTAAGTGATATTCCAATTCATCATTATATTATGTTAGATTATGAAGGGGTAATCTCCATTGTAGATGCAGTAGGAGGTGTTGAGGTGGATGTTCCCTTTAATATGAAATATGAAGATATATCTTCAAATCCACCCCTTGATATAGATATAAAAAAGGGATTACAAGTTCTTGATGGAAAAAACGCTTTGGATTTTATTAGGTGGAGAAAAGGGAATAATAAAAGCGGCTATATCGATGGTGATTTAGGAAGGATAAATGCTCAACAACAACTCCTTACAGCTTTTTCTGGAAAGGTTGCTGATAATATCATCCCTATAATAAGGTCCACATTCAAGTATGTGGATACGGATATGAAATTATCGGATATCTTATTTATTGGAAGAAAGGCAATTGGAATAGATAAGGAGGATATCAACTTTAGGACCCTTCCTGGGAAATCTGATATGAGGCTTATAAATAGAAAACTTATTTCCTATTATGTTCATAACCAAGTAGATGTGAAGGAAATGCTTGAGGAAATTTACAAGATTAAAAAGGAATAAAAAAGAAAACCGTCAATCTTAAATTAAATTTTGACGGTTTTCTTTTTTTCCATATATATCTTATTACGAATAGGAAAGTTCTACTTTGAAATTTTTCATATAATCGAACTTTACGTCGATGAGTAACAAGAAAAGCTACATTTAACGATTTTTTAGAAGCTTTTCTTATACAGCCTTATTCTCATTATGATTGGAAAGGATAGATTCTCCAATTTTATAAACATTCCCAGCTCCCATGGTGACTATAATATCATTAGCTGTAGCATTTTCAACTAGGTATTTTTCAATCTCTTCAAAAGAGTCCATATAAATGGAATCTTCTCCATTTTCTCTTATGCGTTCAGCCAATTCTTTAGAGTGAATTTCACCATTATCCAACTCTCTTGCTGCATAAATATCGGCTATAATCACCTTGCTTGCACCTTCAAATGATCTTGCAAAGCTATCTAGAAGCATCTTGGTTCTAGTAAAAGTATGTGGTTGAAAAACACAATAGATTTTACCCTTTGCAGATTTTTTCAAGGCAGATAGGGTAGCCTTAATCTCTGTTGGATGATGGGCATAGTCATCTACAACCTTGGTTGTATTGTTTATATATCCTTTAAGTTCCAGTCTTCTGTGTACACCGTTATAGTAAGTTATGAATTCTGAGATTACATCCATTGGAAGTCCATGCGTATGAGCTGTAGCTATTGCAGCTAAAGAATTATAGATATTATGAATTCCCATAACACTTAAGGTAATCTCATGACTTTCGGAATTTCTAATATTCAAGCTATAACTTGGAAAACCCTCTGAGTCGTATCTAATGTTCTCAGCTCTATAATCACAGGTCTTTTCAAGACCAAAGGATATTATTTTTGCCTTAGTTTCATTTATTAATTTATCAGCATGAGGATCATCTATATTGATTATTAGATGGCCCTTATCATCTAGGTTTTTAACATAACCTATAAAGGTATCTACAATATGGTCCATGCTTTTAAAATAATCAAGATGGTCTTCATCCATGTTAAGTATTACTGCCATAGTTGGAAAATATTTTAGAATGTTTGCTTTATATTCACATGCTTCAGTAAGTATATATTCGTCTGTTCCTAGTTTAACATTGCCCCCTATATCATCTAATTCTCCACCGATTAATATAGTTGGGTTTAATTTTCCGTGGTTCATAATGGTGGCTACCATACTAGTAGTGGTAGTTTTTCCGTGAGTTCCAGATATTGCTATAGAGTTTTTATAATTTTTCATCAAGGCGCCTAAAAAGGTTGCTCTGTCTACTACAAAGGCACTTGAATTTATGGCTGCTGATAATTCCTCATTGTCACTTGAGATAGCATCCGTATATACAATCAAATCTGCTCCAAGTATGTTATCTTTATTATGGCCTATAAATACATTTGCTCCTAGATTTCTTAGTCTATTTACTATAGATGAATCAACATTGTCTGTACCACTTACCTTATATCCTTCTATTAACAATATTTCTGCTAGACCACTCATACTAATTCCGCCAATTCCGATAAAATGAACATGTTGGTAATCGTGGTTTTCTATTAAAAATTCAAACATTCAATTTCCTCCTAAAATAAGAACTTCTATATATGTATATTATATCAATTAAAATAGTATTCTAGTCAAGATGTTACTGATTGATTATACCATAACAATTAAATTAATAAATGGTAAATTATCCATATGGTAAATTAATTTTAAAAATATTTGAAAAAAATAAACTTTTTTAACAAAAAAAGAAGGAGTTTTGAAATACGTGTAGAATATATATTATGAGTTGTTCATCTACATTAAAAGGTGGTGAAAGACAATGAAGATCACAGACGTTAGGGTAAGAAAAGTAACTGAAGAAGGCAAGATGAAGGCAATCGTTTCCGTGACTTTTGATGAAGAGTTTGTAGTACATGACATCAAGGTTATAGAAGGACAAAACGGATTATTTATTGCCATGCCAAGTAGAAAAATGGCTGATGGTGAATTTAGAGACATCGCTCACCCTATTAATGCCACCACTAGGCAAAAGATTCAAGAAGCAATTTTCGTGGAATATGAAAAGAGCTTAGCAGCAGAGTAAAAGAGAGCCTGAAGGCTCTCTTTACTTTTTTGTCGAAAAAGTGTAGACTTATGGAGTAAATGAGTTAAAATAGTAATGAGGATATACAAGCGAGGTGATTAAGATATGAATATTTCTATTATTCTGGCAGCTGGGGAGGGTACTAGGATGAAATCCAAGGAACCTAAGGTTTTACATAAAATCTGTGGCAAGCCCCTACTAGAATTTGTTTTGAATGCCTGTAAAAAGGCTAATATAAAGGAAAACATTGTAATTGTTGGTCACGGTAAAGATAAGGTAGAGTCCTATTTTAAGGACCAGCCTATTATATTTAAAGAGCAACCCATATATGAAGGTGCACCATATGGTACTGGATTTGCTGTAATTCAAGCTATTGATGAAATTCCAGATGAAAGTACAGTCACTATTCTTTGCGGAGATACTCCTTTAATTCAAGATCAAACACTGATTAAGCTCTTAGATTTTCATAAAAAAGGAGAATATAAGGGTACGGTACTGACAGCTGTATTGGAGGATGCTACAGGTTATGGCAGAATCATCAGGAAGAAAAGTGGAGAGATAGAGAGAATCGTTGAGCAAAAAGACGCTAATGACGAGGAACTTTTAGTCAAGGAAATCAATTCGGGGATGTATTGCTTTGAAGGCAAGCTTCTTAAAGATGCTCTAAGAAAAATTGGAAACGACAATGCTCAAAATGAATATTATCTCACTGATATTATCAGTATTATGAATGATGATGGTTACAAGCTAGGAGCTTGCATTATCGATGATTCTAATGAAATACAAGGGGTAAACAATAGAATTCAACTTTCTGAATGCGAAAGAGAGATGAGAAAGAGAATAAACACCAACCTTATGTTAAATGGAGTAACCTTTATAGATTCCTCCAATAGCTATGTGGAAGATGGAGTTGAGATAGGAAAAGACACTATAATCTATCCTGGATGTGTTCTTGAAGGTAAGACTATAATAGGTGAAGACTGTATAATTAGAAGTAATTCTAGAATTTCTGATAGCAATATAGGCAATGGAGTGGATATTGAGTCTTCATTAATAGAGTCTAGTATTGTTGAGGATGGTAGTCACATAGGTCCTTATGCCCACTTAAGACCAAATAGTCATTTGGGAAAGCATGTTAAGATTGGAAACTTCGTAGAAGTAAAGAATTCCAAACTTGGAGATAATACAAAGGCAAGCCATCTTTCCTATGTTGGTGATGCGGATGTTGGAAATGACGTAAATATAGGATGTGGAGTTGTATTTGTAAATTACAATGGACGAGAGAAGTTCAGATCACATATTGCAAATAATGCCTTTATAGGTAGTAATTCGAATATAGTAGCTCCCGTGAAGGTGAAGGAGTGGGGCTATATAGCGGCAGGTTCTACTATTACAAATGATGTTGAAGAAGGAGATTTATCTATAGCAAGAGCCCGCCAGGTAAATAAATCAGGCTGGGTTGAGGAAAAGGGACTAAAAAAACATAAATAATCTAGGAGGATATTAAATGAACCTATGTTTAGGTGGTATAAAGATCTTTACTGGCAATGCTAATAGAAATTTGGTTAGGGATATTTGTTCAAATATGAATATGGATATGGGTGATTGTGAAGTTACTCATTTTAGTGATGGAGAAATAAATGTAAACATTAGTGAAACTGTTAGAGGTAGTGATGTTTTCATAATACAACCAACTCATTCACCTGTTAATGATAATCTTATGGAACTTTTAATTATGATTGATGCTGTTAAGAGAGCTTCTGCAGGAAGAATCAATGCAGTTATTCCATATTATGGATATGCAAGACAAGACAGAAAGACTAAGGCAAGAGAGCCAATTACAGCCAAATTAGTTGCGGATCTTATTACTACAGCTGGAGCAGATAGAGTAGTAACTATGGATTTACATGCAGGACAAATTCAAGGATATTTTGATATTCCAGTAGACCACCTTTCTGCAGTACCAATACTTGCTGAATATTTTAATTTTCTTAAAGGTACTGATACAGTAATTGTATCTCCTGACTTAGGTGGAGTTACAAGGGCAAGACAATTTGCAAATTTACTTGATATGCCAATAGCAATTATTGAGAAGAGAAGACCAAAACCGAATGTTTCAGAGGTTATGAATGTTATTGGGGATATAGAGGGTAAAAATGTAGTTATAGTAGATGATATTATAGACACGGCAGGAACTATTGTAAAGGCTGCAAGTGTATTAAAGGATTTTGGTGCAAAGAGAGTATTTGGTTGTGCAACTCATGGGGTTCTTTCCGGGCCTGCTGTTGATAGAATATGTAACTCTGAACTTGAGAAATTTGTAATCAGCGATACTATTCCATTGAGCGAAGAATGCAGATTTGACAAGATAGATATAGTTAGTGTAGCGCCTCTATTTGCAAAAGCATTAAAGAAGATTAATAGCAGTGAATCTGTTTCTAGTCTTTTTGATTAATTGGGGATGATAATTTGTATGTAGTTATAGGATTAGGAAATCCTGGTAAGGATTATACTAATACAAGGCATAACGTTGGCTTTGATACAATAGATATTCTAGCCAAGAGAAATAAAATTGAGATGAATAAGATAAAATTCAAGGCAGTTTATGGGGAAGGTAGAATTGGAAACGAAAAAACACTCTTAGTTAAACCTCAAACCTATATGAACAATAGTGGAGTCTCCCTTAGGGAAATAATTCAATTCTATAAAGTTCCCTTGGAGAATATTATAGTTATAGTAGACGATATCGATATTGATTTTGCTACCGTTAGAGTAAAACAAAAGGGAAGCGCAGGGTCTCATAATGGATTAAAATCCATTATATATCACATTCAGGATGACAATTTTCCTAGAATCAAGATAGGTATTGGTAAGAAACATCCAAATCAGGACTTGGCAGATTTTGTACTAAGTAGATTTTCAAAAGAAGATAGACAAGATATTGAAGAGATGCTAATAGTGGCTGCTGAAGCTGTAGAAAACATTATATGTTATGATATAAACTATGCCATGAATAAATTCAATATAAAAACTAAGGCCC
>CAZPZN010000006.1:0-35558 GCA_964590735.1 uncultured Tissierella sp.
CACCGTATTTTTCAGCTAATTCCTTAACTCTTCTTTGGTTTTCCAAGTCCATTGCACCTGCAGCCGTTCAGACAAAACATTCTGTTGCTGAAAATACGATTTCTGCAGGAGTAGCTTTTATACATTCTTCCATGGCTGGGCCAGGGATACCATCTCTATCACCAATTACAATAGCCTTTAATCCTTCTGTAAAAATTGACATATATTCACCTCCTCTTATATTTACATGTTTATATTTAATCCTGGCAACCAGGGTTAAATCTATTTTTAAATTTTACCAATTCATCTATTACTAAGCCTAGATCATTGGTTATATCATACGCGTTCTAATATAATGATATATGGTTTTCTTATGTATTGCAAGTGTTTTATAGAAATTGTTTATAATTAAGTTTTTAACTTTAAGTGTCCCCATTTTCGATGGGATGATTTGATGTTAGATTGGACCGATTGGGTACATATTATCTATATAGCTAGGTAGAGAAAATTGGGTAGTTGGACCTAAAGTCAGTGGATTCTGATAAGTGTTAATAAAAAGTTAAGTACCATTTAACAATTAGGGTAAATTATGAGCAAGTAATTACAAGTAGCAGAAAGGATAGGTAAATGTAATGTCTAGAATAAGTATTGCTCCAATGGTAGATATAACTGACAGATATTTCAGGTATTTCTGTAGACTTCTAACTAAAAGATCTATGTTATATACAGAAATGATTACAAGTAGTGCAATTATTCATGGAGATAGAAATAAACTTTTGGATTTTGACCCTTTTGAGAAACCCATAACATTACAAATAGCAGGATGTAATAAAGTGGAAATTGCTGAAGCTGTTAAAATTGCAGAGGATTGGAATTATGATGAAATAAATCTAAATGTGGGATGCCCATCAGATCGTGTTTCAGGGAAGCAAATGGGAGCCACACTTATGGCATATCCTGAATTAGTTGCTGAGTTATATCAGGCCATGAAAAGAGAAACTAATAAAGCGGTTACTGTTAAACATAGGATAGGAATTGATGGAACCAATATATTGCCTAGTTCTTTATCGAAGGTGATATTTGATGAATATAAAGATTTAGAGTATTTTGTAAAAGTTCTTTCCGATGTAGGAGTAAGACACTTAATAATACATGCTCGTATTGCTATATTGGAAGGTTTAAGCCCAAAAGATAATAGGGAAATTCCACCTATTAGATATGATGAAGTATACAAAATAAAGAAAAACTTCCCTGAACTATTTATCGAAATAAACGGAGGAATAAAAACAATTGAATCTATTGAAGCACACCTTAACCATGTAGATGGAGTTATGTTAGGTAGAGTTGCTCACGATAATCCATTCTTATTAAGGGAAGTAGATCAATTCTTTGATGGAGGTCAAGTAAATAATATTTCAAGGCGTGAAGTCATAAAAGGATTAATAGATTATGCAGAAAGGTTCGGGGAAGATCAAAAAATAGGCTATCAAGTCTTAAAGAATAATCTAGGTCTGTTTCATAATAAAAGAGGAAGCAAATTATGGAGACAGCTATTGACTCCCCCATGGGAGGAAGCTAATAATACAAGAGATATATTAGAAAGAGCATTAAAATTACTACCCAAAGAAGTATTAGATGATAGACCTTAACAAAATAAATTTCTATGGAGGGATTACTGTGGTATTGGGTTATGAAAAGTTATCTTTAATTAATCAGCCGACTCCTTTAGAGTACTTGGCAAATATCTCAAAGGAACTAGGTATTGAATTCTTTATAAAACGTGATGACTTAACTAATATTGGATTGGGTGGGAATAAACTTAGAAAATTGGAGTATATCCTAAAGGATGCCCTAGATAAAGGAGCAACTATGCTAATAACTCAAGGTGGGGTGCAAACCAATCATGGAAGATTAACGGCTGCAGCAGCTGCTAAATATGGTTTGAAATGTGCAATTGCTTCTATAGGAGAATACCCAGGAGAACTTTCTGGAAACTTATTGTTGCATCGTATCTTTGGTGCAGACGTAGTTATCAAGAAAAGTGATGGACGTCCTGAAATCGAACAATATAATGAACTCATTGAGAGTTTGATTGAGAAATATGAATCAAAGGGTGAAAAAGTTTATTATATACCCCTAGGTGGATCTGATGAAATGGGAGTTCTAGGTTATTATGATTGTGCTTTGGAATTGATAGATCAAACATCTAAAATGGGTATTGATAATGCTCGGCTAATTGCTGCTGTTGGGAGTATAGGTACATATATGGGATTGTATTGAGTATCAGGAACAAGAAAAGAATTGGACATCTGGAAGAATTATATTGATTGTATGATGAATGGTTTATCTATCAGAAAAACTGCTGATATATGTGGTATTCATATAGGACGTGTTTCAACGAAAGATTTGCACAAATCATATGATAAAAGAATAGAATCAAATTCAATACTTTGTACAGATAAAATGAATTCTTATAAGCGATTTGCAACTGCAAATGGCTTGAATTTAATACAACTAAAGTCTGGAAAATCAAAACAAGGTATTTTCAACATTCAACATATAAATAGTTACCATAGTGAATTAAAACGGTTTTTATATGCATTTAAAGGGGTTTCCACTAAGTATCTAAATAACTATTTAACTTGGAATAATTTTGTCAATTATTCTAAGGAAACGAGTAGGGAAAAAGCAAATATACTACTAAAATTCACTTTGACTACTCAAAAGACAGTAACATACAGAGGATTGGCAAGTAGACCATCAATCCCAATTATGATAAAAGAAGCAAAGAAAGTCTAAATTTTTTGAAAGGAGATTTAAATTATGAAAACTAAGAAGTCTGTTTTGGCATTTTTAATACTTTCCATAATAAGCACTTGTGTCTATATTGGTAATACGGCATATAATTGGGGATATATGCAAAGTGCAATTGATAACCACGTAGCTTATTTTAGTGCTCCTGCATATGTTGCTATTTTTCCAGGTGTTCCTTTTTTAATTGTAGCAGTTATTTTTTTGATTATTGCTATAGTGATTTCAAAGAGAAAATGAACAACATCAGAATCAAAATATAGGATTCTTGTATGAATCCTATATTTTAACTTAATTATCAACTATTTACTATGACACAGCCTTAATTAATAAATGCACTTAAAACCATCGTTGCAAGAACCATTAGCATCTACTACTTTATTATTCTTAGAACAATCCCCGATTCCCTCATATTCATGTTTGTATAAACTTCCTGTATCTCCATAGTCAGTAAAACGTTTGCATAGTCCGCACATTACAATGCACCTTTTAGATTTATTACTTTTCATAAAAACTACCTCCTCTTATTTTTCATATAAGACTGGCAACCAGGTATATCCTTGTGTGTAATTTCGCAAATTCCTATTTTAAAGCCCTGGATCCTATCCTGGTCTTGCTTTTTTACCCTAATTGAGCTAAAAATATTTTATATGCTTTCATGTATTATTATATACGTTTTTCATATGCTTTTCAATTGTTTTATGTAAAGTGATATAATCTATTTTTTAACATTTTTAACATGTCATAAAAACCAAAAGCATTCAATAATACATGTATTTAAAACTACATTTCTTGGATCATCTATCATTGATAGTGCATATTTTAGAACAGAAAAATTATTATGAGCAGTAATTAGATAAGCATGTTTCATCTTTATCGCCTCAATCATAATAAAATACTAATACTAAAAACTTTATTTCCACAAACCCTTTATAACACTACAAACCCTAGTCAGGTCTTCATCCGTCATCTTGGTATCACTAGGCAAGCAAACTCCCCTCTCAAATATATCCTCTTCCTTGCCTCCTCTATAATCGTATTCAGCAAAGACTGGCTGCATATGAAGTGGCTTCCATATATGTCTACTTTCACACTGGTGCCGTTTTAACTTCTACTCGATTACGACCGTTATTTTTAGCACAATAAAGTGCTTCATCCGCCAGAGCGACTACTTGTTCCTGTGAAACTAAACCGGTAGTGGAAACACTAACAACGCCAAGACTAACCGTAATACATTCAGCAACATCTGATGTATAATGAGGAATTCCAAGGGATTCAATGGCTTTTCGAATTCTTTCCGCCATCACTTTGGCTCCAAAGGATTCTGTTTCTGGCAGGATCACAGCAAATTCTTCTCCACCATATCGTGCAATAACGTCAGATGATCGTACAGCAATAGTCTTAAGCAGAATTCCAATCCTTCGCAAACAGTCATCCCCGGATAAGTGGCCATAATAGTCATTCAATTTTTTGAAATGATCAATGTCAAAGATGATTAAAGACAATGTTGCCCCAGAGCGCTTCAATCTATGAAACTCTGTTTTGAGAGCTAAGTCAAAATATCTACGATTCGACAATCCGGTCAGACTATCTGTGATTGAATTAAGTTGAGCGGTGTTTTTCTCGATTTCAAGCTGTTTAACCAGCTCTTGTATTTGTAGCTCAGCCAGCTTACGCTTGGTTATGTTACGAATCACGCTTACAAAATGAGGTATCCCCTGAATATCAATAATTGTAGCGGAAATCATCCCCAAAAATTGACTACCATCTTTGCGCAGGAAATTAAATTCTATGTTCTCGCACATTTTCTGAGCATTCAACTCAAGGAGAAAAGCTTGTCTATCCTCATTATTATGCCAGAAATTGATCTCCATCGTAGAGACTCCAAGTACTTCATCACGGGTATAACCGAACAGAACTGTAAACCCTACATTAACGTCTATTAAAACACCATCACTCAATCGAGTTATCAGTGCTGCATCCGGACTTGTGTTGAAAACCAATTGCATTTTTTCTTTTTCTAAGAGAGTTTCTGTATTCAGACGCTGATTAGCCATGAGAATAAAGCCAAAAGTCCATAGCGTACTGGTTACTGTAGAAACTATAAATCCTGCTCTTAAAAAGAAGGCACCATCATCATAGGTTTGTGCAGGAGGCGCACTGATTGTCCAAAATATACGCACAATTAAAAAACCTCCATAGATCAGAAACGCAATAGCGGTAAAGTAGGCTGAGCTGGATACTATTTTGTTTTTATCAGCGAAAAGCTCGTATGAGGCCAGGAATGAAATAGCAGCTAATGCACCATTTACAATAACTGTACGACTTGAAATATCATCATTAAAATACATATAGTAATAATAAAAAAGGATAAATACAATATAACTTGAACTCAATATGGGTAGATTCTCTTTCTTATCAAAAAATCGTATAATAGCAATATATAGAAATATTTGCCCTAAGACCAATAGTGGATTAGAAATCCTGGCAAGTATATTTAGTGATTCTATGTTTACCATAGGCATTAAGATTACCCCAAGTGACATTAGGACAGAACCAAGTAGCCACCATCCAACTCCACGATAGGTCCTATTTCCTATTTTAAATTGGACAAAAATAGCTATAACCTGGGTAAAAAGGGCTAGGCTCAACATAAATATTAGGGTTTGAGTATCAAGTTTCATAAATACATCTCCTTTTTCCCACATGCTTTTACCAATATCTAATATCTTCTATTCAATTTTATTTTATCACCGTCAAAGATTTAACACAATACAATTTAAATATCAGAGGTAATTGCCTAGCAATTACTTCACACCATTGCAACGAGGTGAGTGATTATGACACACCACCTGTTGAAGAATAAGGAACCCGGCCGCTTAAAGAAGCGGGGGATATCATCACATCGTTATATGCCGAGACAAAGCATCTACCCCAAAACACTAACAACCCCATGACTGAGTATCACAATTAAAATCCCTGCCATCTCAGTGATGTACTTAAGCCTGTGAAATTCAAAATGATCATTTTGATTGATGACTTGCAGTTCCATTAACTTTTCATCCGGGTCCCTTAGCATTTTGCTTCTTCTATCCAGCTCCTCCTGGACCGCATACCAATCTTCTTCTGAAATAATGGCTGGATGTTTAGAGCTTCTTTTGTAAGGTTATTAGCGATGGTCCATGTTCCTCTCCCATCAAGTAGGTCTTTAATATGTTAGGTAGAAAAGAGGAGATCCCTCAGCTGCGCTCGGATGACAAATCTGTGGTTCAGAATGACAACTAAAAGACCTAGAAACTCACTTTCCAGGTCTTTATCTCTACTTCACATATTTACTTGGATTAACATGGGCACCATTCTTTAGTACTTCTAGATGTAGGTGCGGGCCTGTGGATCTTCCTGTGTTTCCTACGTTGGCTATATGCTGGCCTTTATATACCTTAGTACCTTTCGATACGTGAACCTTACTTGCGTGGGCATATCTTGTTACATAGCCATTACCATGGGTTATCTCTACCATATTTCCATAGGTTCCTTGCCATCCTGCATGGGTGACAGTTCCTCCATCGGCTGCATATATTGGTGTTCCTGTACTTGCTGCTATATCTATACCTCTATGCATCCTACCCCATCTTGAGCCATAACCTGAGGTAAATCTACCTCTTGTTGGCATCATGAAAATTCCAGTTGCTGCTGTATTTGGTATTTCCTTGGTTCCTTTGACTACTACCTGGTCTACAGGTTCCTTGACCACTTCTTCACTTACTATTTCTTTTTCTATTAATACACCATTTTGTTTTATTTGATTTGCTACTATATGTGATTCACCTTTTACTCCCTCAACCTTTACCTTAGATTGATTTGTAAACATAGAGGCATCACTTTCTACTATGGTTTCAAAAGCTGTGGCTTCAGTATATGCTACTTCTTCTACTACTTGAACTGTAAGCTTGGATGTAGGTAATACTAGCTTGACTTCATCTCCCGGTTTCAATCTTCCAGGATCCTTGCCTGGATTGGCAGCCATTAGTTCATCTACTGTGGTGTCATAGATCATTGCTATTGTCCAGTAGGATTCTCCCACTTCGATAGTATGGGTCTTGATCTGGTCGCCACCTGTTTTTATAAAGTCTACTATTTCACCTTTTTCTGCTACCCTATTTAAAGGTAATTTATCCTTTACTATAAGTACATCTTCTAAAAGCTTAACTTCTTTGACTTCACCTTCAAGAGATTCAACAAAAGGTGTCTTTATTTCATCTATAATTGTCTTTGCATCATCTTCACTTTTTACAAAACCTACATCTTCCCCAGCTATTCTAATGGAATAACCTGCTACTAGGAAGTCTATCTTGGATTTTATAGAATCTCTAAAATCTTTTTTACCTATTAAGGCGTCTTCTTTAGCATGTGTAGCCTCGAAGGTTAATTCCTTGTCTAAAACAACATCTGCTGCGTTTGTGTCGCATAGTTCTGCCCTAATGTCTTCCATTACCTTTAAAGCCTCTTCTTCAGTCCTTAGAGTTCCTATCATTTCTGATCCTAAATATACATTAAAGGCTCTTGTCTTTATTTCATTGACCTTATATCCTGTAAATCCTAATGCTACTATAGTAAATACCATAAAATATATTAAATATTTTTTCAAATCTATTTTATTAATGTCGAATTTATCATCTTTATGTATATTACTATTTCTTATTGTTGGATTGTTTTCTGCCATCTTTCCTCCTAAATCTTGCCTATAATCTGGAAATCCTTAGTAAGTCAGTTAATAATATTCGTCTCAGGTAAGCAGGATGCCAAAATTGTGATTTTTAATTTTGTGCATATCGCTTAGTATTTTTATATCTAATGACTGCTTCCAGATAAAGGTTTCATTTGTAACCATTTTGTTACTATTTGAACAACTAAAGGTATTATACCATAGTGAATCGAAAATTCAACTTTCATACCATAGTGTAAACATTATTAGTAAAATTATACATATAGCCTGTAAAATAGTTTTTCCAAAGCCTAGAGAGGTGGAATAAAAAACCAGCCCTTAAAGTTCCAACTTGTTAAGAAAACTTAACATTTTAGTCGGCTTAAGAACTGGTTAAAAAGGGTAAAAGACTAACTTATTGTGTTGTTTATGTGAAATTGTGATGAATTTTAGCTGAAAATTACATCTAGTTTATAGTCATCTATTTCAAAGATTAGATCTCCTTTTACATCTAGAATTTCTCCATCGATATTCAATTTTATTTCCTTTTTATTCTTGTATATTAACTTATTAGCCTTAAAAATTTCAACATACTTTGTATGTTTTAAGTGAGTTCCCTTAAATATTGAAGGGAATAGAAATAATAGTTTTAGATTACTTACATCTCTAACCACACAGATATGGAAATACCCATCATCTATTACAGCCATTGGAAGGAGCTCCATACCACCACCATAGGTATTTCCATTTCCTACGGCAAGGAGCATCAAATTCCTCTTATATTCCTTATCGTCAATGATTAGGTCTGCCTTTTCTTTCTTATATTTAATCAATGTAAGAAGGACTCCTATTATATAGGCTAGCATTCCATTGATTCTTTTCTTAATTTTATTGGTTGTAATGACTGTATGTGAATCAAAGCCAATGCTAGAGATATTTAGAAAATGGTGTCCATTGACCCTGCCTACATCTATGGCCTTGATCTTTCCTTCTATTATAATATCTAGGGATCTTTCTATATCTAGATTAATGTTTAGGGCTCTCACAAAATCATTTCCTGTACCACAAGGGATTATTCCTAGTCTGCCCTTTTTGCTTTCAATCAAGCCTTGGGAAACTTCGTTTACAGTCCCATCCCCACCTACAGCTATGATAGTTCCAAAAGAATCTACATTTTCCTTAGCCAATGTTTTTGCTTCTAAGGGCTTAGATGTAATTATAATCTCGTAGGGGATATTCTTGTCTTTCATCTTCTTTTCTATTATAGGTAGGGCCTTTTTACCTCTGCCTTTACCTGCAACAGGATTTACTATAAAGAGTAGTTTTTCCATAATGTCTATACAACTGCGCCTAGCAGTCCATCTCCTTTAAGTGCTCTATCTATTGCTAATATCTCCTCAGCTGACAAAGGTATAGTACTAATCCCACCTTTAATAGGCTTTGCGTAGCTTACACAAGACTCTCTTCCGTAGATAGAGGTGACTATAAATCCATTTTGATATTGGTCTAGCATGGCTATTGAGAAGCTTAAGTCGCTTCCTACGTTGTCGAAGGCATTATATCTAATAAAACCCACTCTTTGTATGGTAAAGGCAAGCTTTGTTTCCAACTGGGTAATATTTTGTTCGAATAGATTTAAGTCTCTTTTAATATCCATTATATCACCGTGAGCCTTTATGAATAGTCCCTCTACATCGATGCCATTCATACCTCTTACGAATAGGTTATACCTTTCTTTAATCTTGTTGATTTTTATACGTAGATATATAGTAGCAACAATCAGGCCTAATACCAATATCATAAGACCCAAAAGTATTTCTACATTATATGTAGATATAAAATTTCGTATATACTCCATACGCATAGTGCGCCCCTTCCCCTAAACTAAACTTCTCTTGCGATTTGTTTTAATGCTTTTATAGCAAATTCTATTTCGTCATGGGTATTGAATATTCCGAAAGAAAATCTTACTACACCTTGCTCCAGTGTTCCTATGGTCTTGTGAGCCAAAGGTGCACAATGAAGGCCTGGTCTTACGGCTATATCAAATTCCTGGTCTAATATATAGGATACTTCTGAAGAGTCTGCATCCTTTACATTTAATGCTACTACTGCTCCTTGCTCTTTAACATTTGATGGACCATAAAGCTTAATGCCATCTATCTTTAGGGCTTCTTCAATAAAATGGCTAGTTAGTTCTTCTTCGTGTTTTCTAATGTTTTCAATTCCTCTGTCCAATATATATTTGACCCCTGTTCCCAGTCCCACTATGCCAGGTGCATTTTCAGTACCACTTTCGTATTTATCAGGTAATAAAGTAGGCTGTATCAGTGAGTGACTATCACTTCCTGTACCTCCTTGGAATATTTCACTAGGGCTTAGGCCTTCTCTTATTATTAATCCACCTGTACCCTGTGGTCCTAGTAGACCTTTATGACCCGGAAATGCAAGCAGATCTATATTCATCTTAGTCATATCTATATCATATACCCCTACTGATTGGGCACCATCTACCATGTAAAGTATATTATTATCATGGGCAAGCTTACCAATAGCATCTATTGGCATAATGGTCCCAGTCAAATTAGATACGTGAGTAGTTACTATTAGCTTAGTGTTCTTTCTAATATGTTTTTCAATATCTTCTACCTTGATTCTTCCTTTTTCATCTCCATAGACAATAGTATTTTCTACACCAAAGTTTTCTAGATATGTAATAGGGCGGAGCACACTATTGTGCTCCATCGAAGTGGTTATCACGTGATCTCCAGCTTTCAAGGTCCCCTTTATTCCAATATTTAGACTTTCTGTACCATTAAAGGTCATGATTACGTTCATAGGATTATTATAGTTAAATAGTTTTCCCAATAGGTCTCTGGTTTCATAGACGCCACGGCTAGCCTTTAAGGCCATTTTGTGTCCAGATCTTCCAGGATTTGCACCATATTCCTTCATTGCTGTCATAATTGATTCATATACTATTTCCGGTTTAGGAAATGTTGTTGCTGCATTGTCAAAATATACCATTTATTTCCCCCCAATTATCTCTTCTTCTAGACCTACTTGAATAAATTCAAATTTTTCTACATCAAATAAGCCCATATCTGTCAACTTGAGCTTTGGAATCACTGGAAGGCCCATAAAGGATAGGGTCATAAATGGATCAATGTCTTTATTTACTCCCAACTTATTATATGAGATATCCATCATTTCTCCTAAAGCCTTGTTGGTTTCCTCTATTGGCTTAGTAGTTAGAATGCCGGCTACTTCAAGTGCTAAGCTCTTTAATATCTTACCCTTTGATGCTATGGCGATTCCTCCACCTATGTTTACTAGCTCATTAACTACAGCCATAATATCCTCATCATTATCACCAGCCACGATTATATTATGAGAATCATGGGCTATGGTAGACCCTATGGCTCCATTTTTAAACTTCATATTTTCAATAAGTCCAAGACCTATATTTCCAGTCTTCTTATGTCTTTCTATTACTGCAATTTTCAATATATCATCATCCGAATATTGGAAGTAGCCATCTTCAACCTTTACTTCCCTAATGGATTCACCGGTAACTATACTATCAGCTATAACTTCTATTACCCGAGCATGATTGGACTTTAATGGAAGCCTTAGTTTATCTTTATTGAATTCCTTAAGTTGTACTGTGTCTTTTACATAATCAGGTAAGTATGGCTGACTATCGAACAATGCTATATTATTCTCTGCAATGACCTTACCCTTCTTATATACACTTAGGATATTTAATTCTTCTAGATTATCAATTACTACCATATCTGCGTCATAGCCTGGAGCTATGGCTCCCTTGCCTTTTAAATTGTAGCAGATGGCAGGATTAAGAGATGCTATCGTAATGGCATCTACTGGGTCTAAACCTGCTTTAATGGCAAGCCTTATATTATAGTCAATAGATCCCTCATCGAGTAAATGGTTAGGATGTTTATCATCCGTACAGAATAAGATCCTTGAAAGATTGTCCTTATTTACTACACCTATTAGTTTACTTAGATCCCTTGTGGCTGACCCTTCTCTAATCAGTATATACATACCTAGTCTTAGTCTATCAATCATCTCTTCAGCAGTTGAACATTCATGTTCAGTGCTGATGCCTGCTGCCACATAGGCGTTTAGATCCTTATCCACTATCAATGGTCCATGACCATCGATTATGGATTCTCTTCCTATTAATAGTTTCTCCACTACATCGTCTGATAGATTTACTACTCCTGGGAAGTCCATCATTTCTCCAAGACCTATGATGTCCTTACCATCTATCTGACCTTCTAAAGATGCAGCATCTAGGATTGCACCTGAATTTTCAAAAGGTGTAGCAGGAACACAAGAAGGAAAGACAAAATAGGCATCTAGTGGAGACCTTTTGCTTTCCTCTATCATATATTTAATTCCTTCTAATCCTTTAACATTTGCTATTTCATGGGGATCTGTAACTACGGATGTTACCCCCCTTGGCATTACTGCTCTAGCAAATTGAGTTGGTGTAGACATGGAGGATTCTATATGGACATGACTGTCGATAAAACCCGGGGCAAGATATTTACCCTCAAGATCCTCTTCCTTAACACCTTCATAATCTCCTATACCTACGATTTTCCCACTATCTATTGCTACATTTGTTTTAATTATTTCTTTAGTAAATACATTTATAAGATTCACATTCTTTAATACAAGTTCGGGTTTTTCTTCACCTTTTGCTTTTTTAATTAAATTACGTAGTTCACCTTTATTCACTCAATCACTCCTAAAGAAATTTTAAACATATTATGTCCTCCTGAGACGGACAGTATTAACAGTCAATCAAAGGATTTAACAAGCCCTTATCTCAATCTAGCGTAAACTACCTCTAGCATTTCATCTCTTAATGCTCTTCCCTTATTCATTAAAGCATTCAACTTTTCATTTATTTCCTTCTTATAGTCTTCGTCCTTAATGCTCTTAAGGTTGATGATTACGTTAAATAGAGCTCCTTCTAATCCTGAATAAGCAAGTAGTGTACCTACTCCTACGTCAGTTATAGCACCTATATTTCCGTAGTGGGCAAATACATCTTGAAGTTCAAGGATCTTCAGGCATTCTTCAGCACATGCTAGTGGTACTTCTAATGCTGCCTTGTATCCTTCTTGTATAGCTTGGCTTCTTACTGCCTTTTCTTCATCAGTGCTCTTTGGTAGCTTAAATGCATCCATAGCCTTATCGAAAGCTGAAGCATCCTTATCTACTATAATTACAAGTTCGTCTACAATCTTTTCGATTTCCTTGAAGTTCTTTTCCATTTCTACTTTTTTATCTTCAGGAACATTTTCGTAAACCTTCTTATCTATAGTAAGGTTTCCTACCATATTGGTTAAAGCTCCACCCAAGGATCCAACTAATGCTGCTACACTACCACCACCTGGTGTTGGCTCTCCACTCATTGCTGCTTCTACATAATCTTTTACTGTTTTATTAACTAACATTTATTCTACCTCCAAGTTTATTTTATATTATTGCATAGAATTTAAATATTCCATGCAAGAGTTTTCTTCATTAGTATTTTAATACGCCCTCAAGGACGATATTGGCGCTGCCTCCTACCTTTACCTTGAATTTACCATCTTCTTCTTCAAGATAACAATGAGCCTCGCTTGGTCTATTCATAGCAAATCCTTGAATTGAATTAATCTCATTTGATTCTATCAGTTTATGTTTCTTAAGATAATATATTAAAGCTCCAGCTGCAATACCACTTACAGGCTCTTCATTAATATCTATAAGAGGAGCAAAGTTTCTAGAATAGACTTTATCAGAATTTAGCTCAGGAATATAGAATGCGTGTACACCAGCTACATCATGTGCTTTACAGTACTCTAAAAGAGAACAACATGCATCTAACTCAAGCCTATCCAAGGTCTCCCTATCCTTTAGTGGTAAAATTATATATGGAAGGCCAGTTGCTATGATCTCAGGGGGATAATACTGGTCTCCAACACCTATTTCAGATCTATCCAAACCTAAAGAGTGAAGGAGGACTGGACCATCTACTACTTCTCCAAAGTCAAAAGGTCCATCTAATTCCATTATGACCTTATCTACCCTATCATTTTTATATGAAATTTCTACAGGAAGCTTTCCAATATTTGTTTCCATTACTGCTTTTTTTATTCCATTATATATGGGTTTTATATATCCCATTTCAGCCATTGCATAAAAGGTCGCAATAGTACCATGGCCAGAGAATCTTACCTCTCTTATTGGAGTGAAGAAAGAAACCTTAAACCTTTCATCCCCTAACTGTTGAACAAATGATGTATATGAAACATTCATCTCATTAGCGATTTTTTGTCTATCTTCATTAGAAATCCATTTTGCATTGGGCACAATAATTGTAGGATTGCCACCAAAGGGTTTTGAACTAAATGCATCTACTTGAAATATATTTACTTCCATAATGACCTCCTTTATTTTGTTATGTAAAATGATCCTTTAATTAATGTTCCACGTGGAACATTTAAATAAGAAGGCTGGTTTCGCTACTTTGTAAGCAGGTCAATTAGTCTTTCTAAGTCCTCTTCCCCATAGTACTCTATCTCTATTTTACCCTTTTTTCTACCAGGATTAAGGTATACTTTAGTGCCTAAAGAACTCATAAGATTATCCTCAATCTCTTGTAAGTATGGTTGTTTTACTTTTAAAATCTTCTTTTTAGGCTTTGCTTTAGTTTTCTTTACTTCTGTCTCTGTTTCTCTAACATTAAGTCCAAGGTCAATTATTTTCATAGCCGCCTTGTATTGATCTTCCTTATTTACTATACCCAATAAAACCTTTCCATGCCCACTTGTTAACTTCCCTTCATATAGAAGCTCTACGACCCTTTCATCCAGATTAAGTAGTCGTATGCAATTGGATATATATGTTCTACTCTTACCTACAGCTTTGCCAAGTTCATCTTGTTTTAGCTCATAGTCCTTCATAACCCTCTTATAAGCATGGGCTTCTTCAATAGGGTTTAGGTTTTCTCTTTGAATATTTTCTATTAAAGATATCTTTGCTGCACTTTCTTCATCTATTTCCCTAATGATTGCAGGTATCTCTTTAAGATCGATGGACTTTGATGCTCTCCATCTTCTTTCCCCTGCAACAATCTCATAGGCCTCATCCTTTTTTCTAACTATAATAGGTTGAATAAGCCCATTAGTCTCTATAGATGATGCTAGTTCTTTTAAGGATTCATCATCAAAATATTGTCTTGGCTGGTCTTTCTTAGGAAATATCAGATTTATATCTATAAATTCTATCTTTTCATGTAAGTCTTCTTCCTTAAGGAGATTATCTACAACTGCCTTGTCCTGTATTAAAGCTGAAAGGCCTTTTCCAAGCCCGCCTCTTTTCTTAGTAGTCAAACTCAATCATCCTTTCAAACGAGTTTTCTCTCTCGTAACTGTATGCGTTATCAATCCTGTAGATAAATAAATTCTTCAGCTAAATCCATATATGCTTCAGCACCCTTAGATCTAATATCATAATCCATTATGGATAAACCATAAGAAGGAGCTTCTGCCAATCTTACATTTCTAGGTATTATATTAGTATAAACCTTTCCCTTAAAGAAGGATTTAACCTCTTCAACCACTTGTATGGATAGGTTTGTCCTACCATCAAACATACTTAATATTACACCTTCAATTTCCAATCCTGAATTATAAGACTTCTTTACCATTTCGATGGTTTCAAATAACTGACTTACCCCTTCAAGTGCATAGTATTCGCATTGAATAGGGATTATTACACTATCTGAAGCTATAAGTCCTGTAACGCTAAGGATACCTAAGGATGGAGGACAGTCAATAATTATATAATCATAATTATCTCTGACTTCATTTAACTTATCCTTTAGTGAGTTTTCCCAGTTCCCAGCCCTTGCAAATTCTATCTCTAGTCCTGCTAGCTGGTTATTTGAAGGAATAACCTCTAAGTTTTCAGCAGAAGATTCAAAGATGGCTTCATCTATAGGTGTATCAAGAGCCAAAACATCATATAATAATTTTTCTACTCCATTCTTATCAATGCCAAGTCCACTTGTAGAGTTTCCTTGTGGATCCAAGTCCACCAATAAAACCTTTTTACCTAATTTGCCTAGACCGGCTGATAGGTTAATACTTGAAGTCGTCTTGCCAACTCCGCCCTTTTGATTGAAGATAGCTACAATTTTACCCATTTCTACACCTCAAATCTTCTTATCCGTATCCAATTTAGATACATACATATATAATAACATTAAATGCAGTAAAAACAAAATAAAAAAAGCTTTATCTTTGTTATTAATTGATAAGACTTTCTAATAACGTTACACTTGGACATTTTTCTGATCTTTCTTCCTAATGTTCCACGTGGAACATTTATCTCTAACTATGATTTATCAATAGTTTGAACAATGTACAATTTTTACGAACAATACTCAATAGAAATACAAGAAACATTTATTATCATATGACCAAATTCTCATTTATTTCATTTTTATAAACATGGAGTAATCTTCTCATTTAAATATTCAAAACCTAAGTTTCCTTCGCTACAGTCGTGATAATAAACTAATAGATGATTACAAAAAAGAGAATGTTCCACGTGGAACATTCTCTTCAATCATTGATATTTAGTCTGCTTTGGGCACCTTTATAGATACTAAAATATATTCTCCCTTATCTTCTTCCCCATATTCTGCATTGATTCCATATTGTCTTATGGCTTTATATGCATTTTTAATAGTGTTTAGATATATTCTAATAGAGATCAAGGATTTCATGTTGCGTTTGTATTCTTTATGTTCTTTACGTCTTAGATTTTCTAATACATCTTCAACTACAGCTTCTGTTCCGCTCACGTTTAAATCATTGTTGATAGTCTTTTCAAGGACTACTCTTCTTAAATCATCATCTGGTAGTTTTAATAAGGCTCGTCCATGTCTTTCTGTTAAGTGCTCTTCTATTAGTGTTCTTTTTATATCTACAGGAAGTCTTAATAGTCTCAGCTTGTTTGCTATGGCTGATTGAGACCTACCTAGCTTTTGTGCTAGGTCCATCTGTGTAAAACCGTGATCAATGATTAAACTATTAAAACCTTCTGCTTCTTCAATAAAATTTAAGTCCTCTCTCTGAAGGTTCTCTACCAAGGCCACCATGGCTGATTCTTTATCTCTATAGTCCACGATCATGGCTGGAATTTCCTTTAAATCTGCTAATTGTGATGCTCTTAATCTTCTTTCCCCAGCAACTAACTCAAAAGAATTTACTCCTATTTTCCTCACACTTATTGGTTGAAGGACTCCAAATGTCCTTATGGATTGGGACAACTCCTCTAATCCCTTTTGGCTGAAAACCCTTCGAGGTTGATATGGGTTTGGTTTAATAGAGCTAATAGGTATGTTCATAATCTTCTTCTGTACACTTATAGATCCCCTGTATAAGTTTTTAATCATAATACCCCTCTTTTCTCGAATATACTACATCATTTTAAAACAAGGTAAGCTTGTCCCTGATTCTCAAAGGTGGTAAATCGTTCCAATGGTGCGAAATAATTGTTTTGCAATTACTTATGATTAAATTATACAGTATTTCCCCCTACTATTTCCCAAGTATTTTCATACATTTTCCCTGACTTTACAAGGGATTCTTCCTTGGTTTGCCACCGCCCCTAGGATATTTTGTCGAAGTTTCTTTTATTTTCTCTATAATTATTAAGGAATGGGTGATGTCCGTTCCGGGAATGGTGACCATTTTAGTCTCAACAAGCTTTCCACCTAGAATATCTATTGCATTTTTGCTTAATTTAAGTTCATCATCCACTTCAGGTCCCTTCATTGAGATGAAATGACCCCCTAGCTTTACGAATGGTAAGCAGTATTCACTCAAGGTATCCAAGGATGCTACAGCTCTGGAGATACATATATCATATTTTTCCCTATATTTTTCAGTACGGCTAAACTCCTCAGCCCTTCCATGTATTGCATGGATATCCTGTAAATTTAACTCTTTTATAACTTCGTTTAAGAAGATTATCCTCTTATTAAGGCTGTCGAGCAAGGTAACATGAAGGTCTTTGTTTATTATCTTTAAAGGCAGGCCAGGAAAACCCCCACCTGTTCCAATGTCAATTATTTTCTTTTCTCCTTTAAAAAGTCCTGTAATAAAAGGAGTAATGCTATCTAGGAAATGCTTTTGATCGATTTCTAGATCATCTGTAATAGTGGTAATATTGATTTTTTCATTCCACTCCTTCAGGAGGTCTTTATATCTTAAAAATTTATTTAGCTTTTCTTCATTAAGTTCAACGCCTAATTCCAGGCTGCCATTTTCCAATACTTCCATATTAGGCATCTTTAGCACTCCTTCTTTTTTGCTCTAGATATATTAATAATACATTTATATCCGATGGAGAGATTCCAGATATTCTTGATGCTTGACCTACTGAGTCCGGTTTAAATTTATTTAGCTTTTGCTTTGCTTCATTGCTTAAACTTTTTATCTCACTATAGTCTTCATCTAGGGATAGTTTTTTAGTCTCCAATTTTTTGAATTGTTCTATTTGGATCATTTGCTTTTTTATATAACCTTCATACTTAATTTGTGTCTCTACTTGCAATCTAACTTCCCTATTTAAATACCCCCTATTCGCATCCAAATCACTTGTATCATCGTAATGTATCTCTGGACGCCTAATGAGCTCGTAGAGGCTAATAGGGCTCTTAGATGGGATTGTTCCTATTTTTTCCATAATTGCAACATTTGCTGGACTAGGTCCTACTACAACCTTCTTTAATCTTTCCAACTCTTTTTCTATAGCATCTTTTTTCTCTAAGGTTTTATTATATCTTTCCTCTGATACCAAACCAATTTCGTAACCTTTTTCCGTTAATCTTAAATCTGCATTATCTTGTCTTAAAGTCAACCTATATTCTGCCCTGGATGTCATCATTCTATAAGGCTCATCTGTACCCTTAGTTACTAGGTCGTCTATCAATACACCTATATAGGCTTCAGACCTATCCAGTATAAATGGTTCTTGGCCCTTTATATTTTGTACAGCATTTATTCCTGCTACTAATCCTTGAGCTGCTGCTTCTTCATATCCTGAGGAACCATTAATCTGTCCTGCGAAGAATAGGTTGTTAAATTCTTTATGCTCTAGAGATCGTTTTAGTATTGTTGGGTCTATTGAATCATATTCAATGGCATAGGCACTTCTCATAAACCTTACATTTTCAAGGCCTTTTACCTTCCTATACATTTCTATTTGCACTTCTTCAGGTAATGTAGAAGAACATCCTTGAACGTACATCTCCTTAGTATCTAGTCCTTCAGGCTCTATAAATACTTGATGTCTATTCTTATCTGCAAATCTTACTACTTTATCCTCTATTGATGGACAATATCTTGGGCCTACACCCTCTATGTCTCCTGCATACATAGGAGATCTAGATAAATTTTCTCTGATGATATTGTGCATTTCCTCATTAGTATAAGTCAAATAACAAGGAACCTGTTCCTTGTCAAATTTCTTGTCCATATTTAGGAAGGAAAATGGGATGACTTCTTCATCACCTGGTTGAATCTCCATTACGGAATAGTCGATACTATCCTTATGAACCCTTGCAGGTGTACCTGTCTTCATCCTTCTTAAGTCAAAGCCTTTGTCCATTAAATTTTGGGACAGCATCAAGGATGGACTCATACCATCAGGGCCAGATTCATAGTTTACTTCACCTATATATACTCTTCCCCTTAGATATGTTCCAGATGCCACAACTACTGCCTTTGACTCAAATACACCACCTGTTCTAGTCAATACTCCAGCCACTTGATTATTGTTAAATAGTATCTCAACAACTTCACCCTGTCTCAATACTAGATTAGGTTCATCTTCTAATACCTTTTTCATTTCCATATGATATTTCTTCTTATCAGCCTGTACCCTTAAAGAGTGAACTGCTGGCCCCTTAGAAGTATTAAGCATCCTAGATTGAATAAAGGATTTATCTATATTTATAGCCATCTCTCCACCAAGTGCATCTATTTCACGGACCAAGTGGCCTTTACCTGTACCCCCTATGTTGGGGTTACAAGAAAGAGCAGCAATAGCATCTAGACTTATGGTTAATATTAGTGTATTCATCCCCATACGAGCACTGGCTAAGGCTGCTTCAATACCAGCATGTCCAGCACCGATGACAACAACGTCGTATATGCCTGCATTATATCTCTTTACTTCCTTCATATATTTCACCTTTCTAAATTATATCCCAATTTGTCATACCGAGCCCAGTCGAGGGATCTCCTCTTGTATCTTGTCATTCCGAGCATGGTCGAGGAATCTTCAGTTTAAATGAGGAGATTCCTACAATCCAGTGGTAATGTCAGCTAGGGGCTGTTCTTACTTTCCTATACAAAATTCTGAGAATATTCTATCCAGTATATCCTCACCTATGGAGTCTCCTGTTATCTGACCAAGATTTTCCCAACAGTTCTTTAAATCTACTTCTAGGCAATCTAGAGGTACATTTACAGCTAGGTCATCTAGTACGCTGTCTATATTCTTTAGCGCCTTATCCAACTGGTTCTTGTGTCTTACATTATTGATTACTATATCTGAATTTATCTCTACACTTCCTGAATAGAACATGTTTCTAATGCTGTTTTCTAGCTCATCTATTCCAATTCCTTTAGTTATAGAAGTTGTAATTATCTCCATATCCCTTACGTGAGTCTTGAAATAAGCTTCATCATATACATTAGGTAAGTCTGTTTTATTTAGGAGTATTATAGTCTTCTTATCCTTGATAAGGTCCAATATTTCATGGTCTTCATCTGTTAGTTTTCTCGATATATCGAATATCGCTATTATTAAATCTGCATCTATTACTGTACTTCTAGCCCTATCTACACCCATCTTTTCTACAAGATCTGAGGTTTCTCTAATTCCTGCTGTATCTATTATCTTAAGTGGTATACCATCTATATTAATATATTCTTCTATTATATCCCTTGTGGTCCCAGGGATATCTGTAACTATTGCACGGTTTTCCCTTAGAACTGCATTTAATAGGGAAGATTTGCCCACATTTGGCTTTCCTAGGATTACAGTATTTAAACCATCCCTAAGGATTCTACCTCGATCCGATGTGGCAAGTAAAGAAGATATTTTTTCCTTTACTTCCAAGGCATTCTTTTCCAGTTCATCTAGGGTTTGTACCTCTGCATCTTCATCTGGAAAATCTATTGATACCTCTATATGAGCTACCATGCCAAGGAGTATTTCTCTGATCTCCTTAATCTTATTAGTAAGACTTCCTTCTAATTGATCTAGTGATACTTCATAAGACTTATCAGTCTTGGATTTTATTATATCTATAACGGCTTCTGCCTGTGATAAATCAAGTCTTCCATTTAAAAATGCCCTCTTAGTATACTCTCCAGCCTCAGCTAGTCTTGCTCCAGACTTTAGAAGTAGTTCTAGGATTTTTCTTACTGGAACTATTCCTCCGTGGCAGTAGATTTCAACCATATCTTCTCTTGTATAGGTGTGAGGTCCCTTCATAAAGGATATCAATACTTCATCTATAAGCTTATCTTCATCATATATATGTCCATACATTAATTTTCTATTTTCATTTTCTGCTGCCTTACCTATAAATACTGACTGGCCAATTTGGATTGCTTGACTTCCAGTCATTCTAACTATTCCAATTCCAGCTTCTCCCATGGCAGTGGATATTGCAGCGATTGTATCTGACATTTTTTCTCACCTCATATTTTTAAGCAAAAAAGCCCATATTTTCACGGGCTTTTGTCATTTTTCTTATTATGAATAGGAAAGTTCTACTTTCCGTAATGAATAACAAGAAAAGCTACATTTTAATGTTTATTAGAAGCTTTTCTTATTTAGCTACTATTACTACTCTTCTATAAGGCTCATCGCCTTCACTATAAGTGTTTACTCCATGGAAATCATGTAATGTTGAATGAATTATTCTTCTTTCATATGGATTCATAGGTTCTAGCTTAACTGCACGTTTGCTATACTTAGCTTTTTCAGCCATTTTGTTTGCTAGTCTTATAAGAGTTTGTTCCCTCTTTTCCCTGTATCCTTCTGAATCTATTATCACCTTTAGATAATCATCTTGCTTCTTATTGATAGCAAGACTTAATAGGTATTGTATGGAATCTAGTGTGTTTCCTCTCTTACCTATTAGAATTCCCATATCTGAAGGACTTATATCCTGAACATCAACAGATAATATATTATCTTCAATCTTAATTTCATTCTTTGCTTGAATGCCCATATGATTAAATACATTCATTAGGAAATTATCAGCATTTTCTATTGGATTGTATATTAAGGTTACCTTAACCTTAGCTTCTTTAGTTCCTATAAGTCCGAATAATCCCTTACTAGGCTCTTCAAGAATTTCAACTTCAACTTCATTTTCCTTAGCTTCCAGTTCTATTAAAGCGTCCTTTAATGCTTCTTCTACGGTTTTTGCTGACTTAATTACATGTTTCATATCTATTATTTGCCCTCCTTAACCTTTAGTAAAGACCTTCTAGATATAAGTTGTTGTATTATGGTAAATATATTACCAACAAGCCAATATAGTGCAAGACCTGCTGCGAATGACCTTGAAGCAAAGAAAATCATAACAGGCATCATATAATTCATAGTTTTCATAGTAGATGCAGTTTGTGGATCCTGATTTTGTCCAGCCATTGTTTGTGTTTGAAGGTAAGTAGTTATTGCAGACAATAATGGTAGACCCCACATATATGGATCAGGTAAATCTAAGTTAGTAATCCAAAGAAATGTCTTATTCATTGCTTCATAAACTCCAGGCTCAGTAAATGCATACCTAGCAGGCTCTCTAAAGACAGCAAAAAAAGCAAATATTATTGGAAATTGAACTAATAAAGGCAAACAGCCCCCAGCAGGGTTATAGTTATGTTCTTTATATAGCTCTTGAAGCTTTACATTCATAGTTTGCGGATCGCTTTTGTATTTATTTTGAACTTCCTTCATTAATGGCTGGATTTCTGCCATCTTTTTTGAAGATTTAGCTTGATGTAAATTTAGCGGTAATAATAATAATTTAAATAAAATTGTAGTTATTATAATTGCCATTGCTAAATATGAAAATTTCTCAGGTTCTGGGCCTATATTGGATACCAAATCATAGACAAATTTCAATAATGAACCTAAAATATTTCCTAAAAATGCTGTCATTAATTAGCCCCCTATCACTTAAGCGGATCATATCCTCCATCATGAAATGGATGACACTTTGATAATCTCTTTGTTGTAAGCCAAGTTCCCTTAAGAAACCCGTATTTTGTATAGGCCTGAAGAGAATATTCTGAACATGTTGGATAAAATCTGCACTTTTTTCCTACTAATATATACTTGCTAATGTACTTCTGGTAAATCATTATTAAAAAAATTGCTATCCTAGTCATTTTAACACCTAATTTTTCAACAAGTGAGATATTTTCAATATATGAATCATAGCACTCTCCAGCTGTTCATAGGATATTTCTTGGACATTTTTTTTTGGAATAAAAACTAAATCATAACCATCCTTGATTCTGTAAAAATTAAGTCTATAGATTTCCTTTATTCGTCTTCTTATTCTGTTTCTTACAACAGCATTACCAATCTTTTTTGTAATTGTGATACCAAATCTAGACTCTTCCAAATTATTCTTCTTAACATATAATGTTAGATTTCTATTCCAATAATTCTTTCTAGCACTGTAGACCCTTTTAAATTCGAGATTTTTTCTTAATCGATACTTCTTTTCCATTTTAACTCCTAAATTTTAACTAGCAGTAAAAAGGCCACCAATATAGCGGCCCTATGCTGTTAATCTTTTTCTTCCTCTTCTTCTTCTTGCTTTTAAAATCTCTCTGCCTGATCTAGTTTTCATTCTTTTTCTAAATCCGTGTTCAACACTTCTTTGTCTCTTCTTAGGTTGATAAGTTCTTTTCACTAAAGTACACCTCCTTGTATGAATACCTATATATGGTTAATATAGATTATGCATATCATGAAAAATTACACACTACTATTGATTATATTTACTTAAGGGTGTGATGTCAAGAAATTTCATTGACAAATACATTTGAAATTGTTAATTGCTTATTGTGTTTTCTGTGGATAATTTTGTTGATTATAATCTTGATATTTGTTATTATGAAAGAGGTGTTGATATCTTTTATAATTTATCAAAATCCACAAAGTTATTCACATTGTGTTGATAGTTTGTGGATAACTATAGATTTTTTGAATATATATTAGTATTTTTAGTCTTTTGTTTAAGTTTTTGTCCACAAAAAGTCATATTTTTGTATTGTGGATAATTTATTATACTTAAACATTTTTTAATCTAATTAACAAGTTGTTAATAAAATTATACACAATTTTTTATCGAATTTTTATTTTGCTTATTATTTTTATTTTATCACTTTCTGTTGATAAATATGTTGATAAGTTTAAATATAATCTTATCTATAGGAGGTTTTTTTATGTCTTCAAATTTGGATTCCCTTTGGAAAGATGTCCTTAAAGTCATAAAGGTTGAATTAACCGAAGTTTCTTTCAACACCTGGCTTAAGTCCATCAATCCAATTAGCCTATCCAACAAAAATATCATTCTTGGGGCACCTAATGAATTTACCAAGGGCATTCTAACAGGAAGATATTACAATCTAATTAAGAATTCCATCAAGCAGGTCACAGGGGAAGATTATTCTGTGGATTTTATCATACCTGGAGAAGAGACAAGCTATGAGGAAGAAGAAGTTGTCCCAAAAATTCCAGAAAATAATCAAAGAACCCAACTTAATCCGAAATACACTTTTAATACATTTGTTATCGGTAATAGCAATAGATTTGCTCATGCAGCATCATTAGCAGTAGCGGAGGCACCAGCTCAAGCCTATAACCCCTTATTTCTATATGGAGGTGTAGGCCTTGGAAAAACTCACCTTATGCATGCTATAGGTCATTACATACTTAGCCAAAATCCCAACTCAAAGGTAGTATATGTGACATCTGAAAAGTTTACTAATGAACTTATTAACTCCATAAGGGAATATAAAAATGAGGAATTTAGAAATAAATATAGAAATATTGACGTTCTTCTAGTGGATGATATACAATTTATTGCTGGTAAAGAGGGAACCCAGGAAGAATTTTTCCATACTTTCAATGCCCTTCATGAAGCAAATAAACAGATTATTATTTCAAGTGACCGACCACCAAAGGAGATTCCTACATTAGAGGATAGGTTAAGATCCAGGTTTGAATGGGGGCTAATTGCTGATATTCAAGCGCCTGATTTAGAGACTAGGATAGCAATATTAAGAAAAAAAGCCAATCTAGAGGGCTTAGAGATTGCTGATGAGGTCATTTCATATATTGCTACTAAGATCCAATCCAATATAAGGGAGTTAGAAGGTGCCCTTATTAGAGTTGTAGCTTATTCATCCCTTACTAATAAAGAGGTAACTGAAGAGCTTGTAGAGGAGGCTCTTAAGGATATTCTTTCAGGTTCTAGGCCTAAAGAGATTACAGTAGATGGGATTAAAGATGCTGTTTCCAAGGCCTATAAGATGAGAATGGATGATTTCAGTTCCAAAAAGAGAACAAGGGCGATAGCTTTTCCTAGACAAATTGCTATGTATATAACTAGGGAATTAACCGATCTTTCCCTTCCTAAAATAGGGGATGAATTCGGGGGTAGGGACCATACAACTGTAATACACGCTTGTGACAAGATAAATAAGGATATGGAAAATGACGAAAACTTTAAAAGAAAGATAGATGATCTAATAGAAGATATTAAGGGATAGGGTTAAGCACACATTAATATGGATTTATGTTATCAACTGTGGATACTTTAAGATAACTTTAAGTCTTATCCACATGTTATTAAATAATTCAAATGTCTAGGTTTTAGAAGGTAAAACCACTTATCCACATAATAACATGTCCTACTACTATTACTACTGTATTCATTACTATTATTATCTATTTTAAGGAGGAACGTGAAATGAAATTTACCATTAATCAAAGAGATCTATCCAAACATATAAATATAGCGCAAAAAGGTATATCTTCAAGAACAACATTACAGATATTAGATGGTATTTTAATAGAAGCCATGAAGGATAAAATAAAATTAACTGCAACTGACTTAGAAATTTCTATAGAAACCTTTGTTGATTCCACCGTGCATGAAGAAGGATCAATAGTTGTTAACTCAAGAATATTTGGTGACATTATAAAGAAGCTTCCAGATGCACCTATTAATATTGAGGTTAATAACAATAACATAAACATTAAATGTGAAAATTCGGAGTTTAATATTATAGGAAATCCAGGAGTAGATTATCCTGATCTTCCTCCAATAGAAGAGGTACAAGATTTTACCTTACCTAAAGACTTGTTTAAGAATGCAATAAGACAGACTGCTTTTGCCACTACTCAAGATGAAACAAGACCTACTTTAACAGGTGTCCTTCTTGAAATAGAAAACAATGAGATATCATTTGTTTCCCTTGATGGATATAGATTAGCCTTAAGAAAGATACCTATAAAGTCTGATATTTCACTTAAGATAATAATACCTGGAAGGTCATTAAATGAATTAAATAAAATCCTAGAGGATAGGGAAGAGGATATTACTATTTCTAGCTCAACTGGTCAAGTAATATTTAATATAGGGGATACTATAGTATATTCAAGATTATTAGAAGGTCAATTCTTTAATTATAAGGATATTATGAGACAAGATCATAAGACTAAAGTTATAGTCAATAGAAGAGAATTCCAAAGTGGACTTGAAAGAGCTTCATTATTAGCTAAAGAAGAAAAAGCTAACCTAGTAAGGCTTAGTGTCCTAGATGAAAATGTAATAATCAGATCTAATTCAGAGATAGGGGACGTATTCGAAAAAATTTCATCATCCCAAGAAGGAGAAAATCTAAATATAGCCTTTAACTCCAGATATATTTTAGAAGGAATAAAGATTATGGACGCAGAAGAAATAGAGTTAAACTTTATGGGCTCTTTAAATCCTTGTATAATCAATGGAGTAGATGATGAGTCCTATACTTATTTAGTATTACCAGTAAGATTAGCTCAGGACGATTTTTAGTATTCCATATCAAGCATCAAGGTAATTAGAAATTTTAAAAATTAAAAGAAATGATGGTGAAACACATGAACGAAATTAAAATCGAAACTGATTTCATAAAACTAGATTCATTTCTTAAGCTTGCAGCTCTAGTTCAAACTGGGGGCCAAGCTAAGATGATAATAGCTGATGGCATGGTAAAAGTGAACGGTGAAGTATGTACTATGAGAGGTAAAAAGCTTAGAATAGGTGATGTAATAGAAATAGAAGACCACGATAAGTTTGTTGTGGTATAATAATAAGGATGGGGAATAGTTAAGGATTAGTTTGTTTATCTAGTGAATTGCCTTAAGGGGTGTAATATTTGAATGTAAAGAGCATTAGGCTTATTAATTTCAGAAATTATAAAAATATTAACGTTAACTTCAACGAGAACATTAACATATTTATAGGCAAGAATGCTCAAGGAAAGACTAATCTTCTGGAAGCTATCTATATGTGCTCAAGTGGTAAGTCCTTTAGGACTAATAAGGACAAGGACATAATTAACTTTCAAAAGAAGGAAGCCTATATAGGGGCTAATATGTTAGTTGGAAACTTTGATAAATTTATAGAAGTAAAGCTGGACATGGAAAGGTCTAAAATTATTAGAGTCAATAAAAATGAATTGAAGAATCAAAAAGAGTTATATTCTGGTTTATCAATGGTAGTATTCAATCCAGATGACTTAAAAATCGTTAAGGATGGTCCTCAGGAGAGACGAAATTTTATAGATCAGGGTATTTCTCAGCTTAAACCTGTCTATAATCATAATCTAGGCAGATATTTAAATGTACTTTTTCAACGGTCTAAGCTTTTGAAGTCTAGTAAATTTAAGAGGGATATTGGTTTATTAGATGTATTTGATTCTCAATTGGCGAGACTTGGGACTGCAATTATATTGGAAAGATATAACTTTATAAAGGAATTAAGTGATATATGTAAAGATGTACACAATAATCTTACCCATGGCAAGGAAAGTATCGATATTCGATATAATTCAAATGTTCCTATTTTAGATAATAAACAGGACATGGAAAAAATGTACTTACAGCTTTTAAAGGATAATAATTTGAGGGATTTGGAGTGTGGAAATACTCAAATAGGTCCTCATAGAGATGATATGCCCACTTTTATAGATGGAAAGGATGTTAGGATATTTGGGTCACAAGGCCAACAACGAACAATCGTCCTTACATTGAAACTGGCAGAGGTAGAGCTTATAAAAAAAGATAGGGGCATGTATCCAGTAGTCCTTTTAGATGATGTTTTTTCAGAGTTAGATGAGGAAAGAAGAAAATATCTTACTAAATCTTTTAAGGACATGCAAACCTTTATAACAATGACGGATGCAGTAGACATAGATTCCTTAGGAAATGTGGATAAGAGTATTTTTTATATAGATAATGGTAGGTTGGAGAGAAGGGTTTAAAATTTATATTCATATTGGTAATGGTATTTCTGTAATTGAAAGTGATATAATTATGATTCTGGACAGAAAAAGTCTTTTTTTGTCCCAGGATAATATGGATTTTATAAATAGACTAATTGATAATAAAAAAGTATTAAATAAAATCGATGATGAGATTAAATCTTATATATTAGTTAAAGACCAAAGAAGTAAAGCTATAGATTTAAACCTATATGTATCAAATATTTCATCTATGTCTTTAATGAAGAGGGCATAGTAGGAGGGAAAATATGGATAACGAAATTAATGGAAATGGAGATAGACATTATACGGCCAGTGATATTCAGGTATTGACTGGTCTTGATCCTGTAAGAAAAAGACCGGGTATGTATATTGGATCTACAGGCCCTAAGGGACTGCATCATCTAGTTTATGAAGTTGTAGATAACTCTATAGATGAGGCCCTGGCTGGTATTTGTGATACTATTATTGTTAACTTAAATGAAGATGGATCGGTTTCAGTTGAGGATAATGGTTCTGGTATTCCAGTAGAAACACATCCACAAACTGGTAAATCTACTGTAGAAACAGTTCTTACAATCCTTCATGCTGGTGGTAAGTTCAATAACTCTGCATATAAGGTATCCGGTGGCCTACATGGTGTAGGTGTTTCTGTAGTAAATGCCTTATCCGAATGGTTAGTTGCAAGGGTAAGAAGAGATGGAATGGAGTATGAGCAAAAGTTTGAAAGAGGGGTAGCTATTACTGAGCTTCAGCCTATTGGAAATTCAAACATTACGGGTACTACTATACATTTTATGCCTGATTCTACAATCTTTGACACTATAGAGTTTTCATTTGAAACTCTTGAATTCAGATTTAGAGAGATGGCATTTTTAAATAAGGGAATAAAAATAGCAATCCACGATGAGAAATCAGGTAATCATAAAGAATTTCATTATGAAGGTGGTATTAAGTCATTTGTTCAATTTATCAATAAGAACAAAAAGCCTCTACACAAGGATGTAATATATTTCGAAGGCACAAAGGATGGTACTCTAGTTGAATTAGCTTTGCAGTACACCGATGCCTATAGTGAAAATATTTTAACCTTTGCTAATAATATCAACACCATAGATGGAGGTACCCATCTTTCAGGATTGAGAGCTGCATTGACAAGGGTATTTAATGAATATGGAAGAAAGAACAACTTCCTAAAGGAGAAGGATGAAAACCTTACTGGTGAAGATGCCAGAGAAGGTATTACTGCAGTCCTTTCCGTGAAGCTTTCTGAGCCACAGTTTGAAGGTCAAACTAAGGGGAAATTAGGAAATAGTGAGACTAGAAATATTGTTGAATCTCAAGTAGTAGATTTTTTAAATACCTATTTTGAAGAAAATCCAAAAGAAGCAAAGATTATATTAGATAAGGCTATAAACTCCCAAAGGGCAAGGGAGGCAGCTAGAAAGGCAAGAGACTTAACTAGAAAGAGATCTATCTTAGATAATATCACTTTGCCAGGTAAACTTGCTGACTGTCAGTCTTCTGATATGAATGAAACAGAAGTCTTCCTAGTCGAGGGAGATTCTGCGGGTGGTTCTGCTAAGCAAGGAAGAAGTAGACACTTCCAAGCCATACTACCATTAAAGGGTAAAATAATGAACGTTGAGAAGGCAAGACTTGATAAGATTCTTGGATATGAGGAAATAAGATCCATGATTACTGCCTTTGGAACTGGAATAGGTAGTGAATTCAATATTGAAAAGTTAAGATATGGAAAGATTATTATAATGACGGACGCCGACGTAGATGGAGCCCACATAAGAACATTACTATTAACTTTCTTCTTTAGATATATGAAGGAGTTAATAGATGCAGGCCATATCTATATTGCTCAACCACCTCTTTATAAGGTAACTAAGGGCAGGAAGGAAGCTTATTGCTACAGTGAGGAAGAGCTAGATGATTTCTTAAATGAAGTTGGAAGAACTAACTATAGTATTCAAAGATATAAGGGTCTTGGAGAGATGAATGCAGATCAGCTTTATGATACTACTATGGATCCTAAGACTAGGACCTTGCTTAGGGTAACTATTCAGGATGCAGTCAATGCTGATGAGATTTTTACTACTCTTATGGGTGATAAGGTAGAGCCTCGTAGGGAGTTCATAGAAGAAAATTCAAAATTTGTTAAGAATTTAGACATATAGGAGGGCTTAAATGGATAATGAATTAGATCATAAACTTATAGATATTAATATTGAAGACGACATGAAAAAATCCTATTTGGAATATTCCATGAGTGTTATAGTAAGTCGTGCCCTTCCTGATGTAAGAGATGGTTTGAAACCCGTTCATAGGAGAATTCTTTATGCTATGGATGAACTAAATATGTCACCTGATAAGCCTTATAGAAAGTCAGCCAGAGTTGTCGGAGACGTACTTGGTAAGTATCACCCTCACGGTGATAGCTCTGTATATGGTGCAATGGTAAGGTTAGCTCAGGAATTTAATACTAGGTACCTTCTAGTAGATGGACATGGAAACTTTGGGTCTGTAGATGGTGACGGAGCAGCAGCCATGCGTTATACGGAAGCAAGAATGGCTAAAATCGCAGTGGAAATGCTAAGGGATATAAAGAAGGATACTGTAGATTGGAGACCTAACTTTGATGAAACCCTACAGGAACCTGTAGTTTTACCTAGCCGTTTTCCAAACTTACTTGTTAATGGTTCATCTGGTATAGCAGTAGGTATGGCTACGAATATTCCTCCTCATAATTTAAGAGAGGTAGTAGATGGCCTAGTACTTATAATTGATGATCCTGAGGTGGATATAGAATCTATCTCTAAGGTAATTAAGGGACCTGATTTTCCAACCGGTGGTCATATCATGGGGAAAGAAGCTATTAAACAGGCCTATAATACCGGAAGAGGAAAGATTAAAATTAGAGCAGTTGCTGAGATAGAAGAGAATGCTAAGGGTAGAGACAAAATTATTATAACTGAATTACCTTACCAGGTTAACAAGGCTCAGCTTATTATAAAGATAGCAGAGTATGTAAGAGAAAAGAGAATAGAAGGTATTGTTGATTTAAGAGATGAGTCTGACCGTGATGGTATGAGGATTGTTGTAGAAGTAAAAAGGGATTCTAATCCTAATGTAGTCCTTAATAACCTATATAAACATACTCAGATGCAAGTAACCTTTGGGATTATAAATCTTGCCTTAGTGAATAATGAGCCTAAGGTACTTAATATTAAAGAGATGCTTTATTATTACTTAGAGCACCAAAAGGAAATTATCACTAGAAGATCCCAATATGAATTGGCTAAGGCAGAAGATAGAGCTCATATTGTTGAAGGTTTAAAAATAGCTCTTGATAATATAGATGAAGTCATAAAAGTAATTAGAGGATCCAAGGATGATGCCACTGCTAAGGAGAACTTAATAGTGAGATTTGGATTATCTGAAAGACAATCTCAAGCTATTTTAGATATGAGATTAAGACGTTTAACTGGTTTGGAAAGAGATAAGTTAGAAGAAGAGTATGAAGCACTTATTAAGGAGATCAATAGATTAAAGGAAATCCTTGGAAGTGAAAGACTTGTCTTAAATATAATCAAGGAAGAACTTCTTGAAATCAAGGAAAAATACGGAGATTTGAGAAGAACAAGAATAATGGCTTCTGCAGAGGAAATAGATTTAGAAGATATGATAGAAGAGGAAGATGTTATAATTACCTTAACTCACTTTGGCTATATTAAGAGAATGCCAGAAGGTACTTATAAGCCTCAAAGAAGAGGTGGTAAAGGAATAATGGCCTTGACTACAAGGGATGAAGACTTTGTAGAAGACTTATTTATTACATCAACTCACGATATGATATTATTCTTCACCAACAAGGGTAAAGTCTTTATGATGAAGGCATATGAAATACCTGATGCTGGAAGACAGGCCAAGGGTACTGCTATTATTAATCTATTGAATCTTGAAAAAGGTGAAAAGGTTAGTGCAGTAATACCATTGTCTGAATACACTCCAGAAAATTACCTGGTATTTATGACTAAGAAAGGTCTTATAAAGAGGACTAGTCTTGATTTATTTAAAAACATCAGAAAGAGTGGCATCATAGCTATAAGCCTTAGGGAAGATGATGAACTTATTAGTGTAAAAACTACTGATGGAACTAAAGAGATGATCTTAGTTACTAAGAAGGGTATGGCTATAAGGTTTGATGAAAATGACGCAAGACCTATGGGTAGAAATGCATCTGGAGTTAAGGCGATTACTTTAGCTAAGGAAGATGAAGTGGTTGCAGCTGATTTAGTCCAAGATAATTACCATCTTCTAGTTATTTCTGAATTAGGATTTGGAAAGAAAACCCCTATTGAAGAATATAAGGTCCAAATTCGTGGAGGTAAGGGATTAAAGACCTATAGTATAAAGGAAAAAACTGGGGATATAATATCTGCTAAGATAATAACTGAAAATGATGAAGTAATGTTGATATCACAATCAGGTATTATTATTAGACTTAATACAAAGGATATAAACACTATGGGAAGATCTACTCAAGGTGTTACTTTGATGAAGATGCATGGTGACAAAGTTGTTGCTGTGGCTAAGTATGTAGAAGAATAGCATAAGGATAAAATCGTTTCGGTGGTGTGATGCAATTGCAAGCAATTGCTTCTGATACCTAAAGACTTTACATTATGGATTAATTAGTATAAAATAAAATCAAGCATTTATTAAAGGTAAATGCTTGATTTTTTTTAAAATCCCTGGATAGGAGGTAATATTGTGTCGTTTAATACAAGTATAGCTTTTGATAAAGAAAAAAATTCATGGATGATAATGCCTGAAGGAGATATGGATATATATACATCTTCGGATTTTAAAGACAAGGTATTAAGTCACTATAAGGAGACTAAGGCAGATTTAATAATAGATGGTCAAGAATTAGATTATATTGATAGTACAGGCCTTGGGGCATTGATTGGGATTTTGAAACTAGTTAGTGAAAGTGACCATAAAGTATATTTAAACAATATAAAGCCTAATATTAGAAAACTCTTTTCTATAACTGAGTTAGATAAGTTATTTATCATTAGGGGTGAAGCAGATGAATAAGGATTCCATATTATTGAATATTCCAAGTAAGCCTGATTATATCGGTCTTGTTAGGCTTGCATCATCTTCAATATCCAATAAATGCGGATTGAATATAGATGAAATAGAAGATATTAAGGTTGCCATAGGTGAGGCGTGTACAAACTCCTTTATTCTAAGTGGCAAGGATAATATTAATATTGAGTTTCAAATTGAAAATGAAAAGCTTACTATAAAGGTAAGTGATGTTAAGGCGAATATTCCAGGAGAATTAGAACATGCCAGAGACAGAGAGTTAGGAGTCTTAATTATTAGATCATTAATGGATGAAGTTGTTTTTGATGATTATGGTGTCAAAATGACTAAATATTTAGTATAAAGGATGGTAGTCTATGATTAATGAGAACTACTACGATAAAGACAAGATAAAAAACCTGGATAAGGCAGCTATAAGAATCTTGTTTAAAAAGTACAGGGATAAAAGTGAAAAAGAAGTTCGTGACATCCTAATAGAGAAACACCTATATATTGCTGAGATTTTAGCAAAGAAATACGCTAATAGGGGAATAGATTATGATGATATCTATCAGGTTGCATGCATTGGACTAATTTATGCTATTGAAAGATACGATATAGAAAAGGGATTTGAGTTTTCAAGCTTTGCTACTCCTACTATAATAGGGGAGATTAAGAAATACTTCCGAGATAAGGGATGGACCATTCGTGTTCCAAGAAGAATTCAAGAACTGTCTAAGAAGATTAACAATGCTAAGGTACAACTAAGTCAAGATCTTCAAAGGTCGCCTACAATAGAGGATATAGCTAATTTTTTAGACTCTACAGAAGAAGAAATCCTAGAAGCAATGGAAGCTAGTAAGGTATATACACCTCAATCATTGGATGTTACCTATGATTCACACAATGATGATAAAGAAGTAAATCTAGCAGAATTAATCGGAGAAGAGGACCTATATTTTTCTAGAATAGAAAATAATGATTTCTTTCTTAAGTCTATGGACAAGTTAAATGAAATGGAAAGGCAAATTTTAATTGAAAGATATTTCAATAAGAAGACCCAAGTTGCCATAGCCAAGTCTTTAGAGATTTCTCAGATGACGGTTTCTAGAATTGAGAAGAGGATACTTGAAAAGATGAGAAAAGAAATAGAAAGAACAATGGTTGATTGATAGTTGATTGATTAGCTATCGATAATAGAAGGAGTTGCAAAATAATTGAAGCACAATGTTTTTGAAACAAAAATAGAAAAGGTAACATATATTTTAAAGATGATTGTAGCTGTATTGATTGCCATAGGGGTTGCTATTGGATTAATAGATTTAATCAAGTATTTTCATCAGATATTTGTTACAGACCCTGCTAGTTCCTATGAATTATTTAATGATTTTCTAGGATATGCATTGGTATTAATAGTAGGTATTGAGTTAATACTTATGATTATTTATCATTCTACAGATGCTATACTTGAATTAGTTCTATTTGTTATTGCCAGAAAGATGCTAATATACTCTGATACCATGTTGGACTTGGTACTAGGAACATTATCACTTGCAATAGTATTTGCCATTATTAAGTTCCTGATATTAAAGGATGAGAAGGTAGACATAGTTAAGAGGGGCCAACAAGACCTATATTCAGCATCAACTAAGATGAAGGATATATTGAAAAAATATGATATTCCAGGTAGTCAGGCAAATACCCTTGGAGGATTAGTATGTAGTCTTGCCGATGAAGCATGTAAACCTGTAGAAGAGGGAGCAGAATTCGACGCAGGAGATATAAAGATTAAAGTAACTAAGGCAACAGAAGATGGATTAATAGAAGAAGTTAAGATAATAAAACGTGAAGATGAAAAGAATATGTGACATTAGTGGACAGGAAGCTCTGCCCACTATTTTGTTTTTTGATCAAATGGAAATAAGTACTAACATTTAAGGGGTTGACTCTATCGAAGATTCATAGTATGATATATTTCCGGTCGTAATTACGACAGGTTGGATAAACAATCTATCAGTTGGTTTACCTCCTATAGAATTGTAGAGTGTAATACTAAATAAAAAGAAATTAAAACAATTTCAAATTAGCTATTGACATTAATCCAAAAAGGTAGTAATATTATAAAGGTTGACCGCCTAAAGGCGTGAAACACAAAAGAAAAAACAATTTAAAAAAGTAGTTGACACGTAGTTAAGTTTCGTGGTATACTATGAAAGTTCCCTAAACGAGGAACAAGACCTAAGGGCTTAAAGCTTTAGGCAATGAACCTAGATAACTAAATAGTG